>NZ_JBVVPV010000022.1:0-101364 GCF_055811735.1 Mesorhizobium sp. WSM4850 | reverse complement strand
GCATCGAAGCGTCGACGGCCGAAGATCTTCCCGCGAAATGAGCCAACGGGACTCAACCCTCAGACCATGACCACTAGTGGTGAAAACCTGACGCTTGGTACCCGGCGCAGAAGGCGGCTCCCGGTGGCAACCGGTCGTTCAGCGCCCCATGCGAGCACGAAATTCGGCAGTCGAATTGGTTCGGGGAAACGGTTCCGAAGGCAATTGTACACCGAGAAAGGCACAAAGCGACCCCCACCCTTCGGAGACCTGATAAGTAAGAAGGCGCTCGGGCGGCAGCGTTGCTCTCACCGTTGCGTTATGTTCTTCATAGACGGCGATTGCATGATGACGGTCATTAAAGCGACCTCCAAAGACACCATTGCCAACTACTGCCACACCGAAGGACCGTGGGTCATTGCTGGCAGCGTCCATCGAAAGTCCTATTGTTTGCGCCACGCTGTCATACCAGGCTTCGGGGTCACGAACTGTGAGAACAACCTTTGCATCAGGGTAGTGATCGCTCACTTCGCGCCAGAAATGCGCCGTTGGCCAATCGACAGCGGAACGATAGCCGGCATATGCCAGATCCCAGTTCGGGAGTTGTCCCTGGCCCGCGGCGCGCCACAGCTCTTTCTGTTCGGGGTTGGCATTCACGTCTGCCATATGGTGGCAAGGCCCGAATCCAAGATGCTCTAATGCCAGTTTCAGCGAATACGTGCCGGTGCGACCCATGCCCGCGCCAATGACATCTAGAGACATGAGCATCCTCCGAGGTGACTCAATCGCTCAAAATACCGCCCTTCCTCCTATTTCGCTACATGAAGCTCTCCGGGTCGATTCCTGCCATACCCTGCGGGTACCGGGCGTCAGGTTTCACCACTAGTGTGCTCATTCCGATGGCTCCGAAGAGATGAAGCGGGTCAGAACTGACAACCTTGGGACCGGCCACAGAGGCAAGCCGCTCGCGGGGAATTGGGATTGGAGATCTGGTGGCAATCAAGGCCACCGTCCGCAGACGGGTCACTGAGGACCGCGTCAGCGTCTCCATCCCGACCTACGACTTCCCGCATTCGATCATTGACCATACGAAGGTGAAGAAGGGGCAGCAGATCGAGCTTACCTGCGAGGTCACGCGCATAGACGAGGAAACCGGCAGGGTGACCGTCGACCTGGGAGCACTGGTGACGGTCGACATCGACAAGATCAGGCTGGTGGAGAAATACGGCCGCAGAAGCGCAAGAAGTCACTGCGCGACATGGTAGATTAAAGTTATTGCACCTCACCATTCTCGATATGCGTTCTGAATGCTGTTTTCGGAACTGCTTGCCGTTGTGGCGCGTTCATGTTCCGTATCGGGAGATAGAAACATGTCTGTGCAAAACGAAGACTATCGAACGAACAGGGCCGACTACGCGATTGCCGTGAAGCATGACCGAAATGGAAATCGCGATAAACTGCTCGCACGAAAAAAGAAGTTGCTGGTGGCACGCGATCGGAGGTTGCTAGCAAACCCATCGGAAAGCGCGCCGGAACCGAAAGCCAGGACGCGCGGTTAGCGCGGCCGGCGTCGGACGCTGCTATGCCGACTGGACCATACTCGACGGCAAATGTCGTCGATTGAATCCCCAAGGTTCGTAGGGTTCCATCTGCGGACCCCATCTGCCGGCCGGCGCCCTACAGGCAATCTACCCCAACGCTCCCCAAGCGCCCGCCAACTTCAACAAATCATCCCCGGAACCGCTCGGTGGTCCAATGGATCTTGCCGTCGATCTTCATCGGCTTGTGGATCATCAGGCGCTTTGGCAGGTGTTCGGGGTGAACCTCGAGCAAAGTGATCTTCACCGTCGGCTTGCAGCGGCTGCAGTCGAATTTGAGCTTCAGTGGGTCGACACCGCCGCCGTAGACCATCATCAGGTCGGCCGAACGGCAGTAGCGAACATTGCCGCAGCTGCATTCCGCCTTGACGAGCATGTTATGCCGGGTCGCCTTGCCCAGCGTGTCGATCGGATCGTGCGCCATGCCAATAGAAAAGGAACATTTTCCTCGCCGGTCAAGGCGCCCTTGACATTTTTGTTCTCATTTCGTTCACTATTGGCCCAGCAGCACCAGGAAGCACGGGATGATGCGCAACCGTGGCCCCTCGCCTGCCCGGATCGATCGCGAGTGGCCGCATCAAGTCGCTCTGCCTGACGACCTATGCACGGGGCGCAGCTTCACATTGATCCGGGAATTTTGCGAAGAGCGCAGGCTGGCCCCAAGGAAAAGGCTGGTGCAGGCGATATGGCCGGACCACAGATATGAAAACTGGCGGCTCTACTGCTTCACGGACGAGGCCTCCGCACAGGCGTTCCTTGACCGTTTCCCAGGCGTGATGTTCGATCCAAAGCGCGACCGGGAAAATGGCAAGGCACAAGGAGTCTGGCGCCGAACGGGCGAGTACAAGAGAATTCTCGATCTCGGGCCGCTGAGCGTCCCTGAGATCCTGCGCAATTGAGGCAACGGCATGTGCGCACGTTTCACCAGGTATATGCCATGGTCGGGGATCCACCGGCTATATCGACTGACCGCACCCGCCGAAATCGGCCGCAACGACGCGCCGCGCTACAACATCGCGCCCACGGAAGAAGTGCCGTTCGTCACGGCCGGCGAGAATGGGGATCATAAGCTGCGCCAAGGACGGTGGTCGCTGGTGCCATGGTGGGCGAAGGAAATGCCCAAGGCGGTGATGTTCAACGCCAGGATCGAAACGGCCGATACGTCCGGCGCATTCAAAGATGCCTTCCAGTCGAAGCGCTGCCTGGTCCCTGCCGACGGATTTTACGAATGGACGATATGGCCGGCCGACAAGAAGTTCCATCCTTGGCACATCTTTCTGCCGGAGCATCAACCGTTCTCATTTGCGGGACTCTGGGCCTACAATTCCAAACTCGAAGTCACGAGTTGCACGATCATCACCGGGCCGGCTTCTGACCCAATGAACCAGATCCACGAGCGCCAGCCCGTCATCCTCGACCAGTCCGCTTATGAGGCTTGGCTAGATCCGGGGACGTTAGCGGAAGCAGCAAAGCAGCTGGTTGATCTCAACCTGAATGGCCAACTGCAGTTCTACCAAGTGAGCCGGGATGTGAACGCGACCGTGAAAGACGGGAAGCCGAATGACAGCCCGCACATGATCGAACCGATAGCGCTGCTATGAGCGACGAGATTATCCGCCTTCCCGGTGCAATGGAGCCCGTTACCCGGCCCGGCATTCAGCATCATAGGTGCGAGCACCCCGGCTGCGGCAAGAATGCAGGATGGGGCTTTGCCAGGCCGCGGCAGACGCCGCACTGGTTCTGTTTCGAGCACCGCGCCGACGGTGAACAATTTCTGTGAGGAGGCGTGATGAATCAGACCGCCAAGGCGACGGACGGTCATGCTAATTAATCAACTATGTGGCTATTCTGACACAGCAATTTTCAACATTTGAGTTACAACCCATACGAGAGTGGTTTGACCGAGGGGCGAATTTATGCGGATTTTTTCAGGAATTTTCTTGGCTGCGGCCATGAGCGTAACCGGGGCCTATGCAGCAGATGTGGTAGAACCGGTGGCCTCCATGGATCTCCCATATTCATGGACAGGCTTCTATGCCGGCGCAAACGCGGGCGGGGCATTCGGGGATGTTGACGGCGACTTCATCGGAATTCTCGGAAACGCCGACATCAGCAATTTCACCGGCGGTGTCCTGGTGGGTGCGAACTATCAGTACGGGCAATGGGTCTTTGGTATTGAAGGCGATATCAATTATCTCGGCTTTGAGGAAGAATTCTCGCCAGGCGGATTCGCCGGCGGCCTCGGTGCCGAAGCTAGCTTAGATGCTTTCGCCACGATCCGTGGCCGGGTCGGCTTTGCCTTTGATCGCTGGCTACCCTACTTCACCGCCGGCGTCGCGATGGGCGATGTGGAGATTGATGAGCACGTCTTTGGCGAGAACGAGAGCAAGTTCCAAACAGGCTATGCGGTCGGAGGCGGCCTGGAGTATGCGTTCAATAGCAATTGGAGTGCACGCGCAGAATACCTCTACGTCGATCTTGGCGAGGAAGATTTTGGCTTCGATGGTGCTGGTGCTGATCCATACGACGTGGAGACGAACTTCAGCGTCGTTCGCGCCGCCATTGCCTATAAGTTCTAACAAGGGCCAAGAATCGCATAGCAGTATGCTAACTGGTGCTGATGGTTCAGCCCACCAAGAGCTGACGGCCTAACCGTCGTCAGCCGCTTCCTCCCAGAAATCCTGCAACGACGCGTGTCGAAGGTCTTCCTCGCCCCTTAGATGCTTCACGCGAGCTTTGATCCCCGGCTTGACCCACTGCGTTGCCGGCCGCTTTGGCATGTCCTTGGGCGGTGGCCCGGCGTGTTCCTGCACCCGTTTCCAGAGCCGCTCCCGCATCTCGCGGTTGACGCTCACGAACGCACTGCCGACATATTTGCGGGTGCCGGGCTCGGCCATGAGGGCGAAAGCCGGCTTGCCCCTCTCGCGTTCGACGCCAAGTAGCTCGAACTCGCTTTCGGTGAAGGACTTGGTTTTCAGCCAATTGGTGGTCGGGCCGCTGCGATATTTGCTGTCTCGACGCCCAGGCCGGCCGCGTCGATCAGATGATAGATCGCATTAGCCTCGCCTGGCATGGTCTCACTGAACTGGATGCGGCTGTCAGACCCTATGAGACCGGCCAGGATTTCCCGCCTGTCCTCCAGCACCATGTCGCGCAGATCGTGGCCGTTGAGATGCAGGAGATCGAACGCGACGAAATAGAGGTCGTGCTGGCGCCTGGTGATTGCCTTGCGCAGCGCGGCAAAGTCCGAAAGGCCAGCCTCATTCAAGACGACGACTTCGCCGTCGATGATGGCGTTCTGTACGTTGAGACCTTTGGCTGCCTCGGCCAGATCGCGGTATTTGGAGGTCCAGTCGAGTCCGCGGCGGGTGAAAATCCGAGCGGCGCCGGCGTCGATGATGATCTGGGAGCGGTAGCCGTCGAATTTGGCTTCATGCATCCAGTCATCGCCTTGGGGCGGCTTGGCGACCAAGGTAGGCATCATCGGAGGAATGAACTCAAGCCGGCCGCCGGCACTCACTCGTTTAGGCACCAAATTGACTCTAGGCTCATCCGATTTGACAGCCAGTGGAACGGAACGTGACCATTTTACTAAATTAGCAATGATGAATGTAGAGCTTATGGTAGAACTAGCCGGCGACCGCCCCAAACCCCAGCCGGTCAGGCCCGGCGGCTACTCGTGATCCTTGAGGGGCTGTCGGGCCGCTCGAACTTAATTAGTGGAGCGTAGCAACCCCTCCTCCTCGGCCGCGGCCTCGAACGCCTTTCTTACATCGTCGGGCGTGCGCTCGCCTTTAATGAGAGCGACGCAGGCCTCGATGGCCTCCTTCCACTTAGGTCCCCACTTGGTCCACTTCATGAGTTCCGCCGCGGCACCCTCGACATTGGTACATACGTAGGTGAACCCAAGTCGGTCGGTTCCGATGTAGACCGGAGGGTGAAACCAATGGATACCCATGAGGGTGCCGCCGCCATTTCCGCCTGAGTTAAGAACGGTTGGATCGCCAGCCATGGCTACCTCTCCTACCTCTGAAATTATCATTGGCCGGCAAACGGGACGGGCTAGCCAAAGTGAACGGAACGTGGTTCCGCGGCTCCCGGCGGGGTCGTGGCCAAGTGCGCGTGCTTCTGGAAGATCGCAATTTTGTCGGGGTAGGTAATCCGGATCTCGCGTCCGCACCCCTCGCACTTGTAATGGGAAACGACCTGAAACCAGCTGCCGTTCCTGATGACGGTGAAGTTGCACTGCGGGCATTGGAAAGTCAGGCCAACAGAGAAAAGGCTGGGAGAGAGGGACATTGCAGCGCTTCGCTTTCTTGAGTGCTTAACGGCGGCTCTGGTTAGTCCAGCGTCTCGACCACAAAGGATGCAGCAATAAAATCGTCGGCATCGATTCTGCCCTTGCCGTCCTCCATTACGGCTGCGACCTTTTGAAAGGCCTTCAGTTCACTTTCGGTAATCCGGGCGCCGCGCATCCTCTCATTGAGGTCGGCCACGCGCATTCGCAGCGCCTGAGACGCTCCAATCTCACGGTTTGACATGGCGATCACATTCCTCCCTTGATGGCTTCCCGCCGCACCTTTCGGCACGGCGGGCTGTCCTCCCAGTCGCATTCGTCATTCGATAATTTTGATGATCTTGCGTGTGCCCGGGTCAACGACAACGGTTCGGTTGTCGACGACAACGGTGCGGTATTTGGTGTTGGGGACTTCATGGAGCTCGACCGTCTCGGGCAGGGTTGAGCCGATATTGAGCTCCACTCCGGGGATTTTCACCGACGCGAGCGGCTGCTTTTTCACATATTCCCTGATGACCGTCTCCTGTTCAGGCTCGATGATTACGTCCTGCGCGGCAGCGGCGCCGATGCCTGCCAGCAGCAGAAATCCCGCGGCGAAAGTTGAAAGATGCATTCTCATAATGGGCTCCTTGCGTGAGTTCCGCTGAACGGCTCGTCGTGCCAGCCCCACCCAACCTCAGGCCGCCGCAAACGTTCCCTGATTGGGCTTCGGTCTGCTCAAAGGTCGGACCTAAGTCTGACATTGCTGTCCGCATAGGGGCTAGGACGGGGCGCAGCCCGGAACCGGGACTGCCAGCACTCGTTGCTCGCCATGTGCTCACAGGAGAGAGACCATGGAGAATAGTATCCACCAAGCTCGCTGGTTACTCGCTCCGGTGTTCGCCGTATCGATCACGTTCCTGGCGATAGGAATCATCGTTAGCTAGGTAGGGCCACCCCACTTGAGATCTGCGCAGCTAAGTCCCTTCCTGCGCTGATAAAGGACCACCCGCCATTCCTCGATTTGGCGGGTGGTCCGATCAGGCTGGCCAGTCCGGCTGGGCGAGGCCTGTCAGCGATCAAGGTCAAGTGGGCGGCAATCACCTCACAGCAGGTCTTCGGCAACCCCGTCGAACTTCCTGAGGCCTACGCTTGGAGGCTTCTGCTTGAGAAGGCCCTGTTCAGAAGCGGCCGCCTCGAAGGCAGCGAACGCGGCATGGTGACTGCAATGTCCGGCCAAGCATTCCTCGACCATTCGGATTGCCTCAAGTCGGGACGGCTTGTCCATAAATGGCCATGGTTGCTGAAGCGCCGTCTCAGCATCAGGTATCGACGCAACCAGCATCGATCTGTGATTCAGGTAGATCGTAATCGGTATAAACGCCGGCATCTTTGTCGCTCTCCAGAATTGAAGTGGCTAAACGCAAAGACATGGCGGTGGTTGCATGAAGTTCGTCGGGGCTGTGGGGGCTTTGCGTTGCGTCTACCGACCTAACGGCAGTTTTGACGCTAAGACGAGTTCGTCCTCGTCAGTGATACCGGCCGCATAATTTGCAAGGATCCGGGACGCGAGGGCCTCACGTAGATGTACGGGGTCGCCCTCCCTCTTGAGCCGGTCGAACACACGGCCCAGCGTAGCTACTTCGGATGCACTGAAGACGCCAGATTCTTTGGCTTTTCGATAAATCGGCATACCACCCCCCTCCGGCTAAAACATAATACGATTCAGGAGAATCTCGGGCAACCAAAAAACCGCCGCGCCTTTCAGCGTGCGAGACGCCTAGTCTTTCACGATGGGGCCGCGATTATATCTAACGAATGCCTAGCGCTTGGCAGCTAGAGCCTTTGCTTCCCGGAGCAACGATGCCCAATGGAGCCCGAGGAAGACGATAAGCTCTCGGGCCTGTTCTTCGGTGATGCCGGTTTCTTTGACCAACCGTCGAACGACGATATCAATGTTGTTCGGCGCCCTATCCTGTTCGTCAGCCATAGGAAAGCTCCTTACGCCAAACTTCCCTATTTCGCACTTGTTCCCAATCGCGCGCAACGGAAACTCAAAGCGCGCTATGTAAGATACCAACTAGCGATGGCGTACCCTACCAAGCCCAGCATTGAGAGCGCATACAGAACCAGGAAAAACGGAACTACGGACGGTTGGCTGTCGAGGGCGGCATCAGTTTCTTCCAGTTCCTCGACCAGATTGCGATCCCGCCTCCTGGCCTTCGTGACCACCAAACCGTGCGGCCCAATTTTACTCTCAGTTTCTCTCGAAATTCTTTTCGCGATATCGGCTCGGATCACTGGATCCTCGGGCAGCTCGCCCGGAAACCACTCAGGAAGATTGTCGCCATCGTTCTTGTCCATGGCGCCAACAATGTTCTCTGCCTCACCTATGTTCCAAGCTTCTTAATGTAGAATTTTGACAAAGGCGCGAACCCCAACGGCGTGGGAAGGGAAAGGGCGGCTGTCGGGAACGACAAAATCAACCGTCAACCAGCCACCCAGACCAGCAGTGCGACACCGATGGCGTAGGGAACCAGAACAACCGCTAGCGCGACCCAAAAACCTGGGTCTGCCAAAGCGGCCAACTCACTGAGAAGTTGCCTCATGCCGGCGAAACGCGCACCCGCGCCTGGTGTTCCGTGTGTGAGCAGAGCCCGCGCCCCATGAGAAAGGACGCGGGCCGATCGGTGCATATGGGCGCCAGGTGCAGCGCGCCTACTACGACTTCTTGGTCTTCGAATTCCGCTTCGGTTTCGGTGCCGATGCAGCAGGGAGAGCAGTCTCGGCTTTAAGTCGTTGCTCCCGCAGCCGAGCCGTCTTTGCATCTCGTGCGACGCGCTCAATGTCTATTAATGCCCGCGCAGCATCCGACGTGCGCTCCTGTCGGTCGTGTCTTTCTTTATCGGTTAAGCCTTGCCTTTCCCGCATTCCCTGTCTTCGGTCTGACGGTACGGCGCTTTGTTGCCGCACCGAACCATTGTCGCCAGATCGTGTTCCCCCCAAACAACAAAAAAGCCCGCCGTACATCGGTAAGGCGGGCTGCATAGACTCCCAAAAGCACACGCCGCTCCTCTGGAACCCTTCAACCACTTTGCCGCCGCAGTAACAGCCCCTTGCTTGAGATGCGGCTTCGGGTGAAGGTGCGGAACCACGGGCGACGGTGCGCGTTAGTACGACCCTTGTGAGGATGTGCCATGCCAGCTCGCCCAATCGTATCGACAGCCGCGGCGATCCTGTTCGCCGCCACAAGCATGGCTTACGCCCGGCCGGATGCGCGCACCATGACTTGCGAACAGACGCAGCAGCTGATCCAGAGCCGGCGCGCAGTCGTCCTGACCACCGGCCGCAACACCTATGATCGATATGTCCGCCAATTTGGCAATGAGTGCGACCGGCCCGCCGTGCCCGTCGCCTCCTATGTCCAGACGCTTGAGGGTCAATGTCGGGTCCATCGATGCGCGGAATGGCAGCATTTCGATTTCCCGTGAGCCGGCTTTTGATCCAATGTCTGTTCGCGCGACGTCTCTGCCCCGCTCTTCACGGAGAAAAGCGAGAGAAGCCCGCGCCTCTGGCGGAGCGCGCGGGCCCCGATCGGGCCGCATCCCGATCTGCAGCGGGCAAGCGGGGGGCCATGCCCACTGGTCACAGACAATTTTTAGAACTCTCTAAAGTTCCACCCTCACTAGGACCTCGGAAATTGCAGGAGCCGGGCGCTTGGCACTTCCGGCACGGCGGCTTATTGCGGCGCTATGCCTTTAACGAGAGGAAGGTTTCCCGGTCGCCCATACCCTCTGCCAAGATTCCGCTGCCGACCGACTAGGGCAGCTTCTGGACAGCGCATCGGCCAAACAGGTGAAGCCGGCGTTGGGTTCGCTCCGCCAACGCAAACGCTTGCAAATTCCTGCACTTGCCGATGTCTTGATCAGCGTTCGCAAAAAGCGCCGACGGAAGGAGCCGGGTTGAGAGACCGGTCGGCGGCCCTTTGGGGAAGGTGGAACGTTTTCGCCCTCCTTGCCGTTGAAGCGGTCGGGAGAACGCTCGTGGTGGACCAAGTCGCGCAAGTTCGAACTGGTAGCTGCATTTGCCGCGGCGTAACGTTTCGCGTGACCGGCGATCCGCTTCGGGTTGGCATTTGCCACTGCAGCGACTGCCGCAAAGCCAGCGGGTCGATTTTCTCTGCGTTTGCAGTGTGGCCCCGAGGGGCATTTGAGCAAATGACGGGTTTCACCAGTACGTACGCGGGCAGAAGCTTCTGCTCGACTTGCGGCGGACGCGTGCCGTCGATCCGCGACGACGAAGTGGAGGTTATGATCGGGGCCCTCGACGAGGTACCATCGGACCTAACACCCGAATACGAACTCTGGACCGTACGTCGCGAAAGCTGGCTTAGTCCTCTGCCATCCGCAACGCAGTTCGAAAAGGACGCAGAAGCCCCCGGCAATGAAGCCGAGGTAGAACCACCTGAGCCCGCAAGCTAAAGGACGCAGGCACAACGCCAGAATGAAGGCCGCGGCGAGCAGCATGGCGACTAGTTCCCAGTTAATCCGGTAGATCATCGATCGATGTAGGCCCGCGCGGGTTTAGAATCGCGGCGGTAGATTCTCCGTGGAATGCAGCCGCTGTGGGGTCCGTCGTTGTTCCCTCAACGGCGGCGGGCTCCCCCTTGGCAGGACCCGTCAGGGCAGCTATGGAGTTTCGTCCCGACCGGCCTTGCCGATCGCCTCAAGCAATGATGCCAGCGTTGGCGGCAGTTCTGGTTCGACCTCCAGCCCAAGCAGCTTGTGTACGTGATGACGATTGTCTTCGGTGCCGATCAGCTCCCGAACGGCGTCGGCAAGGGTCTTATGGCCCGCTGCATCACGCTCTGCCATGTCGCCATGTCCCAACCCCGCCCGAGCCGCAACTCGCAGGTCACGGAATGGTTCCGTTAGGAGTCACGAATGTTTTGGGACCTAGGGCCACGTATGTCGACCATCAAATCTTAATCAGATTGTTGGGTTCGCTCCGCCAACGCAAAGGCCTGCAAATTCCTGGACTTGCCGATGTCTTGATCAGCGTTGGAAATAATCGAGAAGAACGCCGCACGGGCGATGTCCTTTTTCGACGCTTCCGGATGCTCCTTCTTTGCAGCCTTCAGGAGCTGTTTCGGTGTCATCTCTGGCGTCACTACCCGCATCAGCGTGTCGCTGATCGCCTGCAATTCGGTCGGGTTCATAAGAGGTTCCTCAACAATGGGTTGCTAACGTCCTCTTCTCTAAATGTCCCCCCGGTGTCTTCTGTTCCGGTAGTTGGTTGGTCGGAATGTTTGGAACAAATTTCTGAGCGCGAAGGACTGGCTGATCAACCGGGAGCCATTAGAGGATCATTCGCTTTGGTCGAAGGCTACCGCGCGCCCAAATGCCGGAGCCGCTGCCACGATAAGCTCGATCAGATCACAGTCGGTCACTTCCCAATGGGGGCCATCTTCGCGCACCGCTGCTATGGTGGCCTTAACGGAGACGATTCCGCCGTATGGCGCTGCCACGATGACCTCCGTAACAAGGTCCCTGACTGTGCGACCGTTGGTCGTCTTAACGTTCACCCGAGGGTCTCCCCGAGCCGCTGCCCAAGCTGCCATTTGTTGCACCTTCCCGGAAAAAAACAATGTACGATTTCGTACCAAAGGGGCCGGAATGTTTGATAGACTTGGCGAAAGCGTCGGCGATAACTTCACTGGATGATTGGCGAAGTAGGTCCAAACTCATATCACCGCGGCCGCCGCCCGCGCCTCCGCAATCAGCGCGGAAATCTCTCTGCGCTGCTCGATCGCTTCACAAGTGAATCGCCCGTGGCGATAAAGGCCATGCGCGGCGCCTCTGGGTGCTCCACCGCCAGCGCCATGGAAGCGACAGACGCGATGGCCACGTACAGCCGGAGCTTTGCAGCCAATCCCGCTGCGCTTGCTGCGAGCGTGACAACGCGGTGCGCGGTTCATGGGGTTATCGATCATTTTTCTTCACCTACCCCGCCCCTATGGGCGACGTTGCCGACGATGGCCTGGCCGCCTTTTTCAACGTTCACGCGCTCGACAATCACGCGCTGCTCTCCCTTGCTGCGATAGCGCTTCAGAGCCTCGACCTGGGCCACATACGTACGGGCGAGGCGGTTTAATGCCCGTTCCTGCGATTCCCTCAACTCCCACGTCTTGGCTTGTCCCATGAACATAGCGGTATTCATCGTGGCGAGGTGGATGGCGGCCATCTGGACACCTAGCGTTGCCTCGATCTGATCCTTCGGTCGGAGCCCGCATACCATGGAGAGGGCATAATTCATTTCCCCCTCACGTACCACGGAGCCGACCTGAGCAGCCTTGGCCAGTGAATCGAGAGTGCCGGCAAGGGAAGTGCCACTATCGGCCCCTATGGCTTCGGCCAGTAGCTCATAGCCGAGTGCGGGGTCAGGGTGATCCACCGCGAGCGAAGCGATGCGCTTACCACCATCGTCGCTGATCGAGACTTTTATTTGCGGAACCGGACGCCTGTTCTCGCGGCGCTTAGCGTAGGCGGCCTGTGATGCAAGTTCCCGCGCTGTCGGCTCATACGGCTTTGCAACCGGGTTTGCCGTCTCTGTCATTGGAGGGGCGGCAAAGTGGGACATGCTACGCTGCTGCCCGCTGAGAGCCTTGCGAAGCTGCTTCTCGAATGTACTCCGACAGCGTGAGGCCTCGCGTCATTGCTGCGGCGCGAAGTGCAGACTTCTCTTCCTGCGTAACCCGAAGCCGGATGTTTTCTATCATCGCTGCGCTGAGGCGCATGGTTCGATCTCCTGCGGCGAACACAGGAAATGTATCAGTGGCGGCTGGCGCTGGCGTTCCGCATCATCGGCAATGTGCGGCATAATCCGCAAACCGACACATCAAAAAAGGCGGCATCTGAGCCGCCTTCCTTTAAGAGTTTACAAGCTAGAGCGCGAACTCTTCGACACCGAGTATGTAGGCCGATTCCTGAAAACTTTCATTCTTTCAAGGGCTATTAAATTCAGGCATTCGCCTATACTTTTGCAGTCTTGAAAGCTTGACGCTTACTGCGGCTTGCCTTGGGAGATGCCAAATGCGCGTGTCCTTGCTTTTCATTCCACTGCTGCTTTTGCACATTCCGATTGTATCGCATGCCGCCGCCATCCACGACGCCGCCATGGAGGGCGATGTCGCGGCTATCACGGCGGCGCTCGATGCGGGCGCTGATGTAGATGAGAGTGATGGAAGCGCAACGCCGCTCTATCTCGCGGTCTTTATGGGCCACATCCAAGCAGCAAAACTGCTCATGGAACGGGGTGCGGACGTCAACGCCCAGACGGCTCTTGGTTCCCCGCTGATGGCGGCCATGGGGATAGACAAGATCGATCTCTTGAATCTATTGCTGGATGGGGGCGCAGATCCAAATGCCGACGGCAGCAGCCAACCCGCCCTTCATGCCGCCGTCAATCTCGGTTGTCTCGACTGCGTCAAGGCACTGGTCGAGGCTGGCGCGGACGTGAATGCGAGGGCAGAGGACGGCAAGACACCACTCCATATGGCAAAACGCGGGGGGCAACGCGAAGTTGCCGACTACCTCATGTCACACGGCGTCGTCTTGCCAACTCCAGCCCCGATCTCGATGAAGTTGGCTTCTGCCAATGTCGAGAAAGGCCGAACCTACTTCACCCGCGTGTGTGGGCCTTGCCACAACGCCGAGCCAACGGGAGGGAACAAAATAGGACCGAACTTGTGGAGCGTCGTCGGCCGCGACAAGGCAACTATGGCAGATATGCGTTACTCCGACGCCTTGCTGAGCTGGGAGGGTGTATGGACGTACGAGGACCTGAACAAATTTTTGCTTGAGCCCATGGCCACTACGCCGGGCGTTTACATGGAGATGCCTGGTGTCTCGGACGAGACCGAACGGGTCGACCTGATCGCGTACTTGCGCACGCTCAGTGACAAGCCGAACCCGCTGCCCTGAATCGATGAGTTCTCAAGCCTGCGTCGGCTAGTTTGCTCAATAGCCACCTTTGGTGGTCCCAAGGGGCGATTGAGCAAAGGCATGGGCAACCGATGAAACGTACTAGCCCCTCACCGTTCATCGACTGGTCGTCGTTTATGAGTACACGCCCTAGCCTCGCGTTGGGAATACTGGTGCAACGCGAAACTGTCTCCGGCAGCTACAATAGACAGTCCGACAGGATCGACCCGCCACGGCGCCTTAAGATGCAACTGCTTCCCAATCCCGTATCGTTTGCACCATCTGGCAATCGTATCGGGCGAAACCCCGGCAATCCCCGCCGCCTGCTGAAGGGTGAGGGGCTTTTGAACCTCTTGAAGGTTCGCCGCCTGACTGCATGCAGCATTTTCCGTGCTTTCCAACATCGGGCTAAGCCCCCTCTCTCTTCTCGGCGAGATAGGCAGCGATGCTGACAGTTCGAATCGGTGAGGCCGGCCCAAATGTTCCGCGCTCCTTCGATGCTGGCACCCCCAAGCACATGGCGGCATTCTGACCTTTCGCAGGCATCACCGGGCAGAGCGTGCGCTGCACCTTCCAGAGGGCAGGGAACAGCGGGGCCAGACGATGCGGCATCTTCTTGCCCTGGCGGCCAAGCCTCTTTGCCAGCCATAGTGCCTGTCGCTCGCTCTTGAGCGCACCGACATCAACGCCATGCTTGCGGAGCCATTCCCGCAAAGCGAACAGCGGCTCTGGCCATTCGTAGGAGTGGCAATCTTTTCTTGATGCCTTGAGGTCGTAGAGCGCTGCTCTTGAAGGCTTGCGTCCTTTCTTCCCTCCAAAGCCTCTTGCCGACGATGAGGGAATGCGTTCGTTCGCGATTTTGACGGTCTTAGTAAAAGTCTCCTTTTCTGTAGAATTCTCGGTTCCAGTCTCTTCTCCGTCTCGTGTGACTGTCTCCGTCTCAGTCTCCTTATGTCGACAGGGTCTCGACACAGTGTCGGGATTGTGTGGGGTCATGAGGCTCTCCTGGTCATGTAGGACGAGTTCCCAAGCCTTGAACCGTTGATGGTTTCCACGGTGCTTGGGATCAGGGCCGGTTGCAGTTCGGCTTCGGCTATTTCGCGCACGGCATCACTTTCGATGTCGGAGACTACGCGAACGATGGATTTCTGATGGCTGACGTTCATTGGCTTGTTGTGGCCAAACCAGCCAATGACGAAGTACTCGTCTGTATCGGGGTCGAAGGCGAGCAAGCCGCCCTCTACCAGGTGTCGACGAGCATTCTCCATCCGCTCGACCGGCCATCCCAGGTCGGCAGCGGCGTAGGCATCAGGCATTCTGAAACAGCCCGCGCTGGTCTGATGCTCGCTGGTCAACAAGAACATATGTAGGTATCTGGCATCGTCAGTAGGCAGCGCCCGAAACTTCCTTGATCGCCAAACCTTCGGACTGATCTTTGAGAATTCGCGGCTCATGTCGCGCCGCTCCTCTCTGCCGAAAACTCACCGTAATGGTATTGTTCTGCCGCTGTGCGTGCAGCTGCCGCTTCGTCGAAGCTACCAAAGGTCCCAAGTACGCAGTTTTGTAAATCAAGACCGATGAAGGCTTGCCAGCGACCACTAGCAGTCTGCGTAACGCCGACCCTGCCACTGCTGTTTCGCTTACCTGGCCGGCGGTTGCGAGCGTTCTGGAGCGGCGTCGCCTCTCGAAGGTTTATCCAACGATTATCGGCACGCATGCCGTTCTTGTGGTCGACCTGATGGGTCGGCCACTTGCCAGTCATAATGAGCCAGATAACGCGGTGCGCTTTGTAGAGTCGGTAGTCGATCTCGACTTGAGTGTAACCTTCACTCGTCCGCGTGCCTGCTAGCGCACCACTGAGGGTGCCCGGGCGAGCGACGCGCCAATTCAGAGCGCCGGTTTCCGGATTGTAGATCAGCAGAGCCCTTGCGCGTTGGGCAGTAAGGGCCGGAAGTAGGGGGCGGGGAGCCATCATCGCACCCCCAGACCTGCCAACCGGCAAACCTCAAATGCAGTTGCCGAAGGAACTCGAAAGCGCGCTGCAATGACTGCGACGGCATATGAACCATCATCAATTGCAATTGCCGTTTCGGGGTGAGTTTGGTAAAGAGATGCCGCGACAGCATTTCTATCTACCGAACCGGTCAGCCCTGCCAGGCTGGCCGTTTCCATTTGTAGGGTCATCGTCTTATCCCCCCACCTTCGGAAGAGATTCAACGTAGCTCTGAAGCTCGGATACCAATACGAGCGTCCGCTTGCCGTTCTTGCGTGGTGTGATTTTACCGGCCTTAAATAGCTTATAGAGGCCGCTCCGGCTAATGCCGGACATGCTCACAGCATTGGCGATATCGACTGATATTGTGGTCATCTGATCTTTGTCTCCATTTGGATGCACGTGGACGTTTGTGCATGGTGTGAGGATGACAAAGAGACGAATACATAAAAACGGGGGCGCGATTAATTTGCGCGTCGATTAGCGAGGCGATTTCTCAAAGGTAGAATCGATTACCCCGCATCGATTTCCTGAGCGGGGCGCCCCGCTCCCGTCCAAGCCCGCATTGTTGACTCGGGATAGCCGGCCAAAACACGTTCGCGGATACGGTCCACTTGCTTTTTCGACACTGGGTGGGCGAGCTTATAAAGATCTTGCTTTGAATGGGTTCGGCGAGTGGGCGAGGCGTCCACAATGCGGCGAAACTCGCGTTCGAACGCTTTCGACTTCGAGCCTGGCGCCTCGTTTGGTTGCTGCTGGGCGGTCCCAGCCTTTGAGACAGTAGCCTTGAACTTATCAAGGCTCGCCCTGTCGAAATAGACGAACTGATAGCCGTCACCGCCAACGCCAGAATCAAATGGCTTGTGGGGGTTCATCTGTCCCCAATAAAAGCGAACGGCGGCGCGTTCGGTATGCCACATGTGGGCGGGCAGCGGATCGCTTATCTTGCCTCCCTCTTTGGGACGCAAAGCAGCAACCAGTTCTCCCTCTGCGCACGCTCTGACTATGTGCGCAACAGCGCCATCAAAGCGCGCCCGTAACGCAGTCAAGCTTTCGTCCGCCTGCTCTGCTAGATCCAAACCGGCGGACCATTCATCTTCAGAGAACACCAGGGGCTTTGGACCATAGGCTCGATACTCGACCGGCGTTCTTCCAAATTCGGGCCGGTGCGTTCGCAGGAGCGAGTTGATGCTTTCCTTGTGCCATGGTTTCGCGCTCGATTGGGTTAGGCGGCCAAGCTTGCCGCCGAGCAGGGGAATTCTGGGAAAGTTGAGCGGATCGCTTGAAATTGGCTCGGCCCCGGTCCAAGCCTCGCCATAAACCGCTTGGCCCACTTCAATAACCGCGCGGGCTGCGAATACGAAGCCGGGGATGTTGACAGGCCACCGGCCTGGATCTCTCCAAAATTCAATACGAGCACTCATCGCAGCACCTTCGCGATGCACCTTGAGGGCCGCAGGGAAACCGGGGTGCTTACCGGCTTGTCAGATGGCCGTCCTATCCCTGCGGTTTCGATCAGACCTTTTGAACCTTTTGAGTGTTCCAGCTATGGGCCATTCGAGAATTTTTCATCCTCTGAGTTTCACGACATTATTGCCTTTCGACGCGGCGAGATAATCGGCCCAAGCCTGCATCAGCTTGCGGCGCTTCTCCAATGCGTCAGAGCGGCGATAGGCACGTTCGGTTTCGTCCCCGACCTTATGGGCCAGGGCAGCCTCCGCGACCTCACGCGGGAAGCTGGTGGCGTCGCCGCACCAATCACGGAAGGCAGAACGAAAGCCATGAACCGTAATTGCCGCCTGTTTCATACGCCGCAGCAGCATCATCATCGCCATGTTGGATAGGGGCTTCTCACCGTCGCGGGTAAAGACAAATTCGCCGGGTTTGTTGCCCTGGCGTTGCTCGCGTAGATACTCCAGAACGGCCAAAGCCTCTTTCGACAGCGGCACCGTATGCGGCGCCCCCGCCTTCATGCGCTCTTTAGGGACATTCCAGAGCTTTGCCCTGAAATCTATTTCTGGCCATTTCGCCCCGAGCGTCTCGCCGGACCTGGCAACCGTCAGGATTGTGAATTCCAGCGCCCGAGCTGCCATGGCCTCGGCCGCTCGAAGTCTCCCCACGAATGCGGGAACGTCAGCGTAGGGCATGGCCGGCTGATGGCCGCGCTGCAACCGCTGGCGCTTGGGCAGGAGGTTTCGGAGATTGCCACGCCATGCGGCTGGATTTTCTCCAGAGCGCCAGCCCTTCACCTTGGCGAACTCAAGAACGCGCTCGATACGGCCTCGAAGCCTTGATGCGGTTTCCGCCTTCACCATCCAGATAGGCGCCAGCACTCCGAGAACGTCCTCGGTTGTGACTGTGGAAACTCGCTTTGGCCTTATGCTCTCACAAAAACTGGTGAGGGTCTGATTCCATTGGTATTCGTGCTTCGCGTTGCGCCACTCGGATTTGATGGTGGCAATGTATTTGTCTGCGCACTCCCCAAAGGTCGGCTCGGCTTCCCTAGCCTTCTCTGCAATCGGGTCGCGGCCTTCCTCCACTGCCGAACGGCAGTCCACGGCCCTCGACCTGGCTTTAGCGAGCGAGACTGTGGGATAGGCGCCTAGGCCCATCTCCCGGCGCTTGCCGTCACGAGCCCACATGAACAGCCATGACTTGGAGCCCGAAGGCGAAACCCAAAGGTACAGACCGCCGCCGTCACTATGGCGGCCGGAAGCCTTTTCCGCTTTCACGGCTACATCAGAGAGTTTGTGCAGCGTTCGGGCCATCGTCCCCACTTCTATCCCCATTTCGAAGTGGGGATAGTACGGGACGGGGTGAAACAGTCCAAGACAATTAAATCCAGAACCCCAGTATTTTCAACGTCTCCGAAGATGGTGTGGGACGCCTTGAAACGGCAGTTCGGTGGACCTCAGCTCCACCAGCGGAAATTTACTCCAGTAAAATCAAGAAGATAGCTGTAGCGGCGCACCCCGAACGCGCTCTGGCGGGCTTTGAGCTTGGGGCTTTTAAACCTGACCATCAAGCCATTCTCGCAGATCGGGGTCCTCGTGACCTTCAGGGATAGGCGGTCTCGTTCTGACGTACCAGATCACGCCAAATCCAACTGCCGCCCACGCGCCAGCAACCACGAATGTGATGATGTCAGTCACTTCAAACCCCTAAGCCCGACACATCATTAGCTCGACCGAAATCGCCCCACAAGAGCAGAATCAGGTCGTTGCGGGAGTGGGCTGGTGCCTAGCCAAGGGAAGTCCTGCTGTTGTCAGACGCCTAACTAAATCCAGCCGTTCCGCACGGCTGTCACAGCCGCTCACGATGGCCTGCTCTGCGACGATCCGATGGCATTCGTCAGACAGGTTTGCGCATTGCCGGCGGCGACACGGTTGAAGCGGCCTGCACAATCGGCATAGTAGGCCGGTCGTGAACCACGGGAGGGCCACATGAAGCTCGGATTGCTCACCGCACCGTTTGCCGACACCCCGCTTGGCGAGGTCGCCGACTGGGCAAGTTCTGCCGGCTTCGAGGCGCTGGAGATCGCCTGCTGGCCGAAATCCTCAGGCGCAGCCCGGCGCTATGCCGGCACCAGCCATATCGACGCCGCCTCGACCTCGACCTCGCAGGCCAAGGAAATCGCCGCCGCACTGGCGGAAGAGAACCTGTCGATCTCCGGCCTCGGCTTTTATCCCAATCCGCTGCATCCCGATGCCGCCCACCGCAAGGCCGTCGTCGATCATTTGAAGAAGGTGATCGTGCTGGCGAGCCATATGGGCGTGCCTGTCGTCAACACCTTCTGCGGCGGCGACGCCTCAAAAACCATCGACGCCAACTGGCAAGAGGCACTCAAACTGTGGCCCGATATCATCGCCCATGCGCGCGACAACGGCGTCAAGCTGGCTTTTGAGAACTGCCCGATGATCTTCAGCTACGACGAATGGCCGGGCGGCCACAACATCGCCTATTCGCCCTATATCTGGCGCCGCATCCTCGAGGCATGGGGCGGCGACGTCGGCATGAACTTCGACCCGTCGCATCTGGTCTGGCAGATGATCGACCAGGCCCGCTTCATCAGGGAATTCGGCCCGTACATGCTGCATGTCCATGCCAAGGACCTGATGATCGATCATGATGGCCTTTACGAGCGCGGTATCCTCTCGGCCGGCATGGGCTGGCAGGTGCCGCGCATGCCGGGGCTTGGCGATGTCGACTGGAATGTGATCTTCTCCGGCCTCTACCGCGCCGGCTACGACGGAGCCATCATCATCGAACACGAGGACCGGCGCTTTGAGGGAAGCGACGACGACGTCAAGCGCGGCTTTCTGCTCGCCCGCGACGTGCTGCGCCCCTTCGTGAAATGAGGCCCCTTTTCGAACTGAACTGAAAACAAGGTGGAGGAAGACTGAAATGAAAAAATATCTGGCAATGGTCCCGCTGCTTGCCGGCGCGGCGTTTCTGGCTTCGGTGGGCATCTCGTCCGCTGAAGCCAAATACACGATCGGCGTCTCCAACACGGTGCAGGGCAATGGCTGGCGCGAGGAGATGATCTGCGCCATCAAGGCGCAGGCGCTTGCCTCCGGCGAGGTCACCAAGCTCAACATCGCCCATCGCAACACCGACGCCGCCGGCCAGCTCGAGGATATCCGCAACCTGATCAGCGCCAAGGTCAACGCAATCGTCGTCAACCCGGCCGATCCCGCCGGCATCAAGTCAGCGCTTGAGGAAGCCACCAAGGCCGGCATCGTCGTCGTCGCCGTCGACCAGGCGGTCACCGAGCCTTCGGCCTACATCATCTCCAACAACCAGGAACAGTATGCCTATCTCGGCGCCAAATGGCTGTTCAAGCAGATCGGCGGCAAGGGCGACGTCGTCTATATGCGTGGCGCCGCCGGCGCCTCGGCCGACAGCGACCGCGACAAGGGTTTTAAGAAGGCGCTTGCCGAATTCCCCGACGTCAAGGTCGTGCATGAGGTCTTCACCGGCTGGCAGCAGGACCAAGGCAAGCAGCAGATCCTCGACTTCATCGCCACCGGATCGCCGTTCAACGGCATCTGGACCTCGGGCATCGACAATGTGATCGTCGATGCGCTGGTCGAGTCGCAGACGCCGCTGGTGCCGGTGGTCGGCGCCGACAATGCCGGCTTCGTCGGCCAGCTGAACTCGGTCGAAGGCCTTGTCGGCGCGGCGGTGACCAATCCTGGTTCGATCGGCGGCGCTGGCGTGACCCTGGCCCTGCAGATCCTGAACGGCAAGAAGCCGGCGGAGCAGACCGTTCTCGTCGAGCCGCAGCTGTGGGAGAACGCCACCGAAGAGGGCAAGGCCAAACTGAAGGGCGTCGCCGATCCGTCGCTGAGCCCGGAATGGCCGGTCTCGATCTCCATTCCGGAATGGACCACCTACACCAAGGAGCAGATCATCGCCTGCAAGGGCCCTGGCGAGTAATCGCTGCCGCGCTTCTGCCTTCTCCCCTTGTGGGAGAAGGTGGATCGGCGCGCAGCGCCGAGACGGATGAGGGGTGCTGGAAGGAATGAGAAGTTGGTGTTCCCTGGAACACCTCTCATCCGACCTCGCTTCGCGAGGCCACCTTCTCCCACAAGGGGAGAAGGCAGGATCGCCATTTTAGACAACTTGCAACGAGAGCAACGCGATTTTGACCACCAACCCTCTCCTGGACGCCACCGGCGTCGTCAAGACTTACGGCGCAGTGGTGGCGCTGCGCAACGCGTCGCTGTCAGTTCTGCCGGGTGAGGTTCACGCGCTGATGGGCGCCAACGGCGCCGGCAAATCGACGCTGGTCAAAATCCTGACCGGCGCCATCCGCGCCGATGCCGGACGTATCCTGATCCGCGGCGAGACGCGCGACGTGCGCTCGCCCGCCGATGCGCGCCGCGCCGGCCTGCTTCCCGTCTACCAGGAACCGTCGCTCATCCCCGATCTCGACGTCGCCTCCAACCTTCGCCTGACCGACACGCCGGTCGAGCCGTTCCGCGCTTGGGTGCGCGAACTCGGCATTCCCGACCTCGACATCCGCGACATCGCGCGCGACATCCCGCTGGCCGTGCTGCGCGTGCTCGATCTGGCGCGCGCGCTGGCGGTCGAGCCCGACGTTTTGCTGCTCGACGAGATGACCGCGGCACTGCCGGCGAACCTTGCCGAAAAGGTGCTTGAGGTCGTTCGCCGCCAAGGCGACAGCGGCCGTTCGGTGATCTTCATTTCCCACCGTTTCGTCGAGATATCGGCGCTTTGCGACCGCGCCACCGTGCTTCGCGACGGCGAGACTGTCGGCGTCGTCGACATCGAGCCGGGCGTCGAGGAGCGCATCGTCGAGATGATGCTCGGCGCCAGGATCGAAAAGACGCGCGTGACGGCGCGCCAGGCGGGCCAGGCCGCTTCGCCTGGGGATAGCCGTCCACGCCTCGGTGTGGCGAACCTTCGTGTCGGCACCAAGCTCAACGACGTCTCGTTCGATCTGGTGAACGGCGAAGTCGCGGGCGTCGTCGCGCTCGAGGGGCAAGGCCAGGACGAGCTGTTCGCCGCGCTTGCCGGCTCGATCCGGCCGTCCGGCGGCACCATCGAAGTGGACGGGCAGCCGGTGAAATTCGCGCATCCGGCCGATGCGATCCGCGCCGGCATCGCCTATGTGCCCGGCGACCGCACCGAAGCGCTGACCATGCAGCGCTCGGTGCGCGAAAACATCGCGCTCCCGTTCAGCGCCGCCTTGCGCAACTGGGGACCGATCAACATGGCGCAGGAACGCTCAAGGGTCGTCAGCGCGATCGAGCGTCTGCAGATCGACACCCGCGCCCAGCGCGAGGTGCAGCGCCTGTCCGGCGGCAACCAGCAGAAGGTGACGATCGCCCGCTGGATCGCCGCTGAAGCACAGACCATTCTCTGCTTCGACCCGACGCGCGGCATCGATGTCGGCACCAAGCAGGAGATTTACAAGCTGCTGCGCGAACTCGCCGACCAGGGCAAGTCGGTGCTGTTCTATACATCCGAACTCGAGGAGGTGCAGCGTGTCTGCGATCGCGTCATCGTCATCTTTGGCGGGCGCGTCGTCGATGTCTTCCCCGTCGAACTCGCCGACGAACCGGCACTGATGCGCGCCGCCTACGGCTTGCCGCGCGGCGCCAAGGTGGACGTCGGCATTCTTGCCGATATCCACTCGAGCCCGGTGGCGAAACCTTGACCCGCCTCGTCCGCCGTCAGGGCTGGGTCGCCGGCCTGCTCGTCCTGTTCGTGGTCCTGTTGGTGATCACCAGGCTCATCCAGCCGGGCTACGGCAGCGGCGATTTCGGCTCGCTGGTGCGCGCGGTGCTGCCCTACGCCTTTGCCGTGGCCGCCCAGACGATTGTCGTCATCGCCGGCGGCATCGACCTTTCCGTCGGCGCGATGATGGCGCTGACCAGCGTCACCGCCGCCACGATGATGGACGGCGCCAGCGAGGAATACGCGCTTTTCGTCGTGCCGTTCGTGCTGGCCATGGGGTTGGTGCTGGGCGCCGTCAACGGCATGCTGATCGTCGTCACCCGCGTGCCCGATATCGTCGTCACGCTGGCCACCCTCTTCGTCCTGCAGGGCGCGGCGCTGCTGGTGCTCGGCGCGCCCGGCGGCGCGGTCGCCGAATGGCTGCGGGCGACCATCGTCGGCACCGTCTCGATCCCGGGCTTGCCAGAAATCTCTGCCTGGATTCCGAAGGCGCTGGTGCTTCTGGTCGTCTGCCTGTGCATCATCTGGATACCCCTGAAGCGCTCAAAACTCGGCTTGTCGATCTACGCCATCGGCAGCAGCGAGCTCGCCGCATTTCGCAGCGGCGTGCCGGTCGCGCGCACCAGGATCATTGCCTATGCACTGTCGGGGC
Source organism: Mesorhizobium sp. WSM4850 (assembly GCF_055811735.1). Lineage (NCBI taxonomy): Bacteria > Pseudomonadati > Pseudomonadota > Alphaproteobacteria > Hyphomicrobiales > Phyllobacteriaceae > Mesorhizobium > Mesorhizobium sp. WSM4850. The sequence continues at coordinate 77,678 of NZ_JBVVPV010000022.1, read as the reverse complement.
TTTTCGCTGCCATGGGCGGGCTGGCGCTGACCATGAGCACCGGCATCGGCGCCCCCATTCCCGGCCCCTATCTTCTGGCCAGCGTAGCGGCGGTCGTGCTCGGCGGCGTCGCACTTGGCGGCGGCAAGGGCGGACTGCTCGGCCCGATCGTCGCCGTCTTCGTGTTGCGGCTGGTGCGCACCGACCTGACGCTGCTGGCCATCGATCCCAACGTCACCGCAATCATCGAGGGCGCGATCATGGTCGCCGTCGTCATGTTCGGCGCCTTCATCACCATGCGGAGCCGCCAATCATGAGCAATGGCGTGAGGCTGGTTTATGGGGTCGGTGCTCGACGGCGCCCCCCTCTGTCCTGCCGGACATCTCCCCCACGGGTGGGGAGATTGGCAGCTTCGGCGCCTCGCTTATTCTTGGAACGCCGACAATTGGCGAAAGCCGTCGCGCCGTCCGATCTCCCCCCAAGTGGGGGAGATGTCCGGCAGGACAGAGGGGGGCGCCGTAGAACGCCATCCTGTCCCGGCATCGCGCCACCCCAATCGCGAGCAACCTCATGAGCACAACCGCGATCCAACCCGTCCCCTTCGGCCGCCGCCTCAAGCGCTTCATGGCCGACCGGCCCTTGATCCCGCTGATCATCCTGCTGGTCCTCCTGGTGCTGGTGCTGCAGATCCTGCGCCCCGGCATCGTCAACGAGCGCTGGCTCGCCAACACCGTCAAATTCGCCATTCCGCTGGCAATTCTCGCCGGCTGCCAGACCATGACCATGCTGACCGGCGGCATCGATCTGTCGGTCGGGACCGTGGCGACGATGAGCGCCTTCATCATGGCGACGCAGGTCGTCAATCATGACCCGGCGGTGGCGATCCTCATCGCCTTGGTGCCGGCGGTGCTGATCGGCCTGGTCAACGGCATCGGCGTCGGCGTGTTTCGCGTGCACCCGCTGATCATGACGCTCGGCACCAGCCTGATCGGCACCGGCTGCCTGCAGGTCTATCAGCGCACCGTCATCGCTTCGGGCGCCAAGATTCCGCCCTTCCTGGCCTGGTTGGGCACTGGCCTCACCTATGGCGTGCCCAACGCGCTGCTGCTGTTCGTGCCCATCGCCGTCCTCATCGTCTTCACCTTGAACCGCACCGGCTTTGGCCGCCTGCTTTACGCAGTCGGCGACAATGAAGGGGCGGCACGCCTGTCCGGCGTCCGCTACTGGCAGGTCATCACAGCGCTCTACGTCATCTCCAGCGTGCTCGCCGGCATCACCGGGCTGCTCTATATAGGCCTGATCAAGGCGCCGTCGCTGTCGCTCGCCGAGCCGCTGGTGCTGCCTTCGGTAGCGGCCGCGGTGATCGGCGGAACCTCGATCTTCGGCGGCCGCGGCGGCTACACCGGCACGATCATCGGGGCGCTGATCCTCACCGTGCTGACGACCCTGCTGACCATCCTACAAATGCCGGAAGGCGCGCGGCGGATACTGTTCGGGCTGATCGTGCTGTTCGTGACGGCGGCGTATTTGCGGATTATTGAGGATCGGTAGGGGAAGCGCTGGAGCCGGGGCCTCTTTTGACCGAAGCATAGTCTACGCCGCCTGAACGATCTCGACCAGTTCAACGTCGAACACCAGATCCTTTCCGGCCAACGGATGATTGACGTCGAGCTTGACGCTGGCGTCGTCGACGCCGACGACCGTCACCTGCATGGGGCGCCCTTCGGGGGTTCTGGCCTGCAATCGAGTACCGATATCGAGGTTGAGGTTGTCCGGCACCCTGGCGCGGTCGACGGTCATGACCGCTTCGGGGCGGTGGAGGCCATAGGCAGCGTCGGCGGGAACGGTGACGGTGCTTTTCGCGCCTACCTCCATGCCCTCGACATGGGTCTCAAGGCCGGGGATCACTTGCCCTTCACCGAGCTTGAATTGCAGCGGTTCGCTGCCGGAAGAATCGAATTGAGTGCCGTCGGCTAGACGTCCAGTATAATTGATGCGCACGGTGTCGCCATTCTTGGCCTGTGTCATGGCAGTCATCCTTTGGGAGTTTTTGAGGGACCGGCCAGAGTTCTCGGTCCGTTTTCGATCATCTACGCACTAAGGTGCGCGGCGCGAAACTCTAAAACTAGGGGCTTGTCTGCCGATGTAAACCCACAATGCCGATTGAGCCCCCTGCGTAAAGACAGGTCGCGGAGGAGGACGGGGATCTGTTCGCCAAGGGCGCGCATTTTTCGAGCATGTCGTGGCGACAGAGATTGCGAAGACTCTGATCGGCCACCCACCCCGGCGGCTCTTGGCGCTTTGCTGATGTTGAGCGACGTCAGTTTTCGCCCAAATCGCATCAGCCTTCACACAGCCAAGCTCCCCTGCTCCACCTCCTCCGCATTAGGATCCCCCGGTGCAGTCGCCCAGGCCAATTCCACCAGCGTCACCGTCCGCCTTCCAACCCCGTCGAGCTGGCAGACGATCAGCCCCTGCTCCTCGATATAGGTCAGTAGGCGCCGGGCGCGGCGCAGCGAGTGCGAGCCATAGGCGCGGGCGATCGGCCAGCTTCTCGCGCCACGCGTCCGTGCCCTCTGGCGTGTCAAGTTCCTCGCCAGAGTCGACGCGCCGGTCGGGGGCGACAGGTGTCGTTGCATCGATAATCACCTTGGACGAAATGCCGTTCGGCACGCCGGCCGGGTCGAGCAAGTTTTCCGACAGGTTCGGAATGGTCACGATGCCGCCCGACGGGTTGACCTTCACCGAGATCGCCCACATGGACAGGCGCGGGTTTGCCGCTCTCGACGAAACGTTTGAGCTGGAACAGCATCGCGCCCCACAGCGTGTTGCACTTCTGGAAATGCCCCCCGCGGTGCGGCCAGCCGCCATGCTTGAGCGAGATCGCGCGTTCGCCCGTCCGGCATGTCCTCAAATACGTATTCCACCATGGTGCCGACCGAGTCGCCTGGACCCTGCGTGCAGGTCCACAGCACGCCCGACGCGTCGCTACGGTCAACGCGCCAGCTGAAGTCCGGCGCACCTTCATAGGACAGCGTCCATTCGCTCCCCACTTTGCCGTCGCCGGTCACCTGGCTCGTGTTCCCTCCGCGCAAGCCATGGCGAGTCGCTATGGCATCGTGCACGGAAGACGCCACCGCCTTTACGGCAAGTTCGTGATCAATTGAATGACCCTCTGCCATTGCGGCCCTCATCCTGAAACGCAACTTGCCTTTAGGCAAAACCACGGCCGCAATTCTTTTGCAACTACAGCTTGAGATGTGCTTGGTCATTGATGATCGAGGACGGGAGCTACTACACTACTTGATCCTGCAGGAAACTGATCGATCATGGAGTAAGGTCACTTCCGCCAGAGGCAGCTCTTCTGGGTGCTTTTAAGTTTGCTTCTATGCAACTTTGAACCGCGAAGGCCGCCCTCAGCCGGCTCCCAGATATGTTTCAGCAATGCCGATGCTAGTCGACGTCGCGTCGGTACGCTCCTAGCTGGCCCAAGCGTAGAAGACGGCGAACAGCAGAAGCCACACCGCATCGACAAAATGCCAGTACCAGGATGCCGCCGTCGTGATGAAGCCGCCGCCGCCGGCTGAGCGCGCGCGGATCACCCGATATGCGGCGATCGACAGCAACAAGATGCCGATAACGACGTGCAGGCCGTGGAAGCCAGTCGTAAGGAAGAAGATCGAGGGATAGACACCGTCGCGGAATCCCACCGAGGCGAGGCTGAATTCCCGAAGCTGAAGGCCGACGAACACGCCGCCGAGCGCGATCGCCACGGTAAGCCCGATAGCCGAAAGCTGCCATCGCTCTTTCAGAAGCCAGTCATGCGCCGCTGCGACGCAGACCCCCGACGCGAGGAGGATCACTGTGTTGAGAAGCGGGCCGCCCCAAGGGTCGTCGGGGCGCATCGGCGTAGGTGGCCATGAGTTGAACCCCGCGATCTCCGGATAGATCGCGTATCGTAGGTAGACGGCGAACAAGGCGGCGAAGAACGCTACCTCGGACGCGATTAAGGCGATGATCGCGATCCTCGGGCCAAAGGTGTTTTGCGGACCATTCGCACGCTCACCACTCGTCGCCCGCGACCACGCTGTCAGAGCGATGAACAATGGCAGAAGCCCCACCGCGATCACGAGCGGACCGAGTACCGCGATGCTGCCGGCCAGCGTGCCGAACAGCGACGGGTGGAAGAGCGCGAGACCGGCGCACGCTAGCAGGAACAGCGAGACAGCAATCGCGACAGGCCATCGGCCATCCGTGCCGCCGACCTCGGTGACAGTCTTGCTCACGCGCCTGCCTCCGCGCCCGCCGTGCCACGCGGACGCGCCATCTCGGGATCGTCATCCCATTCATGCGTGAAAGCCGGGCCCCACACATCGCGGGGGGCCGGCGCGCCACGCCGCAGCGAGACCGCAAGCATCACCAGGAACAGCAGCGTGGAGGCGAGCGCGAGCACAGCGCCGAGCGACGCAATCATATTCCAGCCCAAGAAACCGTCCGGATAATCCGCGATGCGCCGTGGCATTCCTGCCAGTCCGAGGAAATGCATCGGGAAAAACAGAAAGTTGGTACCGATGAAGAAGCACCAGAAATGCAACCGTCCAACCCACTCCGGGAACATGCGTCCGGTCATGCGCGGGAACCAGTAATAGAAGCCCGCGAAGATCGCATAGGTCGCGCCGAGGCTCAGCACATAGTGGAAATGCGCGACGACGTAGTAGGTGTTGTGCAGCACTTGATCCGCGCCGGCATTGGCAAGCACGATCCCCGTCGTGCCGCCGACCGTGAACATGATGATGAAGCCCAGCGCCCACAGCATCGGCACGGTGAGGCGGATCGACCCACCCCACATCGTGGCAATCCAGGCGAACACCTTGATGCCGGTTGGCACCGCTATTACCATCGAGGCCAGCGTGAAGAAGGCACGCGGCGCGAAGCCTACACCGACGGTGAACATATGGTGCGCCCAGACGATGAAACCCAGCGCCGCAATTGATGCCATCGCCAGCACCATGCCGGGATAACCGAAAATCTGGCGACCTGAGAACCGCGAGACGATCTGGCTGATGATGCCGAAGGCCGGCAGGATCATGATGTAGACCTCCGGATGGCCGAAGAACCAGAAGAGGTTCATGAACAGCATCGGGTCTCCGCCGCCGGCTGGATCGAAAAAGGCGCCGCCGAAATTGCGGTCGGCAAGCAGCATCGCCAGCGCGGCCGCCAGCACCGGCATGGCGAGAAGCAGCATGAGCGACGAAATCAGGATCGACCACACGAACAGCGGCATGCCGAACAGCGGCAAGCGATCCTCGCGCATGTTAAGGATGGTAGTGACGAAATTGATCGCGCTGATCACGGAAGAAATGCCGGCCAAGTGCAGCGCGAGGATCGTCATGTCGACCGACGGTCCGGGCTGGCCGTCTATGCCCGACAGCGGCGGATAGAGGCTCCAGCCGGTACCCGTTCCGTCGCCGACCAGCAGCGACCCGATCAGCATGATCAAGGACAGCGGCAGCAACCAGAAGCCGAGACTGTTCAGTCCCGGAAAGGCCATGTCGCGCGCACCGATCATCAGCGGGACGAACCAGTTGCCGAAGCCGCCGATCAACGCCGGCATCACCATGTAGAAGATCATGATTAGGCCATGCGCGGTGATCAGCGCGTTCCAGGACTGGCCGTTGACGACATAGTCCATGCCCGGCTGCGCCAGTTCGAGCCGCATGTAGCCCGAGATCGCGCCGCCCAGGGTCCCCGCCATGATCGCGAATCCGAGATAAAGCGTGCCGATCGCCTTATGGTCGGTGGTGAACAGCCAGGCCGCAATCGACCGGCACTCGGGCCTATGTTCGGTGGCGCTCATTTCGCCACCTGCGCTGATATAGCGGCGGCGCTGACGACCGGATATCGCGTTGCAGCGTCCCGCACCCAGGCGTCGAAATCAGGCTGCGCCATGGCCTCGATCGCGATCGGCATGAAGGAGTGATTCAGACCGCAGATCTGGTTGCACTGCCCGTAATAGACGCCCGGCTTCTCGACGCGTGTCCAGGTTTCGTTGAGGCGCCCGGGCATGGCGTAAATCTGTAGGCCCAGTGCCGGCATGAAGAAGGAGTGCACGACGTCCGACGATGTCACCTGTATGCGCACGACAGCGCCGACCGGGACAACCATGCGATTGTCGACCGCTAGCAGACGCGGTTCACCGGCCGGAACGGAGGCCGGCGGCAACATGATGGAATCGTATGCGAAGCCGCCATTGTCGGGATAGGAATAACGCCAGAACCACTGATGGCCGCTGGCCTTTATCGTCAACTGTGCGTCGGGAATATCGCTCTCATAGGCGAGCAGCTGGAGCGACGGGGCGGCGATCGCGCCCAGCACCAGCACCGGCGCGATCGTCCAGCCGAATTCCAGCCAGGGCATGCGCGTGACTTTTGACGCCGTGGGGTGCCGGCTCGCCCGGAAGCGCAAGAGCGCGAAACCGATCAGCATGGCGACGAGCGCGACGATGCAGACGCCGATCAGCAATATGTGGTCGTGCAGCGCAACGATCCGCTCCTTCGTCTCCGAGGCTGAGACGCCGAAACTTGTCTGCCAGTTCGCCGGCGCCTGCGCCAAGCCGTGCCGTGCGTCGAGCATCATTGCGGAGACAAAAAAGAGGAAAACAGTGCCCCGCCCGCGCATGACATTTACGCCTTCAGCAGGGAGATGAGATGCGCGCCGAGGCGCGCACTGAGCGCCGCAATGGTGAGCGTGGGCGCATTCGCCGTGATGGACGGGAAGACGGACGAGCCAACGATGTAGAGGTTTGGATGGTCGTGGCTCTTCAGGTCCCTGTCGACGACCGAGGTGAGCGGGTCATCTCCCATGCGTGTCGTGCCGCCCATGATCGCGCTGTCAGCGATCGGGCCGAGCTGCTTGATCTGCGTGGCACCGAGTGCAGCCATGAGCTTGTTCTGCACATCGCGCGCGACCGCCAGCCCGCGCGCCGTGTAATCGTCAGACTTGAAGGCGATGTTCGGCCGCGGAATGCCGATCCCGTCCATCTGATCGCTCAGCGTCACGCGATTGTCCGGATTGGGAAGCATTTCGGCAGAGCTGCCAATGATCAGCTCCCGCGCGACGTGCGAACGGACTGCCGCCTTCAGCGCATCGCCGCGCAGGCCCTGTTTGATGAAGGTCGTCGCAGCCTGGAACGGACCGACCGCCCGCGCCCAGCCCTCATTGGAAGGCGAGATGCCGATGGCCGCACGCTCGTTGCGGAAATCGCCGTCCCGAAGCTCGGCAATGCCACCGGTCGAGACCGGTCCGCGATAGGTGAACACGGGATCCCTGGTCAGTCCCTGAATGCCGACATCGATCTGCGACAGCAGATTGCGGCCGACCTGGTCGGAACTGTTCGCCACGCCCGTCGGCGCATTGTCTCCCGTCGAAAGCAGTAGCAGCTTTGGCGTCTCAATAGTATGCGCCGCGATGACCACAATTTTTCCGGTCGCGCTGCCCTCGCTGCGATCCGGGCGACGGTAACGCACTTCGGCAATGCGTTTGTCCGGACCGACGACTAGCTCGTGCACCACGGCCTGCGGCTCGACATGCGCGCTGGCGCGCTCCGCGATGGCGAGATGATGCGTCGCGTCGTACTTCGCCTGGATGGGGCAGATCGGCACGCAGCTCGCATTGCCGCAGCATTGCGGGCGGCCATCCCGCCACACCGAATTGCGCGCCTGTGGAAATGGCAACACCGAGTAGCCGAGCGCCTTGGCAGCGATGCCGACCTGCTTGTCGGCATAGGTCATGGGGATCGGTGGCATCGGAAACGACTTTGAGCGCGGCGCGCCGAAATCGGCGGTGTCGTCGCCCGCGACGCCGATCTCTTCCTCGGCGGCCTGATACCACGGCTCCATGTCGCCATAGGCGATAGGCCAATCGACGCCGACGCCGAACTTCGAGTGCATCTTGAAATCGTTTGGCCGGAACCGCGCGGCGAGCCCGCCCCAGTGCCACGTGGTGCCGCCGACGATCCTCGCCTGCTGTCCCCTAAAGGTGTCCGGCCCAGCCTCGACATAGTAGGCGGAGAAGTCGGATTCTTCCGGCTGCGGCGCATAGGGCTGGTCGGGGTAAGGCGAATTCTGGCCCTTCGCGGACGAGTACTGGAATCGTGTCACAGCGGTGCCGCGATCGACGCGCGGTCCCGCCTCGAGGAACAGCACGCTGAAGCCTGCTTTCGCGATAGCCGCGCCGGCAAGCGCCGCGGCTACGCCTGAACCGACAAACACGACATCGGCGGACGCCGGCGCGGTCATTCGGAAAACCGTCCGGGCGGCGGTGCGTTCGCCCACGCGCCAAAATTCGTGTCGCATCGCGTCGGCGGCTTGGTGTAACCGCAGGCATGCCAGACGAACGCATCGAGATAGGTAAGGACGCGTTCTTCCGAGCCGTGCATGATGCTACCCGTATACCAGGCTTGGATGAGCGATTCCGACAGCGGTTTCAGCCCCGCCGACGCAACCGCGCTGTCCCATTCTGTCTCGGGCTGTTCTGTCACGATCGCATGCAGTTTTCCGAGATCGGCGGCGTCAGCGGAGAATGCCTGCAGGAACAATTCCGGAAGCGTGGCGTCGCTCGGCGACATGCCCGTCAGTATGCCTGTCAATTCGCGAAACGCGCCGAGGTCGATCGCGCTGCTCAAGGCGACCTGGCTACGGGCCGCGGCGGGCAATCCGAAGAATGCGGCGAGCGTCGAGACGGCAATGAGAAGCTCGCGTCGCCGCACTGTTGCCGGCGCAGAATGATGCGGCGCCGGCTCACCTACCTGCTTGGGCAGACGCGCATCGTCACTGCCAGCCATCGGTACCCTCGAGGCGAGCCTCTGCTGAAACAACGAGGCCGCACGCTTATCTGAAGCTACGGCTCAATCTGAGCTTGGTCAATCGACCCTTTCAAGCTCAGAACAGTCGAGCCAGAGAGCTCCACATTTGAGATCAAAAGCGCCGCTTGGGCCTGACTTTGCACGCGGCGACCTATCATGCGGTGGTCGTCCTCAGGAGGGGATAGCTAAGCCGTCGGCCGGAAATAGCCGATGTCGAGCTTGCCTTGCCACCAAACACGCGGTCCGTCAGGCCCCTCCCCAGCGTTAATCATCGCGCACGTTCCCCCTGATCAGCGCGAAAATCAGCGTGGAGCGATCTCTGCGACGAGATCGTTCGTCGTCTTGACCCCCGCCATGAAGCCGGCGGCATTGAATTCGTTCATGACGAAGAAAGCGCCGACGCCGCGTGTCGGTGCAATCGCAACATAGAGAAACATCCCTTGCAGGCCGCCGCTCTTCTGGAGGATGAGCGGGCTATGCTCGGTGGGGAGCATGATGACCCATCCGAGACCCATGGCGTCCATCGGGCCGCCGTCATCCAGCCCCACCACCGACGCGAGCCCGTCCCGGTACAAAAAAGCCGCGTGGTTCAAAAGCCGCAGCTCGGCATCGGCCGCAGAAGGCTTGTTCTCGACATGCCAGTTCATCCAGCGCAGCAGGTCGTCCGCGGTCGAGTACAATCCACCGGCGCACTCCATGGCTGTGCTCGTCGGCACGATGGGCATGGCGCTGCCGTCGAAGTTATGGCCCTGCATCAGGCGCGGCTCGTCCTCCGGTCTTGCGTTGAAAACCGTGTCTTTCATGCCGAGAGGATCGAGGACACGCTCCCGAAGGAGCTCGGCATACGGCTTTCCAGAGACATTCGCGAGCGCCGCTCCAAGGAGGTCGTATCCGAAGTTCGAATAGAGAACGGCGGTGCCCGGCGCGAACAGCAACGGATTGTCCTTGAGGGCGGCAATCTGCGCCTCTTTGGTGTTCGTAGAGAAGGGGTCGGAGGGGGGCGCCTCGGCCACTGGCACCTCCCGCGGAAGGCCGGAAGCTTGCGCGACGAGATCGATCAGGCGAAGGGCGCGGCCATCCTTCTCAGGGAGCGTGACGTCCCAGCCAAGGCGATCCTGCAGCCGGTCGGTGAGCTGTACCTTGCCGTCGATCGCCAGCGAGGAAAGCACACTGCCGCAGAACACCTTGCTCACGGATGCGATGCGGAACATTGTGTCGCCGTCGGGCACTTTTTCACTCCCGTCGGCAATCTTGCCGAAACCGGCCAGGGCCGTCTCGCCGTTGCGCACGGCGCCGAAGATCAGGCCAGGCACTTCGGTGGAGAGATACAGGATCGTACCGTTGAACTGCACCGCTTCCGTCAGCAGCTTGTCCTCGGTATGTCCATAAGAGGGAAGGGTGACGGCTGCGATTGCCGTCAAAGCGATGGCCATAAGTCGGCGCGATCGAGACAAACGCATTGCCGAAATCCTTTGAGGAAGCTGCAGAATAAAATCTTCGGAAAAAGGGCCGCCGCGTAGTATCTTACCATCTCTCCAGAAGCAGGAGATGTCAACAGAATGAACCGAAGGGGTAATCGGCGGCGGTAGCGTAGTTTCGGCGGCTATTTGCGCTACAGTCCTGCCGTATTTCTTGTCCTTCGTCAGTTGATCGGGGCTGATCTCTTCATTAGCAAACCGACTCGCGGGTAATTTAGAAGATATGTGAAGCGCCGTCGGCAGGAGGGAGTGCTGTAGCGTCGAACAATTTACAATAGGCGGATCTGCGTCGCGCCAATCGTCGGCGTATGATGAAGACCGGGCAGAAGAGCTGTGGCGGGCCAAGGCCCTAGCTGCGCAAAAAAGACTCGCCGCTGTACCTGCCGCTTGGCCATACATCGCCTTGATGCGTGGCATTTCCCTTGCGCGCTCGGCCGCCGCCTCACACAGCCAAACGCCCCTGCTCCACCCCCGCAGCACCGGGATCCCCCGGCGCCGTCGCCCAGGCCAGTTCGACCAGCGTTACTGTCCGCCTTCCAACCCCGTCGAGCTGGCAGACGATCAGGCCTTGCTCCTCGATATAAGTCAGCAGGCGCCGGGCGCGGCGCAGCGAGTGCGAGCCGTAGGCGCGGGCGATCGCCGCGTCGCTCGGGCAGGGCCAGCCCTCCTTCGCCGCGCGGGCGATCATCATGAACACGCCCTGCATATCCTCGGGCAGCAGCGAGGCGCGCGCCGAGACGTCTTGCCAGGCGTCATCCCCTGCCATGTCGGAGCCGAGGCCGGCGCGGGCGCGCGTCAGCATGCGGCGAAAGGCGGGCAGGTCCGGCACCACCGAGGCGAGGCCTTCTATCCGGCAGCGGACCACGAACTCCTGATAAAGCACGCCGATGACCCGGAAGCCCGCGTCGGGCTGCGCCAGAACGGCGTGCAGGACACGGTCGACGCGCTCACGCCGCTCCGCCAGATCCTCGGCGCTGATCGGCGGCTCCGACGGTTCGGGGCGGATTTCCAGCGCCGCCGACTTCGCCGCCATCAGCTGATCGAGAAGGTCCGGCGACGACCGGCGCTGCGGCCGGACCGTTTCCGGCGGCGGTGCTGCCAGGATGATGGCGCGGGCGTCCTCCAATGCCGCTTCCGGAAGCGGTATCAGCCGCGGGGTGCCGTTGCGCGGACTTGTATCGGTCGGGCCGATGCGCAAGCCGAGCGGACGGCGCGACAGCGCCGGGCCGAGCGCCATGAACTGGCCGCGCTCCAGGTCGCGAAAAGCCTCCGCCTGTCGCCGCTCCATGCCCAAAAGGTCGGCGGCGCGCGCCATGTCGATGTCGAGAAAGGTCCGCCCCATGAGGAAATTGGAAGCCTCGGCGGCGACGTTCTTGGCGAGCTTGGCCAGCCGCTGGGTTGCGATGATACCGGCAAGCCCGCGTTTGCGGCCACGGCACATCAAATTGGTCATAGCGCCGAGCGAGAGTTTGCGCGCCTCGTCGGAAACCTCGCCGGCCACTGCCGGCGCGAACAGCTGCGCCTCGTCCACCACCACCAGCATCGGATACCAGTGGTCGCGGGCGACCTCGAAAAGCCCGCCGAGGAAGGCGGCGGCGCGCCGCATCTGGTTCTCAGCGTCGAGCCCCTCGAGATTGAGAACCGTCGAGACGCGGTGGATGCGAGCCCGCTCGCCGGCGCTCTGCAGGCCGCGCTCGGTATGCTCCTCGGCGTCGATCACCAAATGGCCGAAACGGTCGCCCAGCGAGACGAAGTCGCCTTCCGGGTCGATGATGGTCTGCTGCACCCAGGGCGCACTCTGCTCCAGCAGCCGGCGCAGCAGATGGGATTTGCCGGAGCCCGAATTGCCCTGCACCAGCAGGCGCGTCGCCAGCAGCTCCTCAAGATCCAGTGCCGCCGGAGTGCCTGCGGTCGTGTGGCCCATCTCGATCGCAACGGTCATGTCTCGACTCTCCTTGAGGAGAGGGCTTATCAACCGCATCACAGCCCGTCGAGCGCCGATGGCCGGCGGCTCGGTGTTGCGCACAGCTCGACGCGGCGCGCGGCGTCAGTTCGTTGACGTAAGCATCACAGGCGCGAGGGGCTGCCGTCTGATCAGGATGATGGCGAAAAAAGCCAGTATGCCGAGCATGCCTGCTGCAGCGGTGAACCAGAGCGATGGCTGGACGCCCAAGCCTGCCATCGCCATCGCAAGGGCAAATGGCGCAAGGGCTGAAGAGAACTGACGCGCGGCCGTCACCCAGCCGAGCCGGGCGCCGTAGCGCTCCCGTCCGAACAGTTCCAGCGGCAGCGTGCCGCCGACGATGCTGGCGAGGCCCGAGCCCAATCCAAACAGGATGACGAAGGCGATGGCGCCGGCCACCGACGGTGTCGTCGCCAGCAGGACGACAAGGCCGAGCGGCAACAATGTCGCGCCGATCACCGCGAGCCAGGTCTGCGCAAGCCGGCCGCCGAACAGCATGTTGATCAGCCGGCTTGCCACCTGGGACGGGCCGAAAAGCGTGGTGACGACAAGCCCGGCGGAGCCAAGCCCGAGCGCCGCCGTCAGCGGCACCATGTGAACGAGGATCGACGACAGCACGAAACCCTCGATCGCGAAGCCGCCAAGCATGAGCAGAAACACTCTGCTGCGGTCGCGCGCGGTGAAGGCAACCGGTCCGCCCGCCGGGCCGGCGGCAGCAGGTGTCGCCGAAGCGTTTTTGTCCGCCCGACGCGACAGCCGCGCCAGCCAGGCATGGATGGGCAGGCAGATGGCGACATTGATGAACGCAAAGGCCAGATAAACCTCGCGCCAGCTCAGGTATTCGTGCAGTGCTGCCGTCAGCGGCCAGAACAGGGTGGAGGCGAAGCCGGCGATCAGCGTCAGATGGGTGATGCTGCGCTGCGCCCTGGCGCCGCCGATCTGGACGATCGCGACAAAAGCGGCGCTATAGAGCACGAAGGCGGACGCCAGCTCCATCGCCATCAGCGCCAGCACGAAGCTCACCCGGCCGGGTGCTATCGCGCAAGCGACAAGCGCTGCTGCGGCCGCAAGCGAGCCAAAGGCCATCACCCGGCCGGCGCCGAAACGATCGGCCCAGCGCCCGGCTGTCGGCGGAAACAGGCCACCCGCCAGCAGCGACGCCGACAGGGCGCCGAAAACCCATTGTTCCGGCCAGGCAAACTCGAGCGCGATCGACGGCACCAGGATGCTAAAACTGTAATAGAGCGTGCCGTAGCCGATGATCTGCGTCAGCCCCAACGCCCAGAGTGCGGCAGCCGGGATTTTCCGGTCGCTCATGGAGCGGCGATCTCGAGATCGTCGCTGCGCACTGCTGCGATCGCTTGCGTGCTGCCACAGCCGCACCCAGACTTGCCGCTCGCCTTTGCCTTGGCGTCTTCGGCACAGCAGGCATCGACAGCAGCCGGCGCCGGTCCGCCGCAGCAGCCCTGGGACAACGCGCCTGAAAGTGACACCGGCACCGTGCAGACGCCGGTTTTGGGCAACACCAGCTGCACGGCATCGGCGGCAGTCATGTCGCCGGCAAGCGCCGCGGCGACCGAGCGGACCTGCTCATAGCCGGTCAGCAGCAGGAACGTCGGCGCCCGGCCATAGCTTTTGACGCCGACCGTGTAGAAATCGGGCTCGGGGTGGCTGAGTTCGCGATGACCATGCGGCGGGACATCGCGGCAGGAGTGCTCGTTGGGATCAATGAGCGGCCCGAGCGCCTTGACGCCTTCGAGCCATGGATCGAGGTCCAGCCGCAGCTCCCGGGTCAAGGCGAGATCGGGGCGCTGCCCCGTCGCGGCGATGATTCGGTCGACGGGTCCGAGCGTGCGCAATCCGTCTTCTGTCTGGCCTTCGACCATCAGCCGGCCGTCGATCTCGCGAATGGCAACAATGGCAAAGCCCGTGACCAGCCGCACGCGTCCGCTCTCGGCAAGCTGCCGGACATCCGAGCCAAGTTCGCCGCGCGCCGGCAGGGCGTCGGCATCGCCGCCGCCGTAGATGCGGACAAGGTCGGTGCTGCGCGTCACCCATAGTGCCGAGGTGCCGGGCTCGGTTTGCGCGAGCTCCGCCAATTCCAGCAAGGCGTTGGCGGCGGAATGGCCGGCGCCGGCCACCAGTGTCGTGCGGCCCGCATAGAGGTGGCGGTCGCGGCCGAGAACATTTGGTATGCCGTAACCGATGCGATCGCCAAGTTCCGTCTCGCCTTCGGCCGGCAAGCCGCCGGCACCGAGCGGGTTCGGCGTCTGCCAGGTGCCGGACGCATCGATGACGGCACGAGCGCTGTCCCGGCGCGTGCCGTTCGCCGTTTCGACCAGCAGCATGAACGGCCGCGTCTCCCGCGCCTTGCTCAGAACCTTGTCGGCTCCCCAGCGGGAAATGGCGACAACGCGGGCACTGGTCTCCATCGACGGCGCAAGTTCGGCAAGCTTTGCCAGCGGCGCGAGATATTGGTCGACGATTTCATCCGCTGTGGGGAACGCCTCCGGCTCGGGCATTTGCCAGCCGTGGCTCTCGAGAAGTTTTCGGGCGACCGCATCGACACAATAGCGCCATGGCGTGAAAACCCGGACATGACCCCAATCCCGAAGGCTCGAGCCGACAGAAGAACCAGCCTCGTAAACCCTAACCGGAAGGCCACGGCTGACCAGTTGGGCGGCCGCCGCCAGGCCAACAGGTCCGCCGCCGATGATAGCGATCGGGAGATCGTTTTCAGAAACCATGACACCCCTTCTATGTTTCTAGGATTATAGAAATACCAGTCAAAAAAAGAGTTACGCAGCAGCCTCGCCGACAGCAGGGCCGCATGCGGCATCGGCACAACATTCATCGGCAAGAAAGCCAAGGAGATCGTTCATCACAGGGTAATTGGCACGGCAGATCAGCGTCGTTGCCTGACGTTCCTGGGTGACCAGGCCGGTCAGGATAAGCCGGTGGAGATGATGCGACAGGGTCGACGCAGCGATGCCGAGGGCTTCCTGCAGATAACCGACCGGTCGTCCTGTTTCGCCTGCCCGCACCAGCGTGCGATAAAGATTGAGCCGCGTCGGATTGCCGAGCGCTTCGAGCTGTTTTGCTGCTTGTTCGAGTTTCATGGAAATAACGTAGCGCCGAGACAGCGCCGCGTCAATATTATTTCGAAAATTTTCGAATTAATGCATGTCGCGCAAAAGTGTGCAGCGGTTTTGCGATAACGACATGCATAAAACAAGCAGACGCACCCCCCTCAAATCGACCGCTGATTGATCCGCTTGGCAACCGCTTCGGCGCTTTCGACGCGCTCGGAATAACGATCCGTGAGATAGGCGGACCGATCACGCAGGAGCAGCGTGAACTTCACCAGCTCCTCCATCACGTCGACGATCCTGTTATAGTATGGTGACGGCTTCATGCGGCCAGCCGCGTCGAACTCGTTGAAAGCCTTGGCTACCGACGACTGGTTGGGGATGGTGACCATCCGCATCCAGCGGCCGAGGAGACGAAGCTGGTTGACGGCGTTGAAACTCTGCGAGCCGCCCGACACCTGCATCACCGCCAGCGTGCGGCCCTGCGTCGTCCTGACGCCGCCGGCCGAGAGCGGCAGCCAGTCGATCTGCGCCTTCATCACTCCGGTCATCGAGCCATGCCGCTCGGGCGAGCACCAGACCTGCGCTTCCGACCAGATCGACAGGTCTCGCAGTTCCTGGACTTTGGCGTGCTCGGCCGAGGTCGAATCCGGCAGCGGCAGGCCGGACGGATTGTAGATGCGCACCTCGGCGCCGAGGCGGCGCAAAATGCGAGCCGCCTCCTCCGTCGCGAGCCGGGAGTAGGACCGCTCGCGCAGCGAGCCGTAGAGCATCAGCACGCGAGGTTTTTGGATCGACCGCGGCACATCGAGCAGCGCCTGCAGGTCGATCGGCCGGAACTGGTCTTCGTCGACGTTCGGAAGCGAGTCTTCGGGCACCAGGTCAGGCAACGCGCTTGCCCTGCGCGTCGATGACGACCTCGCCGTCTTCCTTGGTGAACGGCCCGATATCCGGATTAGGCAGGATGTCGAGAACCGCTTCGGACGGCCGTGCAAGCATGGTGCCGAGCGGCGTCACCACGATCGGCCGGTTGATCAGGATCGGATGCGCCAGCATGAAATCGACGATCTCGTCGTCGGTCCATTTGGGGTCACCGAGATTGAGTTCGGCGTAAGGCGTACCCTTCTCGCGCAGCAATTGGCGGGGCGTCATTCCCATCGCCTTGATCAGCTCGACCAGCCGTTCGCGCGACGGCGGGTCTTTCAGATATTCGATCACCTCAGGCTCTTCGCCGGACTGCCGGATGATGGCGAGCGTGTTGCGCGAGGTGCCGCAGTCGGGGTTGTGATAGATGGTGATGGTCATTTCGCGGCTCTCATCTGTCTGATTGGCTTGGGCTCAGCGAGCAGCCATCCTGCCAAGGCCATGGCAAGCAGCGCACCCAGCAGCTCGGCGACGATGAACGCCGGCAGGTCAACTGGACGGATGCCCGCGAAGGTGTTTGACACCGCCCGCGCAATGGCGACTGCCGGATTGGCGAACGAGGTCGAGGCCGTGAACCAATAGGCCGCGGTGATGTAGAGCCCGACCAGCCAGGGGATGGCATCCGAACGGAAGCGAAGGCCGGCCAGAATAGTGAAGACCAGGCCGAAAGCAGCCACCAACTCCGCAATCCATTGTCCGTTTCCGGTCCGCACAGTTTGCGAGATCTGCAGAATCGGCAGTTCGAACATGGCGTGCGCCAGCAGCGTTCCGGCGACGCCGCCGACAATCTGGGCGACGACATAGGCCAGTGCAGCGTTGGCTTCGATTTCGCGCCGCAGCGCAAAAACCAGCGTCACCGCCGGATTGAAATGCGCCCCGGAAATCGGTCCCAGTATAGTGATCAGCACCACCAGGATCGCTCCAGTCGGAAGCGTGTTGCCGAGCAAGGAGAGACCCACATCATCCGTCAGACGATCCGCCATGATGCCGGACCCGACGACCGTCGCGACGAGCATCGCCGTGCCGAGCGCTTCCGCGACGATGCGGCGGGACAGGTCTGCCGCCATGATATCAGCCGGCCTTCGGCAGATCGCGGCCGATTTCATCGAGCCGTTTCTGCAGGGCGAGCTTGTCGATGGTGTTCATCGGCAGGCTGACGAAGATCGAGATCCGGTTGTTGAGCATGCGATAGGCTTCGGCAAAGGCCAGATGCTTTTCGGCGTCGGTGCCGTTCACGGCGGCCGGGTCGGGCACGCCCCAATGCGCGGTCATCGGCTGTCCCGGCCAGACCGGGCAGGCTTCATTGGCCGCGTTGTCGCAGACGGTGAAAACGAAATTCATCTCGGGGGCGCCAGGAGCCGCGAATTCCTGCCAGTCTTTCGAGCGGGCGAAGGATGTGTCGTGGTTGAGGGTTTTCAACAGCTGGAGCGCGTAGGGATGGACCTCTCCCTTCGGGTGCGATCCGGCCGAATAGGCCCTGAACCTGCCGGCGCCGACACGGTTGAGGATCGCTTCGGCGAGGATCGACCGTGCCGAATTGCCGGTGCACAGGAAAAGCACGTTGTATGGGTCATTCATGGGGTGGTCCTCCCTTCTAGCAGTTGCAAGTCACGGCCTGAATGACCGGCTGGCAGAGCTCCGGCGCGCCGTTACAGCAATCCTCCATGAGATAGGCAAGCAGATCGCGAAAGCCGGTCATGTCGGCAACGTAGCGGATCGTCCGGCCGTCGCGCTCGGCGCGGACCAGGCCGGCATGGTCGAGAACCTTCAGATGCGCCGACATGGTGTTCTGCACCGCACCGAGGCGCGCGGCGATCTCGCCGGCGGGAACACCATCTGCGCCCGCCCGCACCAGCAGGCGAAACACTTCGAGCCTTGTGTCCTGGCCAAGCGCTGCCAATGCGAGAAGAGCGGTGTTCTTATCCATGTATCCTGGAATCCGGAATTATCGATGTATATGGCCGGGCATGTGACAGTCAGATGACATAGGCAAGAGGCCGGCCACTTCTGAGCCGCTGCATTCTTCGGCTGATGTCACGGAATGGATCCCAGGGTCTGCGCCGCGTCGCTTCGCTCCTTGCTCCGCCCTGGGATGACGAAGTGGAGGATGATTCGGCTAATCCTAGAGGTTGGCGGTTTGCCACTGGACCGAATTGTCGACGTTCGCTGCCGGCCCAGACCTGTCAAAATCACTGTGCCGAGGAACTTAGTTGCGCAGGGCGAACGAGAATGGCGCGGTGCGGGTTATGCGGGAGCCGAGTTCCGGCGGCGGCTCCGGCACCGACGCGCCCTGTAATGCGCTGAGCGCCGCGCTATCGAGGTCTGGATCGCCAGAGGAACGAGCCAGCCGGGCGGACAGGACCCGGCCGGATCCGTCGATCGTGAAGGTCACGCTCGGACTGCCTTCAGCGCGCCGGGCCTTCGCCGCCCTTGGATAGTTTGTGTGCCGTCTTATCCATGCACGCAACCGCGAATTCCACCTGTCCGGACTGACGCCGGATCTCGCAGCCGCTGCTTTGGTCGATTTCGGGGCGGCCGCCCTGGCTGCGGATGTCGCAGCGACACTGGCCGTCGTCCGCGGCGGTGCGGCCTTTTCCTTTTTCGGACGCTTTTTGGCTTCTTTGACAGGCTTCTTCGCCTTGACCTCAGCCGGCTCCTTTACCTCAGTCTTTGCCTGTTTCTTTGGCTTGGCCTCGACGGGTTTGTCGACCGGTTTCGGCTGCGGCAGCGGAACGACCACTTCCGGCGTGACGGCTTCGGCAATTTCGGGCACGACCTCCTCGAGCGGCGGCTGGTCGACCCGTTCGGCCACTGTCGGCGGGGTCGGCTCGACCGTGTCGGCCGGAGCGGCCTCCGATGGCTCGGTGACCGGCTCGGCCTGCTCGACGGGTGGTTCGGGCGGAGGCTCCGTTTCGGTTATCTCGGGCTCCTCGGCCGGGCCCGGCTGATCGGGCGCTATCTCATCCGATATCGGTGCCGGCTCGGCCGGCGTGAGCGCCATTGGCGACAGCTCGATCACCTGCGCCTGCGGCGGCCCGCCATCGGGCTCGGCCGGGCGCCAGCTCTGCATCGCATAGCCGACCGCGGCATGCGCCATCAGGACCAGCGCAGCCGCGCCCGCCCACCAGGCGATCTCGCGCGCGCCGAAACGCCGCTGATCGGCCATCGGCAGGGCGGCCGCCGGCGACATTATTGGCCGGTTCCGACTTGCGGCGCCGCGGCATCGCCGGGCGCTGTCTCGAGGCCAACCAGCGCGATCTTCAGATAGCCGGCGCCGCGCAAAAGGTTCATCACCTCCATCAGCTCGCCGTAGCCGACCGCCTTGTCGGCGCGCAGGAAGATGCGCGTCTGCCTGTCGCCTTTTGTCCTGCCGACCAGCGCGGCGGCGAAGGCTGCGCGCGGCACGCTGTCGTTGCCGATCGCCAGGCTGAGATCGTTCTTCAGCGTCAGGAACAGCGGCGTCTCCGGTCGAGGCGCAGGCGTTTCGGTCGAGCCCGGCAGGTCGACATTGACATCCACGGTCGCCAGCGGCGCCGCGACCATGAAGATGATCAGCAGAACCAGGATCACGTCGATGAACGGCGTGACGTTGATCTCGTGATTTTCCTCGAGATCGCCGTCGATGTTCTCTCGAATTCTAGCCGCCATGGCGTCGCTCCGTGTTCATTCCGCGGCCATCTGCTTTGCCGGCGCGACCGTGCGGAAATCCAGATCCCGGCTGACCAGCCGCTCGACCCCTGCCGACGCATCGGCAAGGATCTGCCTGTAGCCGGCTATCGATCGCGCGAAGACGTTGTAGATGACCACCGCCGGGATCGCCGCGACAAGGCCCATCGCCGTGGCCAGCAAGGCTTCCGCAATGCCCGGGGCAACGACGGCGAGGTTGGTGGTCTGCGCCTGCGAGATGCCGATGAAGGCGTTCATGATGCCCCAGACGGTGCCGAACAGGCCGACGAAGGGCGCGGTCGAGCCGATTGTCGCCAGCACGCCGGTGCCGCGCGACATGCGCCGCGCCGCCGCCGCCTCGATGCGCGACAGGCGCGAGGTGACCCGTTCCTTCAGCCCGTCGCCGGACACATGGTCGAGCGAGCCGGCCGAAAGCGCGGTCTCTTCCTCGGCTGCCCGCACCAGCAGGGCGCCAGGACCGTTATTATGGCCAAGCGCGCGCCCGGCCTGGTTCAACGTCGCGGCATTGCCGATCGCTTGTGCCGCGCGGCGGGCGCGCAGCTTGCCGCCTAGGATCTCCAGCGATTTGGCCAGCCATATCGTCCAGGTGACGAAGGACGCAAAAGCCAACCCGATCATCACCGCTTTCACGACGATGTCGGCCGCCATGAACATGCCCCATGGCGACAGGTCACGCGGCAGGGTCAGGGACGTTGCCGTCGAAGGGCCAGTCTCGGTAGGCGTTGTCTCGATAGGTGTTGTCACGCCGGGCTGCGTCGCCGGTGGCGCGGCGGCGTCTGGCGCAGCCTGCCCAGGCACTGGAGCCGGCGCCTCGATCGCCGGGGCCGCGCCCGGTTGCTCCTGGGCGGCTGCCTCCGGTTGCTCCTGGGCGGCTGCGCCGCCGGCCGACAGGATGGCGGATGCGAGCAACGCCGCGAACAAACCATGTCTGGACAAGGGCTTCTTCCTTATTCTCACGGTGGCCTCATTGCACATAGCCGATGGGCTGGCCGGTGACGGGGTGCGCAAACACGCCCATCTCGACACCGAAAATTCCTTTGAGCACGTCGCCCTGCATGATCTGGTCCGGCGTGCCGCGCGTCAGCAGCCTGCCGTCCTTCAGCGCGATCAATTCGTCGCAGTAGCGCGCCGCCATGTTGGGATCGTGCAGCACGACGACGACGCACAGGTCGCGCTTGCGGCTGAGGTCCCTGACCAGCCCCAGCACCTCGACCTGATGGGCGATGTCGAGCGCCGAGATCGGCTCGTCGAGCAGCATGACGCCGGCATTCTGCGCCACCAGCATGGCCAGCCATGCGCGCTGGCGCTCGCCGCCGGATAATTCGTCGACCAGCCGGTCGGTGAAGTCAGCCATATCGGTCAGGACAAGCGCCTCCTCGACATGGCGCCTGTCCTCATGCCCGAAACGACCGAGCGCGCCATGCCAGGGATAGCGGCCGAGCGTCGCCAGTTCGCGCACCGTCAGGCCGGTCGCCGCCGGCGTCGTCTGCGGCAGATAGGCGAGCGCGCGCGCCAGTTCGCGCGCGCCCCACTGCACCAGCGGCCGCTGCGCGAAGGTTATGCCGCCCGAGCTTGCCGGCTGCTGGCGCGCCAGGAGCTTGATCAGCGTCGACTTGCCCGAGCCGTTGTGCCCGATCAGCCCATAGACGCGCGAGCGTTGCAACTCGAGTGTAACCGGACCGAGCAGCGTCCGCTCGCCGACGGCGAACCGCACCGCTTCGACATGGAAGGCAGTCTGGGCATGAATTCCTGCCACGGTCTCGGCCTCACTCCAGCTTTGCGCGCATTTCGAAATCCGGTTTTCGGCAATCCGGTTTGCGGGCGCCGATGTCCGGTTGACTATGAAACATGAGTTTACTAGTCAACAATGAAGATGACTTTTGAGTCAACAAAATGTCGTGACGCGCCGGATTTGCGTCGAAACACGAAATGTGGAGCGCGCCGAGATGGTCGTTGGTTCAGGTCGCGGAAGAACTTAAAGCGAAGTGACTGCGCGCCGAAACCTGCTGGTCGCGGCGATGTCGCTGCCGGTGCTGCTTGGCGGCGGTCACGCCGTCGCGCAGGAGGCGACCACCACTCTCGACCCGATCAATATTCAGGAACGCGTCGAAAGCGCCTTTGGGACGGTCGACGGCTATGTCGCCACCCAGGGCTCCACCGCTACCAAGACCGAACCACCGCTGATCGAGACGCCGCAGTCGATATCGGTCATCACCAAAGACCAGATGGAAGCGCAGGCGGTGGACAGCCTGAACAGCGCGCTGCGGTATACGCCAGGCGCAACCGGCAATCTCTACGGCACCGACAATCGTGGCCACGGCTTGCAAATACGCGGCATTTCGAACTCCAGCGGCGTTTTCTACAAGGACGGGCTGCAGCTCAAGGAAAGCAATTTCACGCCTGTTCACGGCGCTCGATTCCTACGGTGCCGAACGCTACGAAATCCTGCGCGGGCCGGCATCGGTTCTTTACGGCTAGGCAAGTCCTGGCGGCATCATCAACTATGTCAGCAAGCGTCCGACCGAGGAGAACCTCCGCGAGGTTGAGCTCGGCGCCGGAAGCTTCGACCGCTATGAAGGAAAGTTCGACTTCAGCGGGGCTGTCAACGCCGACAAGTCGCTGCTGTTCCGCCTCACCGGCGCCGCCCACACCGGCGATACGCAGACAGACTTCGTCGAGGACGACCGCATCTTCATCGCGCCGGCGCTGACCTGGCAGCCCGATGCCGATACCAGCCTGACCATCCTCGCCAACTATCAGCGCGACCGGTCCGGCTGGGCGATGCAGTATCTGCCGGCATACGGCACGATCAGGCCGGGCAGGGACGGAAAATACCTGCCGAACAGCATGTTCGTCGGCGAACCGGGCTTCGACACCTACGACAACGACCAGGCGTCGATCGGTTACGAGTTGGATCACCGCCTCAACGAGACGTGGCAGGTTCGCCAGCATGTCCGCTACGTCTATCTGAAGACTATGAGGAAGGCGTCTTCGGCGGCGGGCTTCTGAAATGATGAGGGCGATTATTCCCGCTATGCCGATGCCGGCGGCAGCAGGCTCAGCGGCGTGACCATCGACAACCAGGCGCAGGCCGATTTCGACACTGGGCCGCTCGCCCACACGCTGCTTCTCGGCCTCGACTACAAGCGCTACACCTACCGCGACTATGCCGCCAGCAACGATATGACCGACGATGATTTCAACATATTCGACCCGGCCTATGGCTACCCGGTCGGCGAAATGACGCCCTATACCGACACCGACACCACCCAATCGCAGGTCGGCCTCTACGCACAGGACCAGATCAAGCCGGGCAACTGGCGACTGACGCTGGGCGGCCGCCAGGACTGGGCCGACGCGAAAGTCCACGACAATCTGGCCGGCGCTTTCGGTCCCCGCCAGAAGGACGACGCCTTCACCAGCCGCGCCGGTCTGCTTTATCTCGCCGACAATGGCCTTGCCCCTTATGTCAGCTATTCCGAATCGTTCCAGCCGGTGTCCGGCCCCGACAGCAACGGCAATCCGCTCGTGCCCGAAACCGGCAAGCAGTACGAGGTCGGGCTGAAATACCAGCCGGTCGGCTGGAACGCCTTCGTCACCGTTTCGGCGTTCGACCTGGCCCGGCAGAATGTCGTACGCTATGGCGGTGTTGGCGCGCCCAACGACATCTTCCAGACCGGCGAGATCAGGTCGCGCGGCATCGAGCTGGAAGCTGTTGCGAGCCTCGATTCAGGCTTCGATTTCCGGGCGGCCTATACATATCTCGACACCGAGATCACCAAGGCCACCTCGATCACCGTCGATGACGATAGTGGCGAGACAATCAGCGATGAGGGCAACACCCCATTCGGCGTGCCGGAGCATGCGGCCTCGCTGTGGGCGAATTACACCGTCGGCAGCGGCAAATTGGAAGGCTTCGGGCTCGGCGCCGGCATCCGCTATGTCGGCTCGACCTTCGGCGACGACGCCAACACTTTCAAAGTGCCGGCAGTCACGCTTGTCGATGCCGCACTCCACTACGAATGGAGGAACGCCGAGCTGAACCTCAATGTCAGCAATCTGTTCGACAAGCGCTATGTCGCCTCCTGCTACGCGGAAAGCTTCGGCTGCTTTTATGGCGAGGGTCGCCGGATCAACGGCTCGGTGAAGTACACATGGTGACCCGCGCGTGCAGGCCCGGACCCAATTGGCGCCACTGACGCGGCGCCGGTGCCTGGCCGGCCTGGCCGCGACGAGCCTAGGCCTGCGCGGCGGCCCGGCGCATGCCGCTCCGCCGCCGCGCATCGCCTGCCTCGAATGGACCTCGGCCGAGATGGTCATCTCGCTCGGGATCGGCCCGGTGGCGGTCGCCGACTCAAAAGGTTACCGCGACTGGGTCGCGGGACCGGCTCTTCCTGCCGGCTGCCTCGATCTCGGCTCGCGCGGCGAGCCCAATCTCGAACTGCTCCTCGAACTCAAGCCCGACCTTATCACCGGTGCCTATGGCTATGGGCTGGACGAATCTCCGTTCAGGCGGATCGCGCCGCTGCATACGGTGCCCTTCTACGATGGCACCGAAGCGCCTTATCGCCAGGCCGAGAATGAGACGCTGAAACTTGGCTCAAAACTCGGCCGCGAGGCTGAAGCTCAGCGCCTCATCCAGGCGACGGCGGCGGCCATCGCCCAGATCAGGGCACGTTTTTCACAACGGGCAAAACAGCCGCTCGCGGTGATCAGCATGTTCGACGACCGTCACGTCCGTGTCTACGGCAAGGGCAGTCTGTTCCAGGACGTGCTCGACAGGTTGAGCCTCACCAACGCCTGGACGGCGCCGACCGATAGCTGGGGCTTTTCCATGCTGGGCATCGAAGAGCTGGTTGCGATCGGCGAGGCCCGCGTGATTTCCCTCGATCCGATCCCGCCGCATGTGAAGATCAGGATCGACCAGAGCAGCCTCTGGGCGAACCTTCCCTGTGTCAAGGCCGGCAACGTCAGGACAATCCCGCCGGTATGGCCGTTCGGCGGGCTGGCCGCCGCTGCCCGTTTTGCGACGGTTTTGGCCCGGGCATGACCATCATGCAGTCCACGGCCAGCCATCGTGCTCGTTTCAAGGCAGGGATGCTCGTCGCCCTCGTCGGCCTGCCGGCGGTGCTCGCCGCCTATCTCACCGCTGCCGGGCTTTTGCGCCTGTTGCCCGCCGACATGTGGTGGCAGTCGCTCGTGGCGACCGACTTTTCCGATCCGCGGCAGCTGCTTTACCGGCATGCCTTCCTGCCGCGCCTGGCGATCAGCCTGCTGGCCGGCGCGGCGCTCGGCCTGACCGGCGCGCTGCTCCAGCAGCTGCTGCGCAATCCGCTCGCCGAGCCGACGACCATCGGCACCAATGCAGGCGCCACCGTCGCCCTGACGATCGCCACGCTCTACGCGCCGTGGCTGCTGGAGCAAGGTCGCGAATGGATGGCGCTCGCCGGCGGCGCCCTGTCGACGCTGGCGGTTTTGGCTCTGGCCCGGGGCCGGAGTTTCTCGCCGGTCGCGATCATCATTTCCGGCCTGGTGGTCAGCCTCACATGCAGTTCGGCGAGCGCCCTGCTGATGGCGGCCAACCGCGAATATTCCGAGGAACTCTTCATCTGGCAGAGCGGTTCGCTGATCCAGAACGGCGATGCCGTAGTGCTCGGGTTCGCGCCATGGCTGGCGATGGCCGGCATTGCCGCCTTCCTTCTGCTCCGGCCGCTGCGGCTTCTCGACCTGAGCGACGAGGGAGCCGAAAGCCTCGGAACGAATCCCGCGATGACACGGCTGGCCGGGATGACCGTCGCCGTCGCTCTGAGCAGCATGGTGGTCGCAGCCGTCGGCGTCATCAGCTTCGTGGCGCTTGCGGCGCCGGCGCTGGTCAGGCTCGCCGGCGCACGGACCCTGCGCCAGCGCATGATCTGGGCGCCGCTTGCGGGCGCCATGCTGTTGTGGCTGACCGACCGGCTGGTGCAGGTCCTGCCGTTTACCTCCGAAATCCCGGCAGGCGTGGCGACTGCTTTCCTCGGTGCGCCGCTGCTGTTTCTTCTCCTGCCGAAATTGCGCACCAGCCCGGATCGGGACGGCACCATGCTGGCTTCCGTGCGCAGGCGCAGCGGGTGGCCCTGTCTGCTGCTCGGGCTCGTCGCGATGGCGCTTCTTCTCTGCGCCGCGCTTGTCATCGGGCGAGGCGCGACCGGCTGGCACGTGGCCTCGGCCGCCGAACTTGCCGACCTGCTGCCGCTCAGAGCGCCTCGCATCGTCGTCGCGGTTTGCGCTGGCATGATGCTTGGCGTGGTCGGCACGCTGATGCAGCGGATGACCGGCAATCCGATGGCGGCGCCCGAGGTGCTGGGTATCTCAGGCGGCGCCTCGCTAGGCATACTGCTGCTCTTCGTCGCGACTTCTGATGTCAACCGTCCGGCGATGATCGCGGCCGGTCTCGTCGGGGCGCTGGTCAGCCTGGCGATGGTTTCGCCGACCGCCCGCCGGCAGCCCCTCGCGCCTGATCGGTTGCTGCTTTCCGGGGTCGCCGTGGCGACGATGGCGTCGGCATTCTCGGCGGTGATGCTCGCCAGCGGCGATCCTCGGCTCGATACGCTGATCGGCTGGCTGTCCGGCTCCACCTACCGAGCCACCGCCGCCGATGCCTCAATCGCTGCCGTGACGGCGACTGCTCTGCTCGCCATCGTGCCCCTCACCAGCCGCTGGCTGGAAATCCTGCCGCTTGGAGAAGCCGCCTCGCGCGGGCTCGGGCTTGGCCTGTTTCGCGTGCGGGTCGTCCTCCTGGTGCTTATCTCGGTGCCGACGACAATAGCCACGCTGGTCATCGGGCCGCTGAGCTTCGTCGGATTGATGGCGCCGCACCTGGCCCGCATGCTCGGTCTTCAACGCGCGTTGCCGCAGCTTTTCGCTTCCGCGATGCTTGGCGGGATGATGCTTGTCTCGGCCGACTGGACCGGCCGGATGCTGATTTTCCCGTGGCAGATTCCGGCGGGTTTGCTTGCTGCCCTGGTTGGCGGGCCTTACTTCATGGTGCTGATGTGGAAAGGCCGGCAATGGCCACGCGCTTCGGGTTGGCGACCACAAAGCGCATAGCACGCGCTCAGCCGGCGCGTGCTTCGCGGATCACGCGAGGCGCAAACGCGCCGGGCTGAGGGACATCGGCCTCGCGGCGCGTCAGCGAATTGCGCAGCAGCGCGATCACCTCGCGGCCCGCCGCCGCGATGCCGCCCGGCCTGTCGACACCGACGATCATGAACTCCTCGATTCCCAGGGCAGCATAAGGAAGCAGGGAAAGCGCGACTTGTGTCGGCGGCCCGACAAATTCGACCGCCTTCTGGCAGGAAGCGTTGCCCTCCGAACGGATCCGGACGGGGAGCGCGAAACGCAGCTTGCCGGCCCGACCGTGTTCGGCGGCGGCATTGCGAACCCGCTCCATCAGTTGCCGGATCTCGTCGAGCGAACCCGGCGTCAGCTCGAAGACATCGGCATGCCGCCCGGCGACCCTGAGCGCCGTTCCGGACCGTCCGCCCATGCGGATGCTCACCCCGGCGCTACGCGGCCCCTTGCGCGGCACATAGCCGCCGCTGACGCTGTAGAAGGCGCCTTCATGGTCGAACGGCCTGTCGTTCGACCACAACCGTTTCAGCAGCACCAGATATTCATCGATGCGCTGCCAGACAACCGTATGACCGACCGGGCGTGTTTCGGCATCGTCGTCGTTCAGCGGCTCGCTGAGCATCCTGAGCGACAGCCGACCGCCGCTTTTCGCGTCGAGGGCCGCCAATTGCCGTGCCGCCACCGTCGGGTCGATCACACCAGCCCAATGCGTGAGAACGATCTCGAGCGAAGAAGTGCGGTCCAGCGCCCGGGCGGCAATATCCATATTGGTCAGCAGCCCGGCCGGATCGTCGACGACGATTTTCTGGAAACCGATGTCCTCGATCAGCGACAGCTTTGTCGCGGTTTCCGCGAAATCGTAGAAAAACGGCGCGGTTGGGTCGGCCGGGTGAGTTTTACCGGGAACATGCGTGAACTCGAACGGCATTGCCATCTCCTCCATCACGTTGGGGTCAAGCGCGCGAAAGCGCACCGGGACTCGGTTCATTCAACTCCGATATCGCGAAACGGCAGACAGCTATCCCTTTAGTCAGGCCCGATGACTCGCGGGCTCCAAAGTCAGGGAACAAAACCCAGAACGACCGCCCCGGTGAACACGAACGCAAGGGCAAAGACGAGATAGGCAAAGGCGCCCGCATAGGCCGGCCGCCAAGTCTGCTCGGAACCGAGACTTTGGCCTTTGCGGGCAGTGTGGGTGTTCTGGAAATAGGACATATCGACCTCCGTCTCGGCAGTTAATCTATTAAATCAGTAGACTTTGTCGAGTGCTATTTTCCAGCGATCCTTAGAATGTTTTTCTCCAACCTGAGCACAATTTGGTTTGTTTGCTGCTTAGCGCGGCACTTTCCGAGGCCGATCGGCTCGATGGCAAAACGCCCGGTCGTGCGGGCGGGCAGGGATGGGCGGAGCGGCCGCCTAGTTGGCGGGCGGCCTGTAAGCTTCCAGGCCGAACAGCATCAGCACGAGCGACACAAGGAAGAACCCGACCGCGACGCCGAGCGCGATCCGGGCGTAGAGTCTATAAACGTCGCCCATGATGGTGCCGAACACCCGTCGTGCCGAGGCATCGGCTGGGCGCGATTTCTCATCGAGGTAGAGCCAGACTTCGGTGTGCTTGGGATTTTTGAAGGCTGCGGTCGTGGCTTTCCACATCAGCGCCAGAACCATGGTCAGCGTGAGGAACGCGCCGGAGCGAAATGCAGACACCGGGTTGAAGGAGAATCCGACCATGACACAGCCAATGGCAAGCGAGCCGAACATGACGGCGCGCCCGATGCACCCCACAGCAACCCGCCTGATCTCATCCATCGGCGCCCTCGGCAGCAAGCTCGCCGACAATGTGCGAGCGCTGCGACCGTATCAAATCACTTTAAGGCGAATGTGCCGCCAGGACGGGTATACCTCTGGGAATTCAGCATGGGCGTGCAGGCGCGCGACTCCCCAGCGCAACTTTGCGAACGCAACAGCCTGAAATACGGCCATCGACGCGGCCGGCCGGCGCCCTCTATGTTGCATGGCAAGCCGGATCGAACCTTTCCGCACCGACAGGCGCTGCCTCGGACAGGCATTGTCTGGGCAAGACATCCGGCAGAGGAAGGCTATCGGCTATGCCGAAGGAGACGGAATTGAAGCCGCCGAGCGGCGCGACACCGCTGATAGCAATTGCGGCTGCCGCCGTCGACACCGAAACAACCGGGCCCGACGCCACCAGGGCGCGCGTGGTCCAGATTGGCGCGATCGGCATCGCGCATGGCAAGGTCGTCCGGGAAACTCAGCTCGATCTCCTCATCGATCCCGGTGAAGCAATCCCGTCCGAGGCTTCGCTCGTCCATGGCATCACCGATACCGATGTTGACGGAGCCGGCAGCTTCCCGGATGCATGGGCACAATTCCAGGAGTTCGTCGGCGACCGCATCCTCGTCGGCCATTCGATCGGCTTCGACCTGGCGGTATTGGAACGCGAATGCCGACGCGCCCGATTGCCCTGGAAAAAGCCTCGGGCGCTGTGCGTCCGGCTTCTTGCAACCATAGCAAATCCCAATCTGGCAGACCATTCGCTGGAAACGATCGCCGGATGGCTTCGCCTGGAGATAACCGGCCGGCATTCGGCTCTGGGCGATGCGATTGCGGCCGGAGACATCTTTGCCGCGTTGATTCCGGAGTTGCGCAAACGCAACATCCGAACACTTGGAGAGGCCGAGGTTGCCTGCCTTGCCCTTTCGGACGCTCTCGAAGCCGGCCATCGCGCCGGCTGGGCCGAGCCGGTGTCGCGACCCCAGGCTCCGGCGTTTCAGCCGGTTGATCCCTATGCCTATCGCCATCGCGTCGGCAGCCTCATGAGCAGCCCGCCAGTCGTGGTGAAGTCGACCAAACCGACAAGGCAGGTCATCGACCTCATGGTCAAGCGCAAGATCAGCTCGGTCCTCGTGTCCGAGCGTGGAACGCCGGATCAAGCGATTGAGGCGTATGGCATCGTTACCGAGCGTGACCTGCTGCGCCGCATATCGTCCGACGCCGAGCGGGCTTTTGACATGCCGGTCGGAAAAATCGCGACGCGACCGCTGATAAGCATCCGCGCCGCCGCCTTCGCTTATCGGGCGATCGGCCGCATGGATCGGCTGAAGGTCCGCCACCTCGCCGTCCGCGACGAAGGCGGCATGCTGGTCGGCGTGCTTTCGGCGCGCGACCTGCTGAGGCTTCGCGCCGCCGCTGCCATCGATCTCGACGACACGATCGAACATGCCAGGGATGCCGCCGAACTGGCGGCCAGCTGGTCGATGCTGCCGGGCGTGGTACGATCGCTCATCGGCGAAGCAATCGACCCGCGCGTGGTGGCGGAAATCATCAGCGACGAACTTTGCTCGCTTACCCGCCGCGCCGCGGTGCTTGCCGAACAGCAGATGCAGATAGAAGGTCACGGCCCGCCGCCCTGCGCCTACGCCGTGCTTGTGCTCGGCTCGGGCGGCCGTGGCGAAAGCCTGATGGCCCCCGACCAGGACAACGCAATCGTCTTTGCAGATGGCGAGCCGGATGGGCCCGAAGATCGCTGGTTCAAGAATCTCGGCGCCAGGCTCGCCGACATGCTCGACATCTCAGGCGTGCCGTATTGCAAAGGCGGGGTAATGGCCTCGAATGCCGCATTCCGCGGTAGCCTCTCCACCTGGAAGCGGCGCGTCGAGGATTGGGTTCGCCGCCTGCGGCCTGAGGACCTGCTCAACGTCGATATCGTCTACGACCTGCGACCGGTGCATGGCGACACCGCACTGGCCGCGCAGTTCATCGAATATGCCTATGACCGTGCCCACGCCGAGCCGGTGTTCGCGAAGCTGCTCGGCGAGCAGATGACGACCGGCAGTCCCTTCACTGTCTTTGGCGGCTTTCAGCTTGAAAATGGCCGGCTGGACATCAAGAAGCATGGCCTTTTTCCAATCGTCGCGACCGCACGCACGCTTGCAATTCGCCAAGGCATCCGCGAGCGGAGCACCCGTGCCCGGCTCGAGCAACTGATCGCCCTGGATATTGGCGGCGAGCCCGACATGAAGGCGATGCTGGCCGGCCACGCCATGCTGGTCGGCTTGCTGCTCGCTCAGCAGACGCATGACATCTACGCCGGTATACCGGTATCCAACCGCGTCGAGATCAATGCGCTGGCGCGCGAGCAGCAGGCACAGCTCAAGAGCCTCATCAAGCGCCTTCAGTCGGCACCCGACCTGGTGCGGGACCTGCTGTTCGCATCGCCGGCGACGCTCGGACAGTAAACAAACTCAGCTGCGCGCGGCGCCAAGCAGTTGGTCGACGAGGGCGCTGCGGTCGGCCTTCACCAGGAAATCCTCATGCGCGCGCAGCAGATTCATTCTCAGGAAGTTGAAGATATAGTCGTAATCGTTGGTCAGCAGATTGGGGTGGATCGGTACCATCTCGAAAACCGTTCGCGCCAGCGGCTCGGGGATCTCGCGCACCGGCCGCGGCGGGCCGATCTGGGTGGCGGCGAGGCGCTGGCGGGTGAGCTCGGCGGCGTCCTCCCAGAAAGTGGGGGGCGAGCCCGCCGGAACGGCATATTTGGAGAAGCTTGCCAAGGCGACTTTTTCCAGCGCCGCCGGCAGGCCCCGCTGGCGCAAGCCGGCGGGTTCGCGCAGCGCACCCTCCACCATTTCCGCCATCATGGCGTAACACGCAGGGTAGGCGCGCCAGCGTGAATGGTTCAGCGCCGCCTGGAACTCCTTCTCGCTGAACAGCTTCTGCCAGTAGACTCCTGCCCTGACGCGGCAGAACTCGACGATGCTTTTCTGGGCCAGGAAGGCGGCGCGAGAATCCATGAAGTCAGCCAGTTCGCCGACGCTGACGATCGGCTGCGGCTTGCGCAGGAACTCGGGCAACAAATTGTTCAGCAGGCCCATGGCGCTCTCCTTCGGTCTTGTTTCCAACCGATATTGACCGTTTAGCCCTCGCGACGCCGCACGGCCAGCCCTCTTACCGATTCAAGTCCTCCCACCGATTCTCCAGTCCTCTCACCGATTCTAAAGTCGTATGAACAGGCGCGACAAGAAGTGATACTCATACAAAGTTACGGTCGGCTGATTCTATACCTGGCCGCGACCTATGCCGGAGGGCTTCCGCGTCAGCGGAAGAGGCAAGCTTTAAACGGCGCCTTGCGGTCGAGACGGTTCGCAAGCTGCCAATCAAGGGAGGGTTCAAGCTATGGCGACGCCAGACCGCGTAAGTTATTGGAACAAGACCAGGGGCCTCATGTTTACCATGCTGGGTCTGTGGGTATTCTTCGGTTACGTCATCCACATGTTCGTGGAGCAGCTCAACACCATCGTCATATTTGGCTTTCCGCTCGGCTTCTACATGGCCGCTCAGGGTTCGCTCATCGCCTTCGTCGTCATGCTGTTCTGGTTCGCACGGCGCCAGAACGCAATCGACGAAGAGCATGGAGTCCATGAAGAATGATCGGGGGAACTTCAATGGCTAACACGACAGCGACTACGGCAGGCGGACGCGACTTCACCTCCAATCTCGGCCGCATCTACGGCATCTACACCGGCGGCTTCATAGCTTTCATCATCCTGATGGCGATCATCAGCGCGATGGGCGTCCCCAACAGAATCATCGGCTATCTGTTCGTGGCGTTCACGATCACAATCTATGCCGTGATCGGCATTCTCAGCCGCACCATGCAGGTCGGCGAGTACTACGTGGCGGGGCGCAGGGTCCCGGCGATCTACAATGGCATGGCGACCGGCGCTGACTGGATGTCAGGCGCATCCTTCGTCGGCATGGCCGGCACGCTCTATCTGCTCGGCTATGACGGCCTCGCCTTCGTGCTGGGCTGGACCGGTGGCTACGTGCTCGTGGCCATCCTTGTTGCGCCCTATCTGCGCAAATTCGGCGCCTATACTGTTCCAGACTTCCTGTCGGCGCGCTATGGCGGCAATCTGGCACGCTTTATCGGCGTGGTCGTGCTGTTCTCCTGCTCATTTACCTATGTGGTGGCGCAGATCTACGCGACCGGCATCATCTCGGCACGATTCCTCGGCCTCGACTTCAACGTAGCAGTCTATGTCGGCCTCGCCGGCATCCTGGTCTGCTCGATGCTGGGCGGCATGCGCGCCGTCACCTGGACGCAGGTCGCACAGTACATCGTGCTCATCATCGCCTACCTGATCCCAGCCATCTGGATGTCCACCGTGAAAACCGGCGTGCCGATCCCGCAATTGATGCAGGGACAGGCACTCGCAAGCATCACCGCGCTTGAAACGGCGCAGGGCATCGCGGTGCATCACATCACGCCGTTCGTGCATGGCGGCTACAACGCGCTCAACTACTTCCTGCTTATTTTCTGCCTGATGGTCGGAACGGCATCCCTGCCGCACATCCTGATGCGATACTTCACCACCCCGTCGGTGCGTGAAGCGCGCGTCTCGGTCGCCTGGTCGCTGCTGTTCATCTTCATCCTCTATTTCACCGCGCCCGCCTATGCGGCGTTCGCCAAGTTGACGATGCTCGACCTGGTGGCGTCGGGCCTGACGCCCGAGAACATCGGTGAGAAAGCCGGATGGATGATGCGCTGGGCGGCAGCGGACGGCACGCTCGTACAGATCTGCGGCAAGGCTGCCACTGACGCGGCAGCAATTGCAGCGGCCTGCGCCGAAAAGGGCGTGACAGCGCTTTCGTTTGCCGACATCAACCTCAACGCCGACATGATCGTGCTGGCCACGCCGGAAATGGCCGGCATGCCCTACGTCATCTCGGGCCTCGTCGCCGCCGGCGGACTTGCCGCCGCGCTGTCGACTGCGGATGGCCTGCTGCTGGCCATCGCCAACGCGCTCAGCCACGACATTTACTACAAGATGATCGACCAGAATGCTCCGACCGCCCGCCGTCTGGTGGTGTCGCGTATTTTGCTCGTGCTCGTGGCCATCGCCGCCGCCTACGTGGCGTCGACCAAGCCGGGCGACATCCTCGCCATGGTGTCTTGGGCATTCTCGCTTGCCGCCGCGGGTCTGTTCCCTGCGCTGGTGCTCGGCGTTTGGTGGAAGCGCACAAACTCTGCCGGCGCTGTCGCAGGCATGATCGCCGGTTTTGGCATCTGCCTCTATTATTTGCTCGGCACCCGCTACGGCGCAGTAGGATTTTACGAGACGTGGAGTGGCCTGTCCGCGGCACCGGCTGACGCCGTTGCAAAATATGCGGAGCTGAAGGCGGCTTGGGCTTCTGCTGCTCCGGACGCTCAGGCCGCTGCATGGGCGGCACTCGACAAGCATGCCCAGACCATCGCCAACTGGTGGGGCGTCAAGAACCTGTCGGCAGCCGCGTTCGGCCTGCCTGTCGGCTTCCTGGTCATGATCGTTGTCTCCAGGCTGACCAGGGAACCATCTTTGGCAATGCAGGAGTTCATCGAGGAACTGCGTGTGCCGCGTGGCAAGCAGATGATGGAAGAAAAGACTGCCTGATCGCGCATAGCGATCGGCGCTCAAGGCGGGGTCCGGTGACGGACCCCGCTTTCATTTTGGAGGCGTCGCTGGCATAACGCGGCGCCGCCGCTGCTTGGACACTCCCCCATGAACGATTTCTGGTCCTATTGGTATTTCCACATCCCGAATTTCATCCTTGCCGCGGTGATGTACACTCTGATGGGGCGTCTCCTGCTCGGCCTCTTCGTGCCCGAAAGCTGGGACAACTACATCTGGCGCTTCTTCAAGAGTGTCACGGACCCGTTCCTGCGGGCCGTGCGGAGCATTACCCCGTCGATCCTGACCCAGCCGGTGGTGATCGTCTTCAGCGTGCTCTGGCTTATGGCCTTGCGCGTGTTCTACCTCGTCTTTCTGATCAATTTCGGCATTGCGCCGATGGCTTCGCAGGGGGGTTGAGGCAATGGACAGAAACGGTCTTGTCCCGGTCATGGCGGTCGCCATCGTCAACGGCATCTTTTCGCCGTGGGTGCTGATGGTGTTCCTGTTCTATCCGATCTGGTATCCGGGCTGGGCGCCTCCCCTGAGCCAGATCGTCTACATGGCAAGTGCGCTGATCCTGTCGACGATGACCATCATGCTCGCCGGCGTGCCGGCCGCTCTCTATGAGCGCTGGTCGGCGCGCCCCAGGAGCATCGTCGTCGCGTCGATCTGGCTTGCCGGCACGGTTTTGCTGACGCTGCCGGCGCTGCCGAATGTGATGCGGGCGCTAAGCGGTGGCTGAGAATTCCCTTCCCCGCCCTGTCAGCGTTCTTCGCGGCGGAACGGCTTGAGGAGCGCCGAAGGCGCGACGGCGTTGCGTGACATCACCGCCATGGCGACGATGGTGAAGATGAAGGGCAGCATCAGGAACGCCTCATAGGGGATATGGCCGAGCCCGCTCGCCTGCATGCGCAGTTGCAGGGCATCGACGAAGGCGAACAGCAGGGCGGCCCCTGCCGAACGCCAGGGATCCCAGCGGCCGAAGACGACGAGCGCGATCGCCACCCAGCCACGCCCGGAGACGAGGCCGAAGGTGAAGGCGTTGAACTGCACCATCGACAGGAAAGCCCCGGCCAGCCCCATCAGGGCACCGCCAAGGATCACCGCCTGGAAGCGAGTGGCGATGACGCCGACGCCGGCCGAATCGGCGGCGCGCGGATTTTCGCCGACCATGCGCACCGACAGGCCCCACGGAGTCCGATAGAGCACGAAGGCGGCAAGGGGAACAGCTGCCATCGCCATGTAGACCAGCGAAAACTGGTTGAACACGGCTGGTCCGAGCACCGGGATGTCGGAGAGAACAGGGATCGGCAGCGTTTCGAAACTCTTGATGCTGGGCGGCACCGAATGCTGGCCGAAGATCAGCCGGTAAAGGAAATAGGCGAGGCCCGACGAGAACAGCGTCACGCCGATGCCGCAGACATGCTGGCTGAGGCCGAGAGCCACCGTGAACAGCGCATGCACGGCACCCATCAGCGCACCGGTCAGCACCGCCGCAAGCACGCCGAGCCACAGGCTGCCGCTGAGGCTGGTCGCGGTGAAGCCGGTCATCGCCGACAACAGCATGATGCCTTCGATGCCGAGATTGAGCACGCCGGCCCGCTCCGAGAACATCTCGCCCAGCGTCGCGAAAGCCAAAGGCGTGGCGATGCGGATGATCGCGGCGAGGAAGCCGACTTGAAAAATCTGTTCGAGCACGACGCTCATCGTGCGGCGCCGACGCGGCGGATGCGATAGGCCGTGAACAGCAGCGCCACCAGCATGGCGAGCAGCGCGGTGCCCTGGATAACGTCGCTGAGGAAGGCCGGAACGCCGGTGGCCCGCGACATCGCCTCGGCGCCGGTCATCACGGCGGCGAGGAACAGCGCCGCCGGCATCACGCCAAGTGGATTGAGCCTCGCCAGCATGGCGACGACGATGCCGGAATAGCCATAGCCCGGCGAGATGTCGCTCATCACTTGGAAATGCACGCCGCCGACCTCGCTGACGCCGGCAAGCCCGGCGAGCGCCCCGGACAGCAGCGCCGTCGAGATCAGCACCCGTTCGACATGGACGCCGCCATAGCGCGCGGCCTCGGGATTTTCGCCGATGACCCTGATCCTGAAGCCGAGCGTCGTGCGCATGATCAGGAACCAGATGACCGGCGCGGCCACGAAAGCCGCCACGACGCCGAGGTGCAGCCGCGTGCCTTCGAGCAGCACCGGGAAATTGGCTGAATCCTCGATCGGCGGCGAGATCGGGTAGCCGCTGAAACTGTCTTTCCACGGGCCTTCGATCAGCGCCATCAACGCGTAGAAGATGACCGAGTTGAGCAGCAGTGAACTAACGACATCATCGACTTTGAATTTCACCCGCAGCGTTGCCGGGATCAGGGCGACCCCAGCACCGGCGGCGGCGCCGGCGAGCGCCATCATCAGCATGGCAAGCGGCCCCGGCATCGGAATGGCGCCGACGGCACAGCTCGCCACCGCACCGGCAAGCAACTGCCCCTCGGCGCCGATATTCCAGAATTTGGCGCGGAAGGCGACCGCCACGGCAAGCCCGGTGAAGATCATCGGTGTTGCGCGCACGAGCGTTTCGGTGATCGCGTAGCTGTCGCCCAGCGACGCCGAGAACATCACGCCATAGGCCTCGATCATCCCGGCACCGGCCAGCGCAATGAGGCCGCTGCACAGCACCAATGTCGCGCCGATGGCCAGCAACGGCAGAGCCAGGTTGAACCAGGCGGGCGTTGAGGTGCGGGCTTCGAGGCGGAACATCAACTATGGCCCTCCGCTCCGGTCATCATCAGTCCGAGCCGCGCGATCGTGGCGTCGGCGCTGTCCAACGTGCCGGCAATGCGCCCCTCATACATCACCGCGATGCGGTCGCAGAGCATCAGCAGCTCTTCGAGGTCTTCGCCGATGACGACGATGCCGCAGCCCCTGGCACGCATGTCGAGGAACTTTTCGTGGATGAAGCGCGCCGCACCAATGTCGAGGCCGCGCGTCGGCTGCGACACGATCAGCACCTTGGGGTCGAAGGCGAGCTCACGCGCCAGCAGCGCCTTTTGCAGATTGCCGCCGGACAGCGCTCCGGCCCGCGTCATCGGCCCGGGGCAGCGTATGTCATAGGCCTTGATCTGTTCTTCGGCGAAGGCGCGGATCGCATCGGGCCTGAGGAGACCGTTGCGGCTGAACGCCCCGGTGCCGATGCGCGGCAGCACCATCGAATCGGCAAGCGGCAGGTTGGTGACCAGTCCCGTCGTCATCCGGTCTTCCGGGATGCGCCCGAGACCGAGCGCCTGCACCTCGCGCGGCGAGAACCGCGAGACAGCTTTGCCGGCTATCGTCATCCGGCCGGCATCGGGCGCGCGAACGCCGGAGATCACCTCGGCAAGCGCCCGCTGGCCGTTGCCCGAGACACCGGCAATGCCGAGGATCTCGCCGGCGCGCACCAAAAGCGAGACATCGCGCAGCGCCATGCCGGAATGGCGCGACGTCGAGATGCCGTCCAGGGTCAGCACCGCGGCACCCGGTGTCGACGGTCCCCTGGCCGGCGGAACGATCTCGTGGCCGCACATCAGCCGCGCCATCTCCGAGGATGTCGTGCTGGCAGGTGCGTCGACGCGCCCGGCCACGCGGCCATGCCGCAGCACGACGCAGCGATGGGTCAACGCCCTGACCTCGTTGAGCTTGTGCGAGATGAAGATGATGCCGAGACCCTGGGCAGCCATCGACCGCAGCGCCGAAAACAGCCCGTCGACCTCTGTCGGCGCCAGCACCGCCGTCGGCTCGTCGAGGATCAGCAGCCTTGCACCGCGAAACAGCGCCTTGACGATTTCGAGCCGCTGCTGCTCGCCGATCGACAGCGCCGAGACGGGAAGGTCCGGATCGAGCGTGAGGCCATGCTGGCGGCCGATCTCCGCCAGTCGCGCCAGCCCGCCGGCGCGGTCGATCCGGCCCGATTTGCCGGGAATGCCTATCAGCAGGTTTTCCAGCACCGAAAGCCGCGGCGCCAGATGAAAATGCTGGTGCACCATGCCGATGCCGGCGGCGAGCGCATCGGCCGAGTTGTTGATCGTCACCGGCCGGCCCTGAACCAGGATCTCGCCGGCGTCGGGGGCATAGGCGCCGAACAGCACGTTCATCAGCGTCGTCTTGCCGGCGCCGTTTTCACCCAGCAGCCCGAGAATTTCGCCGGGTGCGACGCTAAGATCGACGGCCTCGTTCGCCATGACGGCGCCGAAGCTCTTGGAGATGCCGCGCATTTCGATGAGAGGGGCGGGCAAAGGCGAGGGTGCTCCTGGTGGGAGATGGCGCTGATATCCCTCCCCCTCGAGGGGAGGGTGGCCCGAAGGGCCGGGTGGGGTCCGCTGTGACGCGCTCCATCCTTATCGGTCTAAAGCTCGAGGCAGCTGAGATCACCCCACCCGCCTCGCTTCGCTCGGCACCCTCCCCTCAAGGGGGAGGGCTGCGCCGCTCAATCCGAAACCGGCGTGTTCTCGTCGACGACGACACGGAAATTGCCGTCGAGGATTTCGGCCTTCTTCTTCTCGACCAGCTCCTTGACGTCGGCGGGCAGCGTCTTGTCGAATTTGTGGTAGGGCGCCAGAAAGGAGCCGCCCTTGGCCATGCGCGAGAAATCGCCATAGTCCTGCGCGGTGAAGACGCCGGCCTTGACCAGTTTGATCGCATGCTCGACTGTCGGATACATGTCCCAGACCGGGCCGGTGATCACCGTGTCCGGGCCGAGGTTGGACTGGTCGGACATGTTGGAGATGGCGAGGATCTTCCTCTCGACTGCCGCTTCGATGACGCCGAAACGTTCGGCATAGATCACGTCGACGCCGGCGTCGATCTGGGCGATAGCCGCTTCCTTGGCCTTTGGCGGGTCGAAGAAAGAGCCGATGAATGCGACCTTCCTCTTGATGTCAGGATTGACCTCGCGGGCGCCGGCAAAGAAGGCATTGACCAGCCGGTTCACTTCCGGAATGCCCATCGCCGCAACGGCGCCGATCGTGCCTGATTTCGACATCTTTCCGGCGATCAGGCCGGAGAGATAGGCGGGCTCGTGGATCCAATTGTCGAAGACAGCGAAATTCGGCTCGGCCGGCCCGGCGCCGGAGCCGAACAGGAAGGCGACTTTCGGAAACTGCTTGGCGGTGCGGCGGGATTCGCGTTCGGCAGCGAACGCATCGCCCAGCACCAGCTCATAGCCGCCTTGCGCATATTCGCGCATCACACGGCTGAAATCGGCCGTCTGCACCTT
Organism: Mesorhizobium sp. WSM4850; assembly: GCF_055811735.1. Lineage (NCBI taxonomy): Bacteria > Pseudomonadati > Pseudomonadota > Alphaproteobacteria > Hyphomicrobiales > Phyllobacteriaceae > Mesorhizobium > Mesorhizobium sp. WSM4850. The sequence goes on along the minus strand of NZ_JBVVPV010000022.1, from coordinate 37,875 downwards.
CTCCGACCATTTGTATTCGATGCCGAGTTCCTTCTCGGCCCTCTGCAGGGCGACATGGATCTGGTGGACCCATGGCTCCTCGGTCGGCGTGGCGAAGATCGCCGCCACCTTCAGCTTCTTGTCCTGCGCCAAGACCTGGCCCGGCAGCATGGTTGCCGCCAGGCCGAGCGCGCCGAGTTCCAGCAAATCGCGTCGCGAAAGCCCTCCGCGTTTCGATTGGATTTTGCTCTTCCCGTTTTCCATTGCATGCCCCTCTGATTGGCGCCGTGTCGAGCCGGCTGTTTCTTTGGATATCAGGCGAGGGAACTATGGAACGGCATCCGACCTTTGTCCACATGGTCAAATTTGTCGGGAAGCTGCAGCCGGCTGCCCTCCTCGCAAGACCACGGCGGCAGTGGACTGCTTGCTCAATGCTTGATGCGATCGCGCATGGCGTACCAGAGCATGCCGAGCACATAGAGCGGGCCGCGCAGGGCGGTACCGCCGGGAAATGACATTGGCTTCAGCGTCGAGAACAGATCGAGCCGCGACGCATCGCCGGTGATCGCCTCGGCAAGCAGCTTTCCCGACAGCGTCGACAGGATCACGCCCTTGCCGGAATAGCCATGCGCAAAATAGACTTCGCCATAGTGGCCGACATCCGGCAGGCGCGATGTCGTCACCGAGACCAGCCCGCCCCAGGCATGCTCGATGCGGCGGCCGCGCAATTGCGGAAAGGTCTTTTCCATATGCGGCCGCACGAAGCCGGCAATGTCGGCGGGCGGCGACGGCGTGTAGCGCTCGCCACCGCCGAACAGCAGGCGGCCGTCCGCCGACAGCCGGTAGTAGTTGACGACGAAGCGTGTGTCGGAAACGGCGGCATTGCTTGGGATGAGGTCGCTGGTGTCGTCCAGCGGCTCGGTCGCGATGATGTAGTTGCCGACCGGCATGATGCGGCTGTTGACGCGCGGTTCGAGCCCCTGAAGCAGCGCGTCGCCGGCCAGCACGACATGCCGGGCCCGGACCGAGCCCTTGGCCGTGGAAACCCGGATGGAAGGTTCCCGCTCCAGCCGCAGCGCCACCGAATTCTCGTGGATGGTAACGCCTGCCGCTGCCGCGGCGCGAGCAAGACCCAGCGTGTAGTTCAGAGGATGCATATGGCCGCCGAGCTTCTCGTACATGGCGCCGTGATAGGGCGTGTTCACCATTTCACGCGCCCGCGCCGCCGACAGCATCTCGACCTCATGAAAGTTCATTACTGTGGCAAGGCACTCGGCCTCTTCCTCGAGATCGCGCAGGTCGGAGCCGTTTATCGCACCGGCCAGATGGCCGGTGAGCCGGAGGTCGCAATCGAAGGCATGGCGCTCGATCAGGTCGAGCACCAGCCCGCGCGCCTCGAGGGCGAGATCAAAAAGCGCCCGCGCCCGTTCGGGCCCATAAAGCTTGGCCAGGCCCTTGGCGCCCTTGCGCAGGCCTGGAATGATCTGGCCGCCATTGCGCCCCGACGCCCCCCAGCCGATCTTGCCGCCTTCGAGGAGCACCACCTTCAGCCCGCGCTCGGCGGCATGAAGGGCTGCGGACAAGCCGGTGCAGCCGCCGCCGACCACCACCAGATCGGCGTCGACGTCGGCCTGCAGCGCCGCCGGATGATCAGGGGCTGGATTGGCGGTCGCGACATAGTAGGATCTGCCGATGTCCAGGCCGGAATTGAAGCCCATCATCAGACCTTGAGCAGCAGGTGGTCGCGTTCCCAGCTGGTGACGACGCTCTGGAACAGGTCGAGCTCGACGCTTTTGACGCGCAAATAGGTCTGGACGAAATCCTCGCCGAGCAAGTCCCGAACCGGACTGCAGGCGGCGAAACGGTCGAGCGCCTCCTCCATGGTTTTCGGCAGCGTGCTCTTGCTGCGATAGGCGTTGCCCGATGCCTCGGGCGAACGCGAGAGCTTTTCCTCGACGCCGAGATAGCCGCAGAGCAGCGAGCCGGCCATCGCCAGATAGGGGTTGGCATCGGCGCCGGGCAGCCGGTTTTCCACCCGCCGTGCGGCCCGCCCGCCGGCCGGCACGCGCAGGCCGCAGGAGCGATTGTCATGCGACCACTCGATGTTGGCGGGCGCGCTGTGGTTCGGCCGGATGCGGCGGAACGAATTCACGTTCGGCGCAAACAGCGGCATCACCTCCGGAATGTATTTCTGCAGGCCGCCGATGAAATGCCCGAACATCTCGGTGTCGGCATCGTCACGCCCGGCGAACAGCGTATTCCCGGCCTCGTCGATGACCGACATGTGGAGATGCATGGAGCTGCCGGCCTGTGCGGCGATCGGCTTGGCCATGAAGGTCGCATGCATGCCATTATCCTGCGCGGCCCGGCGCGTCATCCGCTTGAACAGCAGCACCTTGTCGGCCAGCGGCAGCGCGTCGCCATGCAGGAAATTGATCTCCAACTGCGCCGTGCCTGACTCGTGGATCAGCGTATCGAGCGGCAGCCCGGCCTTTGCGGCATGGTCGTAGAGCCGCTGGATCACCGGCTCGAATTCCTCCAGCGCCGCCATGTCATAGGGGTGCTGCACGGTTTCGGAGCGGCCATTGCGCCCGACCGGCGCGATCAACGGCCGATCGGGATCGGGATTGGGCGCGGTCAGGTAGAATTCGAGCTCCGGCGCCACCACTGCCCGCCAGCCGCGCTGGTGATAGAGATCGAGCACGGCCCTCAACACATGACGTGGCGAGGCCATCCACGGCCGGTCGTCCATGTGAAACGCATCGGCGAAGACATAGGCCTTTTCAGCTCCAGCGCCGGGCGCAAGGCAGAGCGTCGCGACATCCGGCACCATCCGCATGTCGGGATCCTGATAGGCGAAGCCCTCGTCGTTGGAACCGGAATAGCGGCCGTCTATGCAGACCAGGAAGGCGCTGCTCGGCAGGTAGAGCGCGCGGTCTTCGAGCGACTTCAGGAACTTGGCCGTTGGCAACGCCTTGCCACGCAAGACGCCGTTCACGTCCGGCACCAGGCACTCGACTTCCCTGATCCCCTGCTGCTCCAGCCATCGCTTCGGATCGTCCGTCGGGGTCATTTGCGGTGCATCCGTTGTCGTGGTGTTGAGCATCAGGTCACGTCCTTGCGAGGGCGAGAATGGCTTCGGCGGCGGCGTCAGTTCCCGGCGCCCGCGCCATGGTGGCCGCATTCTCCTTGAGGCGAAAGCGCATCTCGCCGTCGGCCATTAGGCCAAGGATAGCCTGTTCCAGTTCGTCGTCGCTCCAGCCATCGCGGCTGAGGTAGCGGCCGACGCCGGTTTCCTCGGCGCGTTGCGCATTGTCGTGCCCGTCCCAGCAATAGGGCATGATCAGCGACGGCACGCCGAAACGCAGCGCTTCGCAAAAGCTGTTGTTGCCGCCGTGATGGATGAAGAGATCGGACTTGGCGACAACCGACGGTTGCGGAAACCAGGCGTCGAGATAGACATTGTCCGGAACCGCGCGATAGCTGTCGCGCAGACCGCCGACATTGACGATGAAGCGGGCCGGAAGCCGGTCGAACACGGCGAGCATGCGCTCGATCAGCCCGACATCCATCGCGCCCAAGCTGCCGAAGCTGAGATAGACCAGCGGCCCGTCATTGCGTGGAAAGACCGGCACGTCGAACGGCCCTTCCGAACGGACGCAGCCTTCGAGATAGACGAAGCGGGCCGGGTCGAGCGGCTCGGCGCGCTGCCTGCGCACGATGGTTGGGGTCAGCAGCAGATTGAGATCGGGCGAAGCTTCGAGAAAAAGCCCCTCCGGCAAGGGCGCAAGGCCGGCGTCGGTCCGAAGCCGGTTGAACCGGTCATGTGCCGGAGCGACGGCTGCCAGGTAGCGCGCCTCGAAGGCCGCGCGACCGGGGTCGTCGGCGGCGAGACCGGACAGATAGGGCGGTACATCGGCGTCGGGCAGCTCGGTCTCGGCGCAGGAGACGACGCGCACCCATGGGCAACCGGCGGCAGCAAGTGCTGGAAACATGACGACGTTGTCGAGCACCACGGCGTCCGGCTTCAACCGGGTCAGCAATTTGCGCAGCGGCGCCTCGGCATTGACCGCGGTATCGACGATCGCTTGCCAGGTCGGGGCGACGTAGGTTTCGAGCTGGTCGATCGGGCTCAGCCTGAAATGCGGCAGATGCCGGCGCACGAAAGCCTGCCAATAGCTCTGGCGTTCGCTGTCGGTCAGCGGATCGTCGGTCGGCAACTGGTATTCCTGAAACCCGTAGTCGGCGAACACGCCGGAAAAGCCGGCGTGACAGATGAACACCGGCCGCGCACCCCTTGCGCGCAAGGCCTGCGCGATGCCGACGCAATTGAGCGCGGCACCGAAGCTCGCTTCGGGAAACAACGCGATAGTCGGGCTGGTTTTGCGCGTCACTGTTCTCGTGGTCCTCGTCAATCCGGCCGGCTGATCATGCCGAACAATGCGGGGGCGCCGCGACTGGCCGCCTGCGGCCGCTGGCTGCGGGACAATCGCAGATGGACGCGAAGCAGGTCGGCTGCAACCTCATACTGCCGGCTTTCCAGTTGGTCGAGTATGGTCAGGTGCTCGCGCAGCGATTGCTTCAGCCGGAAGACGTTGACGCCGGCATAGGTCCCCGGCAGCCGGCGCAGCCTGAGATGGTCCGACAGCGCGTCGGCGACGAACCGGTTGCTGGAGCCGTCGGCGATCATGCCGTGAAAGTCGATGTCCAGCCGCTGGAACTCTCTGATATCGAATGTGGCGTCGGGCAGCGCCAGCAGCGCCTCCATGCCCTGGCGCAAGGCTGCCGCGCGGGTCCCGTCCAGCCGAAAGCCAGGCGCCAGAATGGCGGCGGGTTCCAGCATCAGGCGGAACTCATAGCTTTCCCCTTGTGCCTCCGGATCGTCTGGCGCTCGCCTGAACAGCCAGGACTGTCCCGGTGCGCGATCCAGAAGATTTTCGTCTGTCAGTTTCTTTAGCGCTTTTAGTACTATCCTTCGTTCGGCACTGTAGCGCCGCATCAACGCGCCGATGGTCACCGTCTGATCCAACCGGCGCGCCGACCGATCGCGCAGGATCATCTCCGCGAGTTCGTCCTCCTCGGCGGTTGGGAGGTCAGTGGCAAGCGTCGCCTGCTTGGTGAGGTCAACGGCCAGCCGATAGCCGGATTCGGCTTCCCATCGGACGACGCCTTTTTCGGTGAGCAGGCGCAGCGCGGCCCGCACCGGGGTCCGCGAGACGTTGCAGAGCGAGGCGATCTGCTGTTCCGGGAGATGGGCGCCGGCCTCGAAGCCGCGCTGCCGGGCTACATCGAGAATGCGCTGCGCGAGATCAAGATGATTGGTGCGCGGGCGTCTGGCAACGGCTTGCATGGCGTTTCTCGTGAACGGGCTCGACCGCTGCGGTTTTACCAATTGCCCTTGCGGGCGCGATCGGCTGGATTTCGCGGCGATTTTCCAAATTATGGATTGACGTACTTTTTTCTGCAATAGTACTGTGGGTTCAATCGGCAATAAAAAGACCGGGGAACAGGATCGAAGCGGCGGCATGGTCGCAAGCGCTGGTCCGACGATTGATTGAATTCGACGATCAACCAGAATGGGAGTCTGTCATGACCGCCACCACCCTGCGGCACCGTTCGTTAAAAACTTCCGCGATCGCGCTTGGCCTCGCTATGGCGCTGTCGGCGCCGGCGGCCGCCGCCGACCTCGTCATTTCCAACTGGGACGGCTACATGGCGCCGGACGTCATGGCCGCCTTCAAAGCAGCGACCGGCGTTTCCGGCGAGGTCGTCGTTCACGCCACCAATGAGGAGATCATGGGCAAGCTCGTTGCTTCGGGCGGCAAGGGCTATGACGTGGTCTTCGTTTCCTCGCCGTTCGCAGAAGTGCTGAACAATCTCGGCCTGATCGAGACGATCGACCACGCCAAGATCCCCAATCTCGCCAATCTCTATCCTGAGGCGGCCAAGCTGCCGCACGATGTCGGCAACAATTTTTCCGTGCCTTACACCTGGGGCACCACCGGCCTCTGCTACCGCTCGGATCTGGTGAAGACCGAGCCGGCCAGCTGGAACGATCTTCTCGCCCCGTCCGAGGCGCTCAAGGGCAAGACCACGATGCTGGCGACCGACCGCTGGCTGCTTGCCGCCGGGCAGCTCGCCAAGGGCTATTCGGTCAACGAAACCGATCCGGCCAAGCTCGCCGAGGTCAAGGACCTGCTGATCTCAGCCAAGAAGACCTTGCTCGCCTATGACGACACCACCTTCTATTCGAAGCTGGTTTCGGGCGAGGCGCTGATGGTGCAGGCATGGGATGGCTGGTGCAACTATGGCATCGCCGAGAATCCGCAGATTAAATACACCATACCCAAGGAAGGCTCGGACCTGTGGGTCGATACGATGGTGGTGATGAAGGCATCGGCCAACAAGGACGCCGCCTTCCAGTTCATCAACTTCATGCTGGACGCCAAGAACCACGCCTGGGCGGCTCAGAACATCGATTACAAGGTGCCGAACAAGCCGGCTATGGAAAGCCTGCCGGCGGATTTCCTCGCCAAATTCCCAAATATGAACATGCCTGTGGCCGAACTGGTCAAGTTCGAGCAGTTGCGCGACGTCGGCGACGCCCAGCGCGACTATTCGAAGATCGTCAGCGAGATCAAGGCGGCGCAGTAATTTCGGCATCTGGAATCAGGCTTGCGTTCCTTCACGCCCCCCTCTGGCCTGCCGGCCATCTCCCCCTCAAGGGGGGAGATCGGCTGGATTGCAGCCGCTCGCCAATCTCCGGCGCAGCACCCCCTCATCCGGCCGCTTCGCGGCCACCTTCTCCCCGCTGGGGAGAAGAGGCTGACGCCAAGGTCGGCGACCTTCTCTCCCCTCGGGGAGAGGTCGGATTGCCCCGAATTGCCCTTCGCAATTCGGTTGGCACTCCGGGTGAGGGGGCGCTTTTCCAAACACAATTTCGATGCCTTTGAGATGGCCTCAAGGCCAGAGGAGGGTGCGACATGAGATCGTTCACACCTTCTCGCTCCTCCTTGCTGATGGCGCCGGCGCTGGCCTGGCTCACCGCCTTGATGGTGGTGCCATGCGCGCTGGTGCTGGCGCTCGCCTTCTTCCGGCGCGGCATTTATGGCGGCATCGAATACAGCTTCACGCTGGAGAATTTCGGGCTGGTGCTCGACCCGCTCTATGCCGGCATCTTCCTCAATTCGGCGCGCATCGCCGGCACGGCAACGCTGATCGCGGTGGTGATCGGCTATGCCGCCGCCTATGCAATCGCGGCAGCACCGCGCCGGTGGCAGCCGGTGTTCCTGTTCTTCGCCGTCTTGCCTTTCTGGTCCAATTACCTGATCCGCACCTATGCGTGGATCGTGCTGCTCAACCGTGAAGGCCTGATCACCCAGCTCTTGCGCTGGTTCGGCTATACCGGTGAGCCGCCGTCGATGCTTTATACCGAAGGCGCCGTCATCGGCGGTCTGGTCTACAATTACCTGCCTTTCGTCATCCTCGCCTGCTACGCGCCGCTGTCGCGGCTCAATCCGGAGCTCGCCGAGGCATCGCGCGATCTCGGCGCTTCGGCCATGACCACATTTCGCCGGATTATCCTGCCGCTGACGGTGCCGGGCATCGCCGCCGGCGCGGTGTTCGTCTTCGTGCTGTCCATCGGCAATTTCGTTACGCCGGCACTGCTCGGCGGCGGTCGCTTCCAGATGATCGGCAATCTTGTCTACGACCAGTTCCTGACCGCCAATGACTGGCCGTTCGGCGCAGCGCTGGCGATGGCGCTGATCGCCATCATGCTTTTGGTGCTGACGGCGCAGGCCCTGGCTGCCGATCGCGCCGCGGGCCGTATCGCCGAAGCGAAAGGCGGCGCCGATGACTGAGCGCTCCCCCGCCACACGGCGCACGCTCTGGCTCATGCTTTCGCTGGTCTTCGCCTTCCTCTACATTCCGATCGCCGTGCTGGTGGCGCTGTCTTTCAATCAAGGCGGGCTGCCGACCGTCTGGTCGGGCTTTTCGCTGAAATGGTATGCCTCGCTTGCCGGAAACGCCGCGATCCTTTCCGCCGCCCTCAACACGCTGATCGTGGCTCTGGTCTCCACAGCCATCGCCACGCTGCTTGGCACCTTGCTGGCGATCGGCGTCGAAATGCGCCGGCAGTACGGAAGCGGCCTTGAGGCGCTGATCTTTGCGCCGATGATCATTCCCGACATCGTGCTGGCGGTGGCGCTGCTCAGCTTCTTTTCCATGCTCGATTTCACCCTGGGCCTGCACACCATCATCCTCGCCCATGTCGTGTTCAATCTCGCCTTCGTCTGCTCGGTGGTGCGCGCGCGGCTAAAAAGCTTCGACTGGTCGATCGTCGAGGCCTCCGCCGATCTCGGCGCTTCCGCGCTCACCACCTTCAGGCGGGTGACATTGCCGGTCATCCTGCCGGCGGTCGTCGCCGGCGCCCTGCTCGCCTTCACCCTTTCGGTCGACGAGTTCATCATCGCGTTCTTCACCGCCGGCGCCGGCCGCGCCTCGACCACGCTGCCGATGCAGATCTATTCGATGATCCGCTTCGGCATCACGCCGGAGATCAATGCATTGGCGACCATCGTCATGGCGGTCTCAATCACCGCGCTGACCCTGTCGCAGCGACTCAACCGCGGAGTCATCGGCCAATGAGCGAGCCCCGCAGGCTGCTGGCGATCGACAAGGTGTCGAAGAATTTTGGCCGGGTGACGGCCGTCGACGGCATCTCGCTCGATATCCGCGAGAACGAGTTCTTCGCCTTGCTTGGACCTTCGGGCTGCGGCAAGACCACGCTGCTGCGCATGCTGGCCGGTTTCGAGACGCCCAATGAGGGGCGCATCCTGCTCGACGGCCGCGACATCGCCAAAACCCCGCCCAACAGGCGGCCGGTCAACCTGATGTTCCAGTCCTACGCGCTGTTTCCGCATATGAGCGTCCGGGCCAATATTTCCTACGGCCTTGAAATGGAGCGCTTGCCAGCAAACGAAATCCGCTCCCGCGTCGACGCCATCCTGGCGACGACCGAGCTTGTCGCCTTCGCCGACCGCAAGCCGGAGCAATTGTCGGGCGGCCAGAAGCAACGCGTCGCGCTTGCCCGGGCGCTGGTCAAGCGGCCGCGGCTGCTGCTGCTCGACGAGCCGCTCGGTGCGCTCGACAAGAAATTGCGCGGCGCCATGCAACTGGAGCTGAAGCGGCTGCAGCACGAAGTCGGCATCACCTTCGTCATCGTCACCCATGACCAGGAGGAATCGCTCGTTATGGCCGACCGAATGGCGGTGCTGAGGGACGGCAAGCTGCTGCAATGCGACACGCCGCATGCGGTCTACGAACATCCGGCCGACCGTTTCGTCGCCGACTTCATTGGCGTCATGAATTTCGTGCCGGGCAAAGCCGCCAACGATGGCGTGCTGGCAGCCAATGGTGCGCGGATATCAGGCATGGTTCCCGAAATACTTTCGCCCGGCGCTGCGGCGGTCGCTTCGGTGCGGCCCGAGCGCATCCGGCTGTTCCCGCCGCCAGAGACGGCTAACCGTGTTGCCGGCACCGTCGAGGCGCTCGCCTATCACGGGCTCGACCTGCAGCTGCATGTCCGCACCGCTCTGTCACAAAAACCGTTCCTGGTGCGCGTAACCGCCGACGCCGCCGACCGCCGCCCGGTCGCATCGGGCGATGCGGTCGAGCTCGGCTGGGATGCCGCCGACGTCAGAATTTTCGCAGATTGATTGAAGGAGAACTTTCATGGCGCAGAAGACCATCGCGTTTTTTCCGGAAGCGGCCTATGGCCCGGCGCTCAATTCCGTCGGCATCGCCCAGGCGGTCGAGGCGCGCGGCCACAGAGCGGTGTTCCTGTCGGACCCCGGCTTCGTCGACGTCTACAAGGGCTACGGCTTCGAGGCGCATCCGGTGAACCTGTCCGAGCCGATGCCGCCCGAGCAGATGGCCAAGTTCTGGGAAGACTTCATCAACGGCCACATCCCGAATTTTCGCAAATCGCCCTACGACCAGGTCGACAACTACGTGAAGGATTGCTGGACGGCGATCGTCGACAGTGCCAAATGGGCTGAGAAGGACCTGCCCGGCGTGCTTGCGACGATCAAGCCCGACGTCATCTGCGTCGACAACGTCATCCTGTTCCCGGCGATCAAGCAGTATGGCAAGCCGTGGGTGCGCGTCATCTCCTGCTCGGAAAACGAGATCGAGGACGAGGACATCCCGCCGCATCTGTCCGGCTGCCGCGAGAACGACCACGTCTGCCATCAGCGCTACCGCGACCATTTCAACGCGGTCATCAAGCCGATCCATGACGACTTCAATGCGTTCTTGAAAGCCAACAACGAAGCGCCGTATCCGATCGGCCAGTTCTTCGAGGCCTCGCCTTACCTCAACCTGCTGCTTTATCCCGAGGCGGCAAAGTTCAAGCGCCGCCATCCACTCGACCCGGCAAAATTCCAGTATCTGGAAGGCTGCGTGCGGCAGGAGAAGCCCTACACCGTGCCGACCTTTGCCGAGAACAATGACGGGCCGCTGCTCTACGTCTCGTTCGGCAGCCTTGGCGCCGGCGATGTCGATCTCTTGAAGCGCATCATCGCGACGCTGGCCAAGACTCGCTACCGGGCGCTGGTCAATGTCGGCGGCTACAAGCACCAATACGCGCAAGTGCCCGGTAACGTCATCGTCGAGAGCTGGTTTCCGCAGCCCTCGGTGATCCCGCAGGTCGATGCGGTGATCCACCATGGCGGCAACAACTCGTTCACCGAGTGTCTCTACTTCGGCAAGCCGGCGATCATCATGCCCTATGTCTGGGATGGCCACGACAACGCGACCCGGGTCGAGGAGACCGGCCACGGCTTCGGCATGCCGCGCTACGACTGGATCGACGCCGAGCTGATCGCCAAGATCGAAACCTGCCTGACCGACCCGGCAATCAGGGCCAAGCTGGCGAAGACGTCGGCGCAGATGCAGGCGCAAAACGGCCCGGAGAAGGCAGCGGGGCTGCTGGAGAAACTGCTGTGACCGGGCGGATGGGTATGGCGTTCCTTCGCGCCCTCCTCTGTCCTACCGGACATCTCCCCCACTTGGGGGGAGATTGGCCGTCATCACTGATTTCGCCAATCACAAATGTCGCAAGAAGAGTGCCGCCGCCAGAGCTGCCAATCTCCCCCCTCGTGGGAGAGATGTCCGGCAGGACAGAGGGGGGCGCCGTAGAGCGAGACGATCGCGAAGTCATGCATCGCGCCGGCGGAGCACCCACATGACCTCCTCTGTGCCACATCTCCACCAAGCCTCGACCCGCACCGACCTCGTCGACTGGGGCGCACAGCCCAATTCGCTGGAAGGTGCTTCGCACTCCACCGGCAGGCTCGTCCACAAGGGGCCGAACAACCAGCCGGAATCCGGCATCTGGGTCTGCACGCCCGGCCGCTGGCGGCTGGCGATCCCGCGCGACGAACTGTGCCATTTCGTTGCCGGCCGCGCGACCTACCGATCGGACAACGGCGAGGTGATAGAAGTCTCCGCTGCCACGGTGGTCATGTTCCCGGCCGGCTGGACCGGCGAATGCACCGTCCACGAGACCATCCGCAACATTTACATGCTGGCCTGAAGCCAGCCACTGGAGCTTCACGACATGCCGACACCGATCATGAAATCGCCGCTTGCCCTCACCGACCTCGTCGACTGGGGCGTCATCCCCACGATGATCGAGGGCGACTCCCATACCTCCGGCAAATTGCTGCACAAGGGGCCGGAAGGCCGCTCCGAATGCGGGCTGTGGGTCTGCACGCCAGGCAAATGGCACTGCCACGTCACCCGCGACGAATTCTGCCATTTCCTAGAGGGCCGCTGCACCTATGTCCACGAATCTGGCGAGGTGATCGAGATCGAACCCGACACCGCGGCGTTCTTTCCGCAGGACTGGAAGGGCGTCTGCACCGTCCACGAGACCATCAAGAAGGTCTACATGATCCGCTGAGCGACTTGAAAGGACGACCATGGACTTCTCACCTGACCGGCCGGCCTTCTTCGTCAATCCGGATTATCGGCCGATGACCGGCGCGGCAAAACCGGTGATCGATCCGGCGACGCTGGAAACCGTCGGCGCCATCGCGGCTGCAACCGACGGCGAGATCGACGCCGTGCTCACCGCTGCGGCCAAGGCGCAAGCTGCCTGGAAAAAGCTCGACGCCAAGAGCCGCGCCGGGCATCTGCATGCAGTCGCCAACGCCATCGAGGCGGCCGACTTCACGCGCTGCGCCGAGCTTATGGTGCGCGAGATGGGCAAGCCCTATCCGGAAGCAATCGGCGAGATCGCCAATTGCGCGCCGATCTTCCGCTACTACGCCGAGATGGCGCGTGACGATGCCGGCAAGATCGCCGGCACGACGCAGGCCGGATCGTTCCAGTATGCGCGCTACGAGCCCTACGGCACGTCGGTGCACATCATGCCCTACAATTTCCCGATCCTGTTGATGTGCTGGACCGTCGCCGCCTCGCTCGCCGCCGGCAATGCCTGCGTCATCAAGCCGGCCGAAGCGACGACACTGTCGACGCTGGAGTACATGACAGTGTTCCGCTCCCTGCCTGAGGACCTGGTTTCCTGCCTGCCCGGCGCGGCGGCCACGGCGCAGGCTTTGATCGCCTCCGACCGCACCCATGCGGTTGCCTTCACCGGTTCGGTCGCCGCCGGCAAGGCAGTCGCCGTCGCTTGCGCCGAGCGCATGAAGCCATGCGTCATCGAGGCCGGCGGCAGCGATCCGCTGATCATCAGCCGACACGCCCCGCTCGACGTGGCGGCCGCCGGCAGCGTCACCGCAGCGTTCCATCTCACCGGCCAGGTCTGCACCTCGGCCGAACGCTTTTTCGTCGTCGATGCCGTTCACGACCGCTTTGTTGAGCTGTTTGCGCAGAAGACACGGGCGCTGCGCATCGGCAACGGCCTCGACAAGACCGAGATCGGGCCGCTGGTCAGCGAGGCGGCGCGGGCGAAAGTCATGCGGCTGGTCGACGATGCCGTGCGCAATGGTGCCGAGGCGATCACCGGCGGGCGTATTCCGCCGGCGCACAATGTCGGCTGGTTCTACGAGCCGACGATCCTGACCGGCGTCACCCCCGACATGGCGATCGTGCGCGAAGAATGTTTCGGGCCAGTCGCCGCGATCTGCCGGGTCAAGGATTTCGACGAGGCGATAGAACTTGCCAATGACAGCCCGTTCGGGCTCGGCGCCTCGGTGTTCACCACTGATCTTGCCGAGGCGCATGAGGCTGCGGAGCGGCTTGAGGCAGGGATGGTCTGGGTCAACAATCCGCTGATCGACAACGACGCACTGCCGTTCGGCGGCTGGAAGGCGTCGGGCCTCGGCCGCGAACTTGGTCGCCAGGGGCTGGATGCCTTCCGCCGCTCGAAGATGGTGATCATCGACCACAGGCCAGCGATCCAAGACTGGTGGTATCCCTATCCCGACAGCTGGTTCCGCGAATCTGGCGGGCGCAAGCACGTATGAGATGACCAGGTCAGCCCCGCCAAGGGCCGCCGCTTGCTAGCGCAGCGCTTTCTGCCCGCCGGCGGCAGTGATGACGCCGACGATGATCAGCCCGGTCAGCAACAGACGGACGCCGGCGCTGACGCCGAACGTGTTGAGCATGGTCAAAAGCAGCACCAGGAACAGGGCCGCGCCCCATACACCCGGCACATTGGCCTTGCCGCCGGCTACCGACGTGCCGCCGATGACGACGACGGCGATCGAGGCCAGCAGGTACTCATTGCCGATATCGACATTGGCGCCGCGGAAATAGCCGGCGAGCAGCGCCCCGTCGAGGCCGCCGAGCGCGCCCGACAGCGTGTAGGTAAGAAAGCGGATGCGGCCGACATTGACGCCGGCCAGCCACGCCGCGCGGATGTTCTGGCCGATCGCCAGCACCGAACGGCCATAGATCATGCGCTGCAGCGCGATCGCAGCGCCGATGGAGAACAGCACGGTGAGGATCGCCAGCACCGGAATGCCAAGAATCTGCCAGTTGGTGAAACTGGCAAAGCCCGGCGGCGGCTTGATCTGCAATCCGCGGCCATAGCTGATGTCGATCGACTGGATGATGAAGCTCGCCGACAGCGTGGCGATGATCGGTGGAATGCGCAGCGCCCAGATCAAGAGATAATTGGCGGCGCCGATCGCCATGCCGCAGGCCAGCGCCGCCAGCAGCCCGACCGCGATCATTGAATCATTGCCGTCCATCACCTTCATGGCGACCGCGCTGGCGAGGCCGATATTGGCGGGCAGCGACAGGTCGACATTGCCGGGACCGAGCGTGATCACGAACATCTGGCCGACACCGACGATGACGGTGAAGACGGCGAGCGAAAGTGCCGCCGTGATCATGCCGCCGCCGCCATATCCGCCGGTGAAGGTGATCGTCGCCAGCCACACCAGCAGCGCACCGATGAAGGACCATATCCAGGGTTTTGCGAGCAGCAATCGCAACGATGCCATCCCCTCACCTGTCCCTGCGGCTGATCAGCACCCGGGCCGCCAGCACGATGATGAGGATGGCGCCGTTGGCGGCCACCTGCCAATCGGGCGGGATGTGCATGAAGGTCAGCAGCGGCGAGGCGGCGAGCGCCAGCGTCAGCGCGCCGATTACCGCGCCGATCGGCGATACCCGGCCGCCGACGAATTCGCCGCCACCGAGGATGACGCCGGCGATCGAAAGCAGCGTGTAGCCATTGCCGATATTGGCATCGGCCGAGGTGGTGATGCCGATCAGGGCCATGCCGGACAAAACGCCGAACAGACCGGTCAATGCGAACAGCACGATCTTGGTCTTGAGCAGCGACCAGCCGGCACGGCTGAGGGCCGCGGCATTGCCGCCGGAGCCGCGCAGGATCACGCCATACGAGGTGCGCATCAGCCCGAAATGGACGACCGCGGCAATCAGCAGCGCCGCAATGATCGGGAAGGGAACGAAGGGCGGCTTGAAGGCCATGAGCGACAGCAGCCAGTCCGGTGCCTTGCCGCCGGGTTTCGGCAGGATGAGGATGGCCAGACCCTGCCAGACAAAGCTCATGCCGAGCGTCACCACGATCGAAGGCAGATTGCGCAGATGGATCAATGCGCCGAGCAGCGCATAGACGCCGATCGACCCGAGCAGGATCAAGACGCCGACCAGCGGCGCGTCCTTCAGCCACGTCGCCGTGACGCAGCCGACGAAACCGACGAAGGTGCCGATCGACAGGTCGAGCTCGTTGCCGGCGATGACGAACATCTGCGCGATCGTGGCCAGGGCGATCGGGACCGCCAAATTGAGCATCAGGCTGAAGCCGAAATAACTGATGGCGCGCGGGTTGAGCCAGGCGATCGCCAGCAGCACCAGCATCAGCGACATCGCTGGCAGCAGCCCGCGCAGCAGACGCGCCCGCGCCAACGCGCTTCGCTCGGAAGAACTCTTAGGACCGGTCTCGACGGGTGCTGCCGTCATCTCAGGCCGCGTCGCCGAACGAGGACTGAATGATCTTTTCCTCGGTCAACTCGTCGCGACCAAGCTTGGCGACGATCCGGCCGTTCTTGAAGACATAGACGTGGTGGCAATTGTCGAGCTCTTCGGTTTCCGTGGTGTACCAGAGGAAGGTGCGGCCGCGGCCGGCCTCTTCGCGCACGAGGTCGTAAACTTCGAGCTTGGTGCCGATGTCGACGCCGCGCATCGGGTCGTCCATCAGCACGATCCTGGCGTCGGAACCGAGCGCCCGGGCAAACAGGGCCTTCTGCTGGTTGCCGCCGGACAGCGAGAAGATGTTGTTGTTCATGTCGGGGGTGCGGATGCCGATTTTCTTTTGCCAGAAGTCGGCGAGTTCGGCTTCGCGCCGCGGCGAGATCAGCAGGCCGTTGCGCAATCGCGCCAGCGAGCGGATGCCGATGTTTTGCGCAATCGACCATTGCGGAAAGATCCCGTCAGACTGGCGGTCGCCGGCCACCAGCGCCACCGGCGCGGTGACCTCGATGCCGGTTTTGGTGCGCGCCGCGGCTGCGAAAATCGCCAGCAGCAGATCGGTTTGGCCATGACCGGCAAGCCCGGCAAGGCCGATGATCTCGCCGGCATGCGCCACAAGTTCGTTGCCGTCATCTTGCCGCGCCGGGCGGGCCCGGACCCGGAGCGGGCCGGTCTCCGGCTTTTGGGTCGCGATTTCGGCCGCGATCTTCTCACGCGCTGCCGCTCCACCCATGGTCGTCACCAGCCTGTCGCGATCGAAAGCCTTAGCCGCATCCGACGCAACGACCTTGCCGTCGCGCATCACCACGATGCGGTCGGCATTCCCGAGCACCTCGCCCAGAACATGCGAGATCAGAATGCAGCTCTTGCCCCCGGCGACAAAGCGCCGGACGAAACCCAGCAACTGGCCGGCCGTGTGCGCGTCGAGCGAGGATGTCGGCTCGTCGAGGATGACCAGCTCGAGCGGATCCTGCGTCACCGTGAAGGCGCGCGCCACCTCGACCATCTGCCGCCTGCCGATGGAAAGGTCGCTGGCGATATCGGCGGCGGAGATGCTGTGGCCCGGGAATATCTCGTCGAGCTTGGCCGCGATCAGATCGGCCGCCTTGCGCCGCCAACCAAAGCCGCGCAGCGCCGGGTGGTTGATTCGCGTGTTCTCGGCAACGCTGAGATTCGGGCACAGCGACAGTTCCTGGAACACGCAGCGTATGCCCAGTTGTTGGGCGCGCGGCACCGAATAATTATCTTCGATGCCGCCACGCACCGCGATCCGACCGCTGTCGGGCACGAGCGTGCCCGCCACCATATGCATGAGCGTCGACTTGCCCGCGCCATTGTGGCCGACGAGACCGACACATTCGCCGGCGCCGACGTGGAAATCCACCCCGGCGAGCGCCCGAACGGCGCCGAAATGTTTTTCGGCTCCGTCCAGTCTGACAATATCCGCGTCACCCCTAGGCATCCCTGGCGATATCCGGTTGGCGACGCAGCTGGCAACGTGCCACGCTCACTTGATGTTGGCTTTGATCGCCGCGATGGCGTCTTCCTGGGTGTATTCGTGGCTGGCGACGCCGCCCTTCGGGATGTTCGGCAGCTCTGCCTCGAAATTATCCTGGGTGAAGGCGAGGTATGGCACCAACAGGTCATGCGGCACATCCGTGCGGCCGTCGAGCACCTGCTGCGCCACCCAGAAGGCCAGCGACGACACGCCCGGCGCAATCGACGCCGACCAGGTCTGGTAGCCATCCTTGTCCTTCTGTTCCTTCCACCACTGCAATTCGTCCTGACGGTTGCCCATGATGATGGTCGGGCGCGGTTTGCCGGCGGCGGCGAAGGCCTGTGCCGCGCCATAGCCGTCGCCGCCCTGATCGACGACGCCGACGATTTCCGGCAGCGACGGCAGGATCGTCGCGACCGCCTTCTGCGCTGTGGTCTGGTCCCAGTCGCCGGTCACCGAACCGACGATCTTGAACTCGGGATGGGCGGCGACGCCTTCCAGAATCCCGGCATGGATAGCGTCATCGATCGACGTGCCGGCAAGGCCGCGGATTTCCAGCAGATTGCCGCCCTCGGGATGGAACTTGGCCATCTGCTCGACTTCCTGCCTGCCCATGTCCTTGAAGTCGACGACGACGCGGTAGGCGCAGGGCTCGGTGACGATGCCGTCGAAGGAGACGACGACGATGCCGGCATCGCAGGCCTGCTTGACAGCGCCGTTGAGCGCGTCCGGCGAGGCGGCGTTGATGACGATGGCGTCATAGCCTTGCAGGATCAGGTTCTGGACCTGGGCTGCCTGGGTCGGCACCTCCTTGTCGGCCGTCGTGAAAATGTCCGCGGCGGCGACCACCCCGTCGGCGACCGCCTTCTTGGTGACGATGGCATAGCTGTCGAGCATCGCCTGCCGCCACGAATTGCCGGCATAATTGTTGGAAAAGGCGATCTTCTTGTCGCTGGTGTCGGCAAACGCGGCGCCTGACGAGAGCATCGCCGCAAGGGCACTCAGGACGAGTATCTTCTTCATCTGTTATCCTCCCATGGATTGCTGGTTGTTGTTGGCTGCTGGCGGCTGTTATGACGACCCTCGTTTCAATATTGTCAGACAAATTTAGATGGGCGCACTTGTCAACAGCGATCGATGAAGGTTTGACGATCAACTTGCGGTGCAATGATTGAAAAGGCTTCGGCTCCTGGTCTAGGGATGGGACAGGAGATCGAAATCGAGATGGCAGCGACGCCGACTGATGCGCTGGGCGCACCCGGAATTCCGGCGCGCTGGACGTCGAGCACCAAGAGCGGCGTCGGAACCGCGCTTTCGCCGGCCTGCCCTGTCTGGTTCACGATCAGCCACGGCATTCTCAACGAGGTCTATTATCCCCGCCTCGACAGCGCCTGCACGCGAGACATGGGACTGGTCGTCACCGGCCCCGGCTTCTATTTCTCGGAAGAAAAGCGCGATGCCGTGCACAGCCTCGAGCCGTTCGAGGATGGGGTGCCCGCCTACAGGCTGATCAACACCGCCGCCACCTACCGGATCGAAAAGCGTATCGTTACGGACCCGGAACGCCCCGCTCTGCTGCAGGAAATCAGCTTCACGCCGCTGAAAGGCACACACGCCGACCACCGCGTCTACGCGCTGCTGGCGCCACATCTGGTCAACGCCGGCATGGCCAACACTGCCTGGGTCGGCGACCACGAGGGAACGCCTGTCCTGTTTGCATCGGGACGTGGCGTTTGCCTGGCGCTCGCCTCGTCGCTGCCCTGGGGAGCATGCTCGGCCGGCTATGTCGGTGTCTCCGACGGCTGGCAACAACTCCGTCGTGACGGCCGGCTCGACCCGACTTGCCGCAGGGCCGAGGACGGCAATGTCGCGCTGACCGGCGAGATCGGCTTTTCGGCTGCCAGCCCGACGGCGTTGCTGGCGCTGGGTTTCGGAACGACGCTGCAAGAGGCGGCGGAAAATGCCTCGGCCAGTCTGAAGCGGGGTCTTGCGCCCGCGGCCAAATCCTACGTCGAA
Source organism: Mesorhizobium sp. WSM4850 (assembly GCF_055811735.1). Lineage (NCBI taxonomy): Bacteria > Pseudomonadati > Pseudomonadota > Alphaproteobacteria > Hyphomicrobiales > Phyllobacteriaceae > Mesorhizobium > Mesorhizobium sp. WSM4850. The sequence goes on along the minus strand of NZ_JBVVPV010000022.1, from coordinate 18,908 downwards.
AAATGGCGCAAATGGCAGGCTGGCTTGCTGCCGCTGGACCGGCAGGTAGCGGGGATCAACACCTATCGTGTCAGCACGGCGGTTCTGGCAACGCATCGCTCATCCACCGGCGCGGGCGTCGCCAGCCTGTCGATCCCGTGGGGCTTCAGCAAGGGCGACGACGATATCGGCGGCTATCATCTGGTCTGGCCGCGCGATCTGGTCGAAACCGCGGGCGGCTTCCTCGCCGCCGGCGATCCGGCGCAAGCGCTGGAGATCCTCGCCTATCTTCGCTCGATCCAGCAGCCGGATGGGCATTGGCCGCAGAACGCCTGGCTCGACGGATTAGCCTATTGGCCGGGCATCCAGATGGACGAATGCGCGTTTCCGCTGCTGCTCGCAGACGCGCTGCACCGGGCTGGGCATCTGGCAGACGCCGTGTTGCGCTCCTTCATGCCGATGATCGAGCGCGCCGCTTCTTACGTCGTGCGCAACGGTCCCGTCACCGGCGAAGACCGTTGGGAAGAGGATGCCGGCTACAGCCCGTTCACGCTGGCCGTCGAGATCGCCGCTCTGCTGGCCGCGGCCGACATGTTCGAAACTTGCGGCAAAGCAGAGCCGGCAAATTATCTGCGGGAAACCGCCGATGTCTGGAACGACCAGATCGAGCGCTGGACCTATGTCACCGGCACTCCACTCGGCGAAGAGGTCGGCGTCGAGGGCTATTACGTCCGCATCGCGCCGCCCGACACCGCCGGCGCGGCGTCGCCGAAGGACGGCTATGTGCCGATCAAGAACCGGCCGCCGGGCGATAGCGACCGGCCGGCCGAGGCGATCGTCAGCCCGGATGCGCTGGCGCTCGTCCGCTTCGGCCTCAGGGCCGCCGACGATCCGCGCATCGTCGACACCGTCAAGGTCATCGATGCGCGGCTGCGCTGCGATCTGCCGCAGGGGCCTGCCTGGTATCGCTATACCAGCGACGGCTATGGCGAGCACGCCGACGGCGCGCCCTTCGACGGGACCGGCCAGGGCCGACCCTGGCCGCTGCTGGTCGGCGAGCGCGCCCATTACGAACTGGCGGCGGGACGCAAGGACGAAGCAGCGAGCCTGTTAAAGACCCTGGAGGATTCTGCCGGGTCTGGCGGCCTGCTGCCCGAGCAGGTCTGGGATGGTCCCGACATGGCCGAACACGAACTGCGGCACGGCGGACCGTCGGGCAGCGCCATGCCTCTGGTCTGGGCGCATTCGGAGCATATCAAGCTGCTGCGCTCGCTCAGTGACGGCGCCGTCTTCGACATGCCGCCGCAAGGCGTGAGGCGCTACATCGAGGACAGGACCGTGGCGCCGCGCCGGACATGGCGCTTCAATCACAAGCTCCGCGCCATGCCCGCCGGCAAGCTGCTGCGCGTCGAACTGCTGGCCCGGGCGGTGGTCCATTGGAGCAACGACGATTGGGCAACCATCCGTGACGCCGCGACCATCGAGAACGCCTTCGGCATCCATCTCACGGACCTGCCCGTTGCCGATGTCCCGCCGGGCAATAGGATCGTCTTTACTTTTTTCTGGCCCGATGCCGGCCGTTGGGAGAATGTCGACTTTTCCGTCGGTATCGACAAGCCGGATAACCAGTAGATCTTCTATCCCTCAAGAAACCAGGACGAGCAACATGCAGATCGGAATGATGGGACTGGGCAGGATGGGCGCCAACATGGTGCGGCGCCTGCTGCGCGATGGCCACGAATGCGTGGTCTACGACATCAACCCGGCCAGCGTTGAAGCCCTTGTGACGGCTGGCGCGATCGGAGCCGCTTCGATGGAGGAGTTCGTCGGCAAGCTGACCAAGCCGCGCAGCGCCTGGCTGATGCTGCCGGCGGCGATCACCAGCCGGATCGTCGACCAGGTGGCCGACCTGATGGAGCCGGGCGACATCATCGTCGACGGCGGCAATTCCTATTATCACGAGGCTGTCGACCACGCCGCGCGCCTGGCATTGAAAGGCCTGAACTATGTCGATGTCGGCACCAGTGGCGGCGTCTGGGGCCTTGAGCGCGGCTATTGCCTGATGATCGGCGGCCCCGACAGTGCGGTCCAGCATCTCGACCCGGTCTTCGCCACCCTGGCTCCAGGCGCCGATGCCGGGGTGCCCGCCCCCGGCAAGGATGCCGGAACCGCCCCGTTCGGCTATCTCCACTGCGGGCCGAGTGGCGCCGGTCATTTCGTCAAGATGGTCCACAACGGCATCGAGTACGGCGTCATGGCCGCCTATGCCGAAGGCATGAACATCCTGAAGTCGGCGAATGCCGGCAAGCGACAGCGGACGGCCGACGCCGAAACCAGTCCGTTGGAAAACCCGCAATATTACCAGTTCGACATCGATATCGCCCAGGTTGCCGAGGTCTGGCGGCATGGCAGCGTCATCGGCTCCTGGCTGCTCGACCTCACGGCGGGCGTATTGAAGGCCGATTCGGGGCTGACGCAGTTCGGCGGACGGGTTTCGGATTCCGGCGAAGGCCGCTGGACGCTGAAGGCGGCGATCGACACCGGCGTGCCGGCGCCGGTTCTGTCCTCGGCCCTGTTCGACCGGTTCGCCTCGCAAGGCGAATCCGAATTCGCCGACAAGCTGCTGTCCGCCATGCGCTATGCCTTTGGCGGCCATGTCGAAAAGCCGAAGACCGGCTCGTGACGGCGAAGACACGCTCATGAACCAGGAACGGTCCGACACGCTGGTGCTTTTCGGGGCGACCGGCGACCTCGCCCACAAAAAAATCTTCCCGGCACTTTACGCCATGGTCGCCAAGGGAACGCTGACCGAGCCGGTGATCGGCGTCGCTTTCGACGCCTGGGACCTGAAGCAGTTGCAGGCGCGCGCCCACGACGGCATCGTCAAGGCCATCGGAAAGGTCGACGAAAAAATCTTCGCTAAACTAGCCTCGCTGCTTCGTTATGTCAGCGGCGACTACCGCAGCGCCGCGACATTCGAGAAGCTGAAAAGCGCGCTCGGGACCGCGCAGCACCCGCTGCACTATCTGGCGGTGCCGCCGACCATGTTCGAGACGGTCATCCAGGGCCTGGAACAGTCGGGCGCGGCCCAGGGCGCGCGCCTGATGGTGGAAAAGCCGTTCGGTCACGATCTGCAATCGGCGCGCTGGCTGAACCGGGTCCTTCACCTGGTGTTCGACGAGCAGTCGATCTTTCGCATCGACCATTATCTCGGCAAGGAGGCGATCCAGAACCTGCTCTATTTCCGCTTCGCCAATTCCTTTCTCGAGCCGATCTGGAACCGCAATTTCGTCGAGAGCGTGCAGATCACCATGGCCGAGGATTTCGGCGTCGAAGGCCGCGGCCGCTTCTACGACGAGGTCGGCTGCATCCGCGACGTCATCGAGAACCATCTGCTCAACATCCTGCTGCTGCTTGCCATGGAGCCGCCCGTTGGCCGCTCGGCCGACGATCTGATCGATGAGAAGGTGCAGGTGCTGCGGGCGATCCGGACGCTGACCAAGGACGATGTCGTGCGCGGCCAATTCAAAGGCTATCTCAGCGAGCCGGGCGTCGCGCCGAATTCGCCGGTCGAGACCTTCGCGGCGGTGCGTTTCTTCGTCGACACCTGGCGCTGGCGGGACGTGCCCTTCTTCATCCGCGCCGGCAAATGCATGCCGGTGCACGCCACCGAGGTCATCGTGCGGCTGAAGCGGCCGCCGCTCGACGTCTTCGACCCGATCAAGCCCGGAGATGCGAATCACGTCCGTTTCCGCATCGACCCGCAGGTGGCGATCTCGATCGGCGCCCAGCGCAAGGCCGCTGGTGACGACATGATCGGCGAGCAGGTCGAACTCACCGCGCTCGACGACAGCAAGGGCGACATGCCGCCCTATGAGCGGCTGATCGGCGACGCCATGAACGGCAACGGCCAGTTGTTCACTCGCCAGGATGCCAGCGAGCTTGCCTGGCGGATCGTCGGCCCGGTGCTCGGCGATACCACGCCGCCACACCTCTATGAGCCGGGAGCATGGGGTCCCGCCGATGCGATGGCCGGGTTCGGACCGCCGAACGGCTGGATCAACCCGGCGAAATGAACTCGGAGGCGACGCAATGGCCAAAGCGGCGAAAAAGCTGGCACCGGACAGCGAAAAGATCGTGCTTGTGATCGATATCGGCGGCTCCCATGTCAAGATCCTCACCAGCGCCGGCGGCCAGGAGCGCAGAGCCGATTCCGGACCCGGCCTGACGCCGCAGCAGATGATCGCCGCCGTGCAGACGCTCGCCAATGGCTTGCCCTACGATGTCGTCTCGATCGGTTATCCCGGCCCGGTGCACCACAACAGGCCACTGGCCGACCCCGCCAATCTCGGCAAGGGTTGGGTCGGATTTGACTTCGCAACGCAGTTCGGCAAGCCGGTGAAGCTGGTCAACGACGCGCTGATGCAGGCCGTCGGCAGCTATGAAGGCGGGCGCATGCTGTTCCTGGGTTTCGGAACCGGACTCGGTGCTGCGATGGTCCTCGACAACGTCGCCCAGCCGATGGAGCTCGCGCATCTTCCCTACAGGAAGGGCAGCAGCTTCGAGGACTATGTCGGCGAACGCGGCCTTGAAAAGCGCGGCAAGAAGAAATGGCGCAAACACGTCTTCGACGTCGTCGAGCGGCTGCGCGCCGCCCTTCAGCCTGACTATGTGGTCATTGGCGGCGGCAATGTCGACAAACTCGACGAATTGCCTGCCGGTTGCAGGCGTGGCGACAACACACGCGCCTTCGACGGGGGATTTCGACTGTGGCGCGACAAATCCCTGATTGTCTGATATTATAGCGGTTCGGGCCCAAACCTGTTGATCTGGCCCGGCCGTTAGTATTGTTATTCAAAATAATGTGTGGCGTGGTGCGGCGTCATTGCGTTATGCAGATTTGCCGACTAGGAATTCTGCGACCCCACTAACGGAGAAAATAGATTGACCGACGACAGCAACAAAGCCCGCACGGACATCGACCTTCTCGAGCTGACCGCTCACATCGTGTCCGCTTACGTCGAGAAGAACCGCTTGCCCGCTTCCGGCCTCGGCGATCTCATCGCCAGCGTCAGCGCGTCGATAGGTGGGCTCGGCCAGCCCGCCGTTCCGGTCGCAGCACCGCTGATCCCGGCGATCAATCCCAAGAAATCGGTGACTCCAGATTACATCATCTGCCTCGAAGACGGCAAGAAGTTCAAATCCCTGAAGCGCCATATCGGCGTTCATTTCGGACTGACGCCGGATGCCTACCGCGCCAAATGGGGCTTGCCGGCTGACTATCCCATGGTCGCCCCCACTTATGCGGCCTCGCGCTCGCAGTTGGCGAAGGCGATCGGCCTTGGCCGCAAGGCCGCCCCGCCGGCGCCGGTCAAGAAGACCAGGAAGCCGAAGGCCACGGTCTGACGCGCTCCAAGCCGGCAAACGGAAGTCTCGAAGATTAGCGGGACAGCGCCCCGTCTGTCCGGCAGGACAGAGGGCGCGCGGGGGAACTCGACCTGCGCGCCTAACAACCTCTCCACCTCCGCCGAGCTGTGCAATTAGCATGGTAGCCGGAAATCCTTGATCCAGAGCCTATTTTTGCGCGCACCCCGCACCGAACTGCGCTAAAAGCGCGGTGGTCGGACCAGCGCCCTCGTGGAAGTGCCCCGCCGGCCGACTTCTTTGCCACGGGGCCTGATTCATGACACCCGTATCTCACGCACCGCCCGACCGGCGCTATGCCGCCTTCCGGCACAAACCCTTCCTGAGCTATTGGGCGGCACGCTTCCTCGCCACATTCGCCACCCAGATCGTGTCCGTCGCCGTCGGCTGGCAGGTCTACGACCTGACCCGCGATCCGTTCGATCTCGGCCTTGTCGGCATTGTCCAGTTCCTGCCTTCGCTGGTGCTGGTGCTGATCACCGGGGTGGTCGCCGACCGTTTCGGCCGCCGCCTGATCATGGCGCTGATGGTGCTGCTGGAGGCGATCTGCGCGCTGGCCCTGCTGCTGCTGACGCTGCGCGGCCTTAGCGGACCGGGATTGATCTTCGGCGTGCTCGCCATGTTCGGCATCGCGCGCGCCTTCTTCGGACCGGCAGCAGCGTCGCTGTTCGCCAACCTCGTGCCGCCGGAGGATTTTGGCAACGCGATCGCCTGGAATTCGTCTGCTTGGCAGACGGCGACCATCGTCGGACCGGTCGCCGGCGGCCTGCTCTACGGGCTCTCAGCGCAAGCGGCATACGGCACCGCTGCCGTTCTGATGTTTGTCGCAGCGGTGCTGGTCTTCACCATCCCGAAGCCTGCCCAGCGCAGCGAGACCGACAGGCCGACGATGCAGACCCTGTTTGCCGGCTTCGGCTATATCTGGAGCGAGAAGATCGTGCTCGGCGCCATTTCGCTCGATTTGTTCGCCGTGCTTTTGTCCGGCGCCACGGCGCTGCTGCCGGTCTATGCGCGCGATATCCTCGAACTCGGCCCATGGGGCCTGGGACTGTTGCGTTCGGCGCCGGGGATCGGCGCCATCTGCGTTGCCATCTGGCTGGCCGGACATCCGATCCGCAACCATGCCGGCGTGGTCATGCTCGGCTTCGTCGCGCTGTTCGGCGCCTTCACGGTGCTGTTCGGCCTTTCCACCATCACTTGGCTGTCGATCGCAGCGCTCGCCTTGCTCGGCGCCGCCGACATGTTCAGCGTCTACATCAGAGAGACGCTGATCCAGCTGTGGACGCCGGACAAGGTTCGCGGCCGCGTCAACGCCGTCAATCAGGTTTTCGTCGGCGCCTCCAACGAGCTCGGCGAATTCCGCGCCGGCACCATGGCGGCATTGATCGGCACCGTGCCCGCGGTGGTGATCGGCGGCGTCGGCGCAGTCGTTGTCGCCGGGCTGTGGGCGGTGCTGTTCCCGCAGCTGCGCAAGGTTCGCCACCTCAACGGGCGAAACTGATCCCAGGGCGCACTGATCCGGGCAAAACTAGATCAGATCAGGACAGCGCCGGCTTGCCGAAGATCGTCTGCAGGAATTCGCCGAGCCAGCGCTTGAGATGCATGTCCCAGATCAGCCGGCCGCCGAGATGATCGCGACCGGGCTGCGCGCCGGGCAACTCGAAGCGATGCGCGCCGCGAACGACCCAGCGCTGCATCATCGCCCTTGTCAATTCGCCATGGAATTGGATGCCCCAGGCATTGTCGCCATAACGAAAGGCCTGGTTTGGATAGGTTTCGGCCGTCGCCAGCAGCGTCGCGTCCTTCGGCAGCGAAAAGCCCTCGCGGTGAAACTGATAGACCATCTCGGGCCAGCGCATCAGCTTCTTGCCGTCCTCGGTCGCTGTCAGCGGATACCAGCCGATCTCGACCAGCCCCTCGCCATGACCCTCGACCTTGCCGCCAAGATGGTTGACCAGCATCTGCGCGCCGAGGCAGATGCCGAGCAACGGCCGGTTCTCCCTGAGCGGAATTTTTAGCCAGTCGGTCTCACGGCGGACGAAGTCGTCCTCGTCATTGGCGCTCATCGGTCCGCCGAACACCACGGTTCCGGCATGGCCGTCCAGTGTTTCCGGCAAGGCGTCGCCGAGCGGCGGGCAGCGGAGATCGAGGTCGAAGCCTTCTTCGATAAGCATGTGGCCGACGCGCCCGGGGCTCGAACTCTCCTGATGCAGCACGATCAGGATTTTTGGTCTCGGCCTCGGCGTGGATGGCATGGGGGATCCCGTCTATTCGTCGCTCGATGTTCCAGCCGCGCCCGGCACTTCGGCGGCCGCCTTGCGGCGTGCCTCGACGCGGTCGTGGCGTTCGACATCCATCAGCTCGGCGACGCGCCAGACGATATTGTCCTCGAGCTCGTGCAATTCGCCATCGGCATAGACGATTTCCCACATCAGGCCGATGAAGGCTTTTCGCGCGTCCGGATCGAGCTGACGCTTCAAAACGCTGGTGAAGGCGTAGAGGTCGATCGCCTCATTGTCGGCCCGCTCGCCGGCAGCGGCAAGCGCGTCGAGCTCGTCGCCGCTGATCGAATAGCTTTCCGCCAGCACCGCCTTGAACCGCTCCCATTCGGCATCCTGACGCAAGCCGTCGGCACTCATCACATGGTAGAGAAGGGCGGATGCGGCAACGCGCGGATCATCGGCGTCGTTGCGGGCGCTGCCGTCTCCCGGCAGGTCCTTCAGAAACGACAGAACGCGTTCGAACATGTGATTCCTGCTTCCCATCCGCCAAAACTTTCAAGCTTAGCCAAATCAAAACAATCGAAACCTGCGTGGTGATTTTTGCTCTTCGTCGTCCGGATCGACGCCGGGATCGTCGGGCAGCCGGGCCATTTCCTCCGCCGGTTCGACAGCGTCGCCATCCGGCGGCACCGCGGCAGACGCCGTGGCGGTGACCGGCGCAACATCGTCTTCGCCAGTTTCCGATGCCGCCACGGCGGTCGGTCTTTCGGCCGAACCAGCGGGGTTCAGCTCGATCACATTTTCCTTTTCCGGCTTCGTTGGCGCCGCAATTGTTGGCACCGCGGCGGCCGGCGCATCCTCGTCACTGTCGATGAGCTGGCCGAGCCGCTCCATCGGCGCACGCCACTCGAAGGCGTCGAGCTTGCCGGTGATCGGCGACACCGGCGCCCAGCGTTCGGAAACGACGCCGTCGGCGACCCAGGCCGGATCGCGCGGTGCACGTACTGCCTTGGACAAAAGCTGCCGCACCTTGCCCTGATCGCCGGTCTCGGCCTCCTCGATGTCGGCCAGAAGCAGATAGGCGCCTTCGCGGCGATCCATGCGGATAGCCGCCTCGGCCTCTTTGCGGGCGGTTGAAAAGTCCTGCGCGTCGAGCGCGGCGCGCGCCACCGCCAGCGACGATTCGGCGTGGTTCTTCTTCATCTCCTGCAGCTTCTTCGCCCGGTTCAGCCGGTCGAGCACGGCATCGCCCGGCCGGGCGTGGGTGTAAAGCTCGGCGATCTCTGGATGCGGCTCGGCTTTCCACGCCGCTTCGAGTATCTTCGCGCCCTTGCGCACATCATTCTGTCTGAACAGCAGTTTGGCTGCGTTCACCGCCGCCGGCGCGAAATCCGGCCGCAGCCGGTTGGCCTCCAGAGCAGCGGTTTTGGCGGCGTTGGGATCGCTGTCGATCAGCCCCTGCGCCTTGGCGGTGAGCAGCACGGCGCGACGCCGGTTGGCGGCATCGCGCTCGATCTGCCGCGTCGATTTCTGCGCCTCGACCAGTTTCAGCGCGCCGTCCCAGTCGCCACGCCCGGTCAGGTCTTCCAGCGTCGATTCGGCGGCCCAGGCCAGTTGCGGCGCCATCGCCGCAGCGCGGCCGGCGTAGTGCCGCGCCGCGTTGCGGTCGCCGAGGCGTTCGGCCTCGAGATAAAGCCCGCGCAGGCCGAGCAGCCGCATTTCGGGGTCGTCGAGCATAGTCTCGAACTTTTCGCGGGCACCCTCATGGTCGCCTTCGAGCAGCGAGGCTTGCGCCTCCAGCAATTGGATCAGCGGCTCCTGGTCGGAGCGGATCAGCTTTGCCGCTTCCTTGGTCTTCTTGCGGGCGAGCGCCCCGTCACCGGCGCCGGCGGCAATCATGCCGGTCGACAGCGCCTGATAGCCACGATCGCGACGGCGCACGCGGAAATAGCGCGAGATGGTGTAGGGGCTGTTCCACAGCGCCTTGAGCAGCCACCAGACGATCATCACCGCGGCAACCACGGCAACGACCGCCACCGCCGCCACCATCAGGCTGACCTGGTATTGATAGCCGCTGAAGGTGACGACCATCTCGCCTGGCCGGTCGGCCAGCCAGGCGAAACCCAGCCCGAGCGCGAAAACCACGGCGAGGAAAAGCAGAATGCGAATCATCGGGTTTCCCTCACGCCTTCATCGCACTGGCGATCAGCGCGTCAACCTGCTTCTCGACCTCGATTCGCGCCTTCAGTTTGCCGGCAAAATCGGCGCCGGCAGCCTTCACCGCCTCGGGCAGCATATCGTATTCGCTGAGCGCCTTGGCGTAATCGCCCTGATTGACCGCCACCTCCATGCGAGCGACGATTTCCGGAGCGCCAGCGCCTTCGACTGCACCGATCGGCCTGACCTTGACCAGCGATTGCGCGCTCGACAGCAGGTTTTGCAGGAAGCCGGCATTCTGGTCGACGGGCTCGGAGGCAGCGACCATGGCGTTGGCGGCGGCAGGCATTTCGGTTGCGATCTCCGCCCGGGTCGGAACGCCCGTTTCGGCGTAGGGACGCAAGGCTGCGATCTCTGGAGCATCCGGCGAAATCGCCGCAAAGGTTTCGAGTTCGGCGGCGAATGGCGCACCACGGTCGAGTGCTGCCTTCAGCGCCGATGCGGCGATGGCGAGCGCAACCTTGGGCTGCCCGGCCTGTGCCTCGACCTTGCCGGAAAGCTGAGACACCGACCGTTCCAGCGCTGCAAGCCGGCCGTCCTGTGCCTTCGCCGTCTCGCCGGCGGATTTCACCGCCGCGTCGAGCCCGGCCAGCTTTTCATTGAGCGGCCCGAGATCGACCGGCGCCGTGTTGCCGGTCTGGCCAAGCGCCGCAACCGCCGTCTCGATCTGCCTGACCTTATCGCCGAGGGCTGCAAGCCCGGCAGTGTCGCCTGCTCCGCCCTGCTCGATCGCCGATTGCAGCGCCGCGACATCCGTCTTGACCTGATCCAGCGCCGACGACAGCCCGTCCACCTTGGCCGAGGCGTCATTGTTGCCGGCTGTATCCTTGAGCCCGGCAATCTCGCTCTTCAGCGCAGCGATTTCGCTGTTGACGCCATCGAGCGACACGCCGCCCGAGGATAAATCGCCAACCCCTGGCGCGCCGAGCAGGCCGGCAAACTGCAGCCCTCCGGCGGCAGCCAGCGCGATGACGCCGCCGATAATGCCGGCAGCGATGCCGTTGATGCCGCCATGCTTCGGCTGCGCTGCCATGTCTTCAGTCCCTGTCTGGGTTTCCTTCGGCGCGTCTGCGGCGCCCGCCTTGGCCGAAGCGTCCTTGGCCGATGCGTCGTCGAAACTGTAGTCGAAGGCCCGCTTCGCCGATGCCTCCGAGCCGGCCGGATAAGTCGGCTTGGGCCCTTCAGGAGTTTTGGCACCGCCCTCGGCCGGCTGTTCCGAGCCGTCCGGCGGGGCCGCTTCGGCATGTTCCCACGGCTCGATGTCGGTCTGGTCGGCATGGACGGGTTCTTCAGGCGCTTCCGGCTGCGACGCGCTTGCCGCCTCCTCCGCCTTCGCCTCGTCGGTCCGCCCGTTGGCGGCATCCTCGTCGGCAACGCGCGAGACAGCGCCGGGCTCGAGCTCGATGGTCACCGGCTCGCGACGGCTTTTCGAATGCCGCATCTTCGGCGTCTTGACCATGCTTGGGCTCCGCAAGTTTCGCTTCGGGATGGTTCAGAAAGGGTCTAGCACATCACCAAGCGGTGAAAAGGGGCGGCGTGATGACACGGGGTCAAGGCGACGTCCGCAAAAGCTCCAGCAGCGCCTCCTCGCTGGACTCCGGCGCAACGCGGAGCTGTTCTGAGGCAACAGTCTCCAAGGCTGCGGCGATACGTCCGGACAGCGCAAAAAAACATGACTTTTTAAAAAGCTCACGCAGCGCCGGCCGCCCAGCCAGTGCCTGCAGCGCTGTGGCGGCCTTGGCCGAATAGAGCAGCATTGCCTCGACCGGCCGGCCGGACAAGCGCGCAAGAACGGCCTCATCGGAATAATCCAGCGCGACAGTGTCATAGGTCTCGACGGCGCGAACCTGAACGCCTGCCGACTGCAGCCGCTGCTCGAAACCCGAATAACGCACCCGCCCGCACAAATAGACGATGGTTTGTCTGGCGTAATCGCCGGCAAGCGCATCCGCCAGCGCCTCGGCATCGCCCGGCCCTTCGCTGACCGACAGAAACCCGGCCGCATGGGCGGCCTGCGCTGTCCGTCTGCCGACGGCATGGCAAGGCAAACCGGCGAGCGCCGTGCTGATTTCTTTCGGCGCATGGCGCACGGCATTGGCGCTGGTGACGGCAACGGCCGCGGCATTGGCTGCGACCCTGTCCGGATCAACCGGCAGCGCCACCGTTTCGGTCAGCGGCAGCAGGATCGGCTTAAAACCCAGGTCCTCGAGCCGCTGTGCCGTGCGCGAAGCGCCCGGCTCCGGCCTCGTCACCAGGACGCGACGCATGTCAGGCCCAGCCGTCGAAGAATTTTTCGCCGGCCTTGGCCCGCACGGTCCTGGCGGCTTCGTCGCCGATGCGCGCGGCATCCTGCGCCGGGCCTTCCGCCTTGACCTCATGCGATTGCGCGCCGTCCGGCGAGATGATCAGCCCGCCGAAGAACACCGTTTCGGCCGATATCGTCGCATGGCCGGCAATCGGCGTGCGGCAGGAACCGTCGAGCGCCGCCAGGAAAGCGCGTTCGCAGGCCAGCGCCTGCCCGGTCGGCACGTCGTGGACTGCCGTCAGCATTCTTTCCACATCGAGGTCGCCGATGCGGCTTTCGATGCAGATCGCGCCTTGCCCCGGCGCCGGCGGAAAGCTGTCGAGCGGCATCAGGTCGGTGATGACATCTTCGAGTCCGAGCCGCTTCAGCCCGGCATAGGCAAGGATGGTGCCGTCGGCGACGCCCTCGTCGAGCTTGCGCAGCCGCGTCTGCACATTGCCGCGGAACATCACCACCTCGAGGTCCGGCCGCATCCGCCGGATCAGCGCCTGACGCCGGAGCGACGACGAACCGACCTTCGCGCCGTGCGGCAATCCGGCGATCGTTTTGGCCGCCTTGCCGACGAAGGCGTCGCGGGCATCCTCGCGCGGCAGGAAGGCAGACAGTTCCAGTCCGTCGGGCAACACCGTCGGCATGTCCTTCGACGAATGCACGGCGATGTCGATGCGGCGCGCCAGCAGCGCCTCCTCGATTTCCTTGGTGAACAGCCCCTTGCCGCCGGCTTCCGACAGCGGCCGGTCCTGGATGCGATCGCCGCTGGTCGAGATGACGACCACCTCGAATGCCTCAACCGGCATGCCGTGAGCGGCCATCAGCCGCGCCTGCGTTTCATGCGCCTGCGCCAGCGCCAGCGGGCTGCCGCGTGTTCCGATTTTCAAGGTTGTTTGCATGGCGCGCTGTCCGTGATAACCCCCGGCAGATCGAGGCCGTTTCCGGGCTTTCTCCTAACGGGGAAAGGCTGGTTGCACAATCTCCAGGGATGGCAACGAATTGATCCGCGTTCTGGGCATTGAGACGAGTTGTGACGAGACCGCCGCCAGCGTGGTAGCGCTGGACGGCGGCGGCGCGCCGAAAATCCTGTCTGATATCGTGCTCAGCCAGATCGAAGAGCATGCCGCCTTCGGCGGCGTCGTCCCGGAAATCGCCGCGCGCGCCCATGTCGAGGCGCTGGACGGCATCATCGAGGCCGCGCTTGCCGATTCAGGCGTCGATCTCGCCGATATCGACGCGATCGCTGCGACCGCCGGCCCCGGCCTCGTCGGCGGTCTGATCGTCGGGCTGATGACGGCCAAGGCGATCGCAGCCGCGGCGAACAAGCCGCTGATTGCTATCAACCACCTCGAAGGCCATGCGCTGACCGCGCGGCTGACCGACGGGCTCGACTTTCCCTATCTGTTGCTGCTGGTGTCCGGCGGCCACACGCAGATCGTTGCGGTGCGTGGCGTTGGCGACTACCAGCGCTGGGCAACAACCATCGACGATGCGCTCGGCGAAGCTTTTGACAAGACGGCCAAGATGCTCGGCCTGCCCTATCCGGGCGGGCCGAATGTCGAGAAGGCGGCGGCGACCGGCGACGCCGCGCGCTTCGCCTTCCCGCGACCGATGAAGGGCTCGGCGCAGCCCGATTTTTCCTTTTCCGGGCTGAAGACCGCCGTGCGCCAGGCAGCGACGGCCATTGCCCCTTTGAGCGACCAGGACGTCGCCGACATCTGCGCCTCCTTCCAGGCGGCGGTTGCGGATGCGCTGGATGACCGTGTTTCGAGGGCGCTGAACCGTTTCCGCAAGGAGTTTCCGAGCGAGCTGAAGCCTGCGCTCGTCGTTGCAGGCGGTGTCGCCGCCAACCGGACGATCAAGACCACACTCGAAGCCCTGTGCGAGAAGGCCGGCTTTGCCTTCGTCGCGCCGCCGCTCAAGCTCTGCACCGACAATGCGGCGATGATCGCCTGGGCCGGCATCGAGCGGCTGCGCGCCGGCATATCGGGTGAAAACACCGCTGATTTCGTGCCGCGTTCGCGCTGGCCGCTGGACAGCATCTCCGCTCCGATGGTCGGCTCGGGCCGGCGCGGAGCCAAGGCATGAGCGGCAGCGGGCACAAGGTACCAAGCGGCTGGCGCGTTGCCGTGCTCGGCGGCGGTGCCTGGGGCACGGCGCTGGCGCTGGCCATGTTGCGCGCCGGCCATTTCGTCCGCCTCTATGCGCGCGACTTGGAGACCGTCGCCGCGATCGACCGTGGCGAAAATCCGCGCTATCTGCCTGGCATCGCGCTCCAGGCCGGCATCGTGGCAACGAGTGATATCGAGGCTGCGCTCGACGGCGCCGACTGCGTGCTGGCGGTGGCGCCGGCGCAGTCGCTGCGCGCCATGCTGGCCACCGCGAAAGCCCATATGCCGAAAGACGTCCCGCTGGTCCTCTGCGCCAAGGGCATCGAGCGCGACACCGGCGCATTGCTGTCGGCGATCGCTGGAGAGATCCTGCCTGAAAATCCGGTCGCCGCCCTATCCGGGCCGAGCTTCGCCACTGACGTCGCCAGGGGGCTGCCGACGGCCGTGGTGGTCGCCGCCGGCAATGAGGGTCTGGCGGCCGACCTGGCCGCGCGCTTTTCGGCGCAGAATTTGCGCTGCTATTCGAGTGACGACCTCATCGGCGTCGAGATCGGCGGCGCGCTGAAGAACGTCTTCGCCATTGCCGCCGGTGCGGTCACCGGCGCCGAGCTCGGCGCCAGCGCCCAGGCCGCCATGGTGACGCGCGGCTTCGTCGAATTGCGCCGCATCGGCGCTGCTTTCGGCGCTAGGCCGGAAACGCTGATGGGACTTTCCGGCCTCGGCGACCTGTTGCTCACCTGCTCGTCCGCCCAGTCGCGCAATTTCGCCTACGGGCTGGCGCTGGGGCAAGGCAAGCCGCTTGCCGGGCTGCCACTGGCCGAAGGGGTGCCGACGGCGGCGATCGCCGCCCGCATCGCCACCGAGCGCAACATCGACGCGCCGATCATCACCGCCGTCGCCGCCATACTGGACGGCACGATCACCATCCGCCAGGCTGTGTCGGCGCTGATGACAAGGCCGCTGAAGACCGAAACCGACGTGTAATGTTGAACAATCCGGAGATGGAAAGATGCTGTTTGCGCTGATTTGCAAGGACAAGCCTGGAAGCCTGCAGGTGCGGCTCGATACGCGGCCCGAGCATGTTGCCTTTTTGGAGGGACTGAACGGCGAGAACAAGCTGGCCTTCGCCGGTCCGTTCCTCGACGCCGACGGCAAGCCGAACGGCAGCCTCGTCGTGGTTGAGGCGCCCGATCTGGAGGCGGCAGAAGCGCTATCGGCGGCAGACCCTTTTGCCAGGGCAGGGCTGTTCGAAAGCGTCGAAATCCGGCAATGGAATTGGACCTTCAACAAGCCAGTGAGTGCATGACTCCGAAAATCGGAATCGATTTTCGGAAAGGATCATGCGCAAAATCAAAGTGCTACAGCGTCCTTTGCGCGTCTGAAAGACGCGCGGCGCTGTAGCTGATCTCCAGCCGCGGAGGAGCAAAAAATGAACTACTGGCTGTTCAAATCCGAACCCTCGGTCTTCTCCTTCGAGGACCTCAAGGCGAAGGGCAAGGCCGGCACGCAATGGGACGGCGTGCGCAACTATGCGGCGCGCAACAACATGAAGGCGATGCAGATCGGCGATCTCGGCTTCTTCTACCATTCCAACGATGGGCTCGACGTGGTCGGCATCGTCGAGGTCTGCGCGCTGGCCCATCAGGACACCACTACTGACGATCCGCGCTGGGAATGTGTCGATATCCGCGCCGTCAAGGATGTGCCGAAGCCGGTGACGCTGGAGCAGGTCAAGGCCAACCCCAAGCTTGCCGAGATGGCGCTGGTCCGACTCGGACGGCTTTCCGTGCAGCCGGTGACGCCGGCCGAATGGAAAGAGGTCTGCCGCATGGGCGACCTGACGCCGGCGCCGTGACGGCGCTGACGCCAAACAGCGCGAGAAACTTCATCCTCGACAACACGGCGCTGATGGCACCGCCGCATGTGCCGGAGATGCTGCTGCATCTGGCCGACGAGGCGCATGATCTGTGGCAGCGGACAGAGGACGAACTGGCCGAAATCGGTGTGCCGCCGCCTTTCTGGGCCTTCGCCTGGGCCGGCGGCCAGGGCCTTGCCCGCTACATCCTCGACAATCCGTCTGATGTGCAGGGCAAGCGCGTGCTCGACTTTGCCTCCGGTTCCGGCCTTGTCGCCATTGCGGCAGTGAAGGCCGGCGCGGCAGAGGTGATCGCCGCCGACATCGACCCGTTCTGTGCGACCGCGATCCGCCTCAACGCCGAGGCCAATGGCGTCGGGATAATGTTTCTTGGCACCGACTGCATCGGAACCGATGCAGGCTGGGATGTGGTCCTGGCCGGTGACGTCTTCTACGACAAATCCTTCGCCGACCGGCTGAAGCCATGGTTCGCGACGCTCAAGGCGCGTGGCGCCGACATCCTCGTTGGCGATCCCGGCCGCTCCTATCTGCCGAAAGCTGGACTGGAGCCGCTCGCCATCTACGAGGTGGCGGTAACCCGGGCGCTGGAAGACGCGCTGGTCAAACGCACCACCGTCTGGCGGTTTTCTTGACGGCATTGCCGAACAGGCGTTCCATCACGCTTCGATTTTGAGAATACGCATGCCGTTGTCCCAAAACCGCTGGGCACCCCCGGCTCGGGCCCGGGGGCATGCTTTTGAGCGACATGCTTCCGGGGAGGAAATCATGGATTTTTCAGCAGTGAACTGGCTGGCGGTGATCGTCGCCGCGGTGGTGGCGTGGTTGTTCGGCGCTGCCTGGTACATGGGCCTGAGCAAGCCGTGGCTAAAGGCCACCAGGCTTGATCCGGCGACCATGAGTAAATCGCCGCTGCCCTTCGTAATCAGCTTCGTCGCGGAAATTGTCATGGCGCTCGTCATGTCTCTGATCGTCGGAGCGATGACCGGTGGCGAACCGAACCTCGTTGCCGGGCTCGTCTTCGGCTTCGTTCTCTGGTTCGGATTCGTCGCCACGACGCTATCCGTCAATCATCGTTACCAAGGGTTCGGCTGGGACCTGACCATCATCGACTGCGGCCACTGGCTCGGCGTGCTGCTTATCATCGGCGCGGTGATCGGCTGGTTCGGCGCGGCGGATGTCGCGGGCTGACGCTGCCGCCATGAAAAAATAGGTCGATGACTGCCGGCTGATCACTCAGAGCGACCTGAAGCTCATCCAAGCGTCGGCTCCGGCTGCGGGTTGTGAACTTCGTTGAGGAGCCAATCCCTGAACGCCACGATCCTGGGGTCGTTGGCGGATGCGATGGGATAGACCAGGAAGTAGGCGAAGTCGGGCGGAACCTTGATGCCAAGTTCGAAGGGCCGGATCAGCCGGCCCTCGGAAAGGTCGTTCGCCACCATGGCAAAATCGGCGAGAGCAACGGCATTGCCGTCGAGCGCGGCCTGAACGGCGTCGGTCGAGGTGCCGAACACGATCGTCCGGCTGTCGTCGAAATCGTCGACGCCGGCCGCCGCCATCCACATCCGCCAGTTTGGCCAGGTCACGCCTTGTCGCGCCCACTCGATATGGGCGAGCGTGTGATGGAAGAGATCGCGCGGCTCGCGCAGCGGCGGGCCGGAGGCCAGCAGGCTGGGGCTGCACACAGGGATGATGATGTTGTCGAACAGCCGGTGGGTGCAAAGGCCGGGATATTTTCCCGCGCCGAAACGGATGCCGACATCGACGTCGTCCAGGTCGAAATCGCGCAATTCAGAAGCAATGTCGAAGCGGAGCTCGATGCCCGGTCGCTGCTTGCGAAAATCGTCGACGCGTCGCATCAGCCATTTTGTCGCGAACTGGGCGTCGAGTGTCACTTTCAGCAACGCCGTTCCACGCGCCAGCTTGTGCGCCCGTGAGACGGCGCGGCCAAGCAGGTCGAGCGCGTCGGTCGAGGCCTCGAACAGCACCGCGCCCGCCTCGGTCAGCCGGATGGTGCGGCTGGTGCGCGTGAACAGCACGATGCCGAGCTGATCCTCGATTTCCTTGATCTGGTGGCTGACCGCGGCCGGGGTCAGGCCAAGTTCGTCCGCGGCGCGGGTGAAATTGAGGTGCCGGGCGGCTGCTTCCAGCGTCCTCAGTGCACGGGTTCCAGGCAGCAGGCGCGCCATCAGAATAGGACGAGGAGAGGCCGGTCGAGCATTTTCAATCCTCAAACAAAACTTGAAGATGCAGAGAAAACTACTCGTTTCTCGTTTTAATTTCAATCCGTCATGATGTGACCATCGTACAAACATCAAACCGGACTTGATGTCCGGAGAAGCCGGATTGCACCATGTCTCACATCGTCTTGAGTCCTGTAACCGTCCGCCCGGCCTGGCTGCGCGCGGTGTCTGATTGGTTCCGCCATGCAAAAATGGCGGTCAACCTCCCGCCCGAGAACGTCGACGACCTTTCGGACCGGCAATTGCGCGACATCGGCGCCGAGCGCAAGGATGTCGCGCGCGCGATGGACCGGGAACTCGGCCGGTTGGGTCTGCTCGATATCGGCTGGCAGAGGCCGCGGGAGTAGGGGAGTAGGGGAGTAGGGGAGTAGGGGAGTAGGGTAACGAAAAGGAAGCGGCGCGCCTGCGCAACCCTACTGACACTTTCTTCCTCCCCTATTCCCCTATTCCCCTATTCCCCTATTGCCCTACTGCCCTACTGCCCTACTGCCCTACTGCCCTACTCCCCTACTCCCCTACTCCCCTACTGCCCTACTGCCCTAC
>NZ_JBVVPV010000021.1:0-105495 GCF_055811735.1 Mesorhizobium sp. WSM4850 | reverse complement strand
GCCGGCGGGGTGCGCAACGAGGCTGACATTCGCGCGCTTTCGTCACTCGGTATCGCCGCGGCGCTGGTTGCGACCTCGCTGCATGACGGCACGCTCACGCCGGGGCACCTCGCAGCGCTTGTCACCTGACAAACGCTGGGCACCTGACATTCGTGTGGCCTCGAACTTCGGCCGCGGAAACAGGGCCTTGTAGAGCGGCGGGCCGTCAAGTCGATCGTCTCGCCGCTCTATCTCTTTGCTGGAGCATCGGATTCCCAAATACCGGCTCTCAACCCTCGGATCAGGCCCGAGGGCAGTTTTTGGTCCGGTGCTCTAAAGGCCCAGAAGCTTTTTCAGGCGACGCAACAGACCATCCGGCTCCGCGGAGGGTTTTGCCTGTGCGGGGCTGTCTCTTGTCTAAGCCGCGAACGGATGCTTCACCTGGTCCCGCTTATCCGTGGCTTCGGCGGCCGTTGGCGTTCCTGCAACGGCGCGTTGGATGGCTTCCTTCGTCGCTTCGTAATTGTACTTCTGGATCTTGGCGTCGTCGGCGGCGTCCCAATGGATGAAAACGCCGACGCAGATGAACAGGTCGTCCGCCTCATTGGCAGGAATGGTCCCATCGGCGACGCTGTCCTGCACGGCCTTTGCGACTGCATGCTGGGCCGGGCCGAACATCTGCACGGCCTGCTTGGCGCCCTTGATCGTGACCTTGTTGAACATCACGGTGTTGGGCTTGCACTGAAGATTGGGCGCGATCACCGCCAAAAGGGAGGTAAAGCCGTCCTTGTTGTTGGTCAGCGCGTTGCAAAATGCTGTTTCGACTGCGCTCCCCCGTGGGCCGATGAGCAGGTCGACATGCGCCACTTCGTTGCCGTCTCCTACGAGCGATTCACCGACCATTACTTTCGAGATCTTTGCCATGCCAATTTTCCTCCAAGACACAGTTATGGTGTCCAAAGACGCCGCAAACCGAGCGAGCGCTCGATGGACAGCTATCCTTGTTGGCAGCGCCCGGGGATCCGGACCGGTTGGCTGGATAGCCGCGGAAGCCCAGCTTCCGCTCCTGAAAGTCAACCACCAACGTTGCGATTATGCAAGCTGAACGCCGAGAGTGTGGACTAAAAGAGTAGCCACGGTCAGGTCGGCCGAGGTGCCGGGGTTGACGTTGTTCGCTTTCAGCCGGCGGTCGAGCTCTATGAGCAGACGAATGCGTGACGCCCTGTCGTCATTGCCATGCAGCGCCGCCTCAATGGCAAGGGCTTGTTGCCGCGCCTGATTTGCGACTTCAGCGCCATGGTTGCGCACCACATGACTGTCAGGGAAGCCGGCGAGAAGCGCCATATAGGCGAACACCGTTGGCCACATGCCGCCTTCGCCGCGCGCCAAGGCGGCCTGCAGAGCGGCAAGCCCGACGCCGAACACGTCGCCGAAACCGGTAACATACTGGCGGGCGATCATGTCGCGTTCGGCCGCCTCCCGCATGGCTTCGAGCAGATGAACCTTCGGCTCCTGCCGCACATCGTTCGCCGCCTCTCCGAGGCCGCCCGGCGCGGCGGCGACGATCGCCTCGAATACCGCCCTGGTATCGTCGATGCTCATCGCGCGCAGCACCGCGTCGAGATTGTCGTGCAGTCGATTGTCAGGCAGTCGATTGTCGGGCAGTTGGGTGCCCGCCATTTCAGCGGCGCACAGCAGAGGCCCTGCCAGAAGGATGATGCCGAGATTGGTATTGGTCGCGACCGCCAGGCGTGTCGCGCGGACCGCTTCCAGCATGCGCTGTCCGACCGGCAGGCGCGGATCGGTCAGCGGGACTGACGAGACCTCGGCGCTGGTCATGAACTGGGCGGCGGACATGCCGTGCCCGTCGGCGAACAGATGGACGTTGCCCGGTTTCAGCGCCTCGATCTCCATCCGGCAGGCGTCCTTGTAGGCAGCCCGGAGGCGTTCTCGCGAATGCGCCATGCCGTCGGTCACGAATTCGCCGGCGCGGTGAGGCGGTAGGGTCGCGCCGCCGCCGCCTCTGGGTGATCAGCTGGGCGATCAGCCAGGAATTTCAGCAGGGCGTCGGCAATCGCATCGGCGATGTTGACCGCGACCACCGATTGAAGCCCGGACCAGGCGGGCATGCTGTTGACCTCCAGCACCAACAGCTTGCCGTCTGCCGCCGGCACGATATCGACGCCGGCGAAATCCGCTGAGATAGCGGCGGCGGCGGCCCGTGCCAGCGCCGCCAGTTCGGTTTCGCCATGCCCCGAAACCTGCCCCGAGACTTGCTCGGGCACCGCCCCGCGATTGACATTGGTGATCCAGTCGTCGCCACGGCGGCTCATCATCGCCAAAACCTCGCCGGCGCAGACGAAAACGCGAAAATCGCGGAAAGGAGGGCCAGAACGCGACACGTAATGCTGGAGATAGTAGACGCCGTTCACCTCGTCCTCGGCGGGGAGGTCGGACAGTGTTTCGATCAGCCGGATGCCGCGGCCCTGGGCGCCGAAAAGCGGTTTTAGCACCAGTGGCGCGAACGGCAGTTCGCGTCTGGCGACCGCTTCGGCCATGGCAAGACCCTCGACCGCGAATGTCGGCGGCGTCGGCAGGCCGGCATTCTTCAGGAGGAAGGTCGTCATCGACTTGTCGACGCAGCGTTCTATCGCCTGCGCGGAATTCCACACCGGAATGGAAAGCTTGCCGAATGCGTGCAGCACGCCGAGACGCCGGGTGACCGCTTCGAACGATCCGGCGGCGATCGAACGGACAAGCACGGCGTCGGGCAGCGCGCCGTCGAAACCGGGGATCGACAGTCCGCTCGGGCTGCCGGTGTCGAACGCGATCGCCGCCAGCGGCACGGTTGAGACCACGGCGCCGCGCCGCTCCAGCCTTGCCGCCAGGCCCTTGGAGCGGGCGTCCGAGACGTCGCTGACGATCAGGATGCGAGGGATCATGTCACGCCTTGGATACCGGTATACGGAAAGCCGGAACGAATGCCCCGGCAGGCGGATGACAGACCGATCCATTGCAGCGCCATGGTCTAACCGAGGCTCCGTTCGAGCATCTGCAGATCACGCTCGCCGGCGCGGAACGTATCGCCGGTCTCGATCGCCGTGACGATCACTTCGGCCGGGCTGAACAGCAGCGGATCGATGGCATAGAAATCTCCCTTGAACCGCTTGAAGACTTCGGCGAAGGGGTGGCCGTGGTCGCGCGAGGCGCGGCTCGGCAATCGCTCCGCGAGTTCGCTGGCGTCTTTCGCCGAGCCTTTTACGAAGAGCTGGACGCTGCCGCCATAGATGATGGCGTCGTTGGTTCTGCCCATGGCGGTCAGAAAATCCGGATGCGGGGCGGGGATGGGCGCCGTGCCGATGCCGTCGACAACGTTCTCCAGCGGAAATTTGAGATCGTTGGTCTTGTGCAGGGCAACCTCGAGCGCGCGCGCAACGATCTGCACGCCGCCCGCCAGGCTTTGTGTCGGCGCATAGAGGAAGGTGAGCTTTTCGGGTGCCAGTCCGGTTGCCCTGCCGACCTTCTCGACGATCGCCTGGGGCGGCGGTTTTGCCGTCTCCAGGATCAGCACGGCGGACGACGCGGTGTCGCGATAGGAGAGTGTTTCGAACAGCGGTTCGACGCGGGCGAGCGCCCGCGCCGGTCCCGATCCCATGGCAAAATAATCCTGGCTCGACAGGTTCCAGCCCGCATACTGGCTGCCCAGGCAGGCAAGCACCGGCTGCGACGACCGCACTTCGATGGTGAACGGCCATTTTGGTGACGCACGGTCCATGCACACCGAAATGCTGCCGAGGCCGCCCATCGCGGCTTCCGCCATGCGCAGCCCGGCCTCGACGCCGCCGGCGGCCTTGGCGCCGGCGTCGATCAGGCACTCGCCCAATGGCCCGGTGGAAACGCCGATACGTAGGCGTTCGGCGTCGCCGATCATGCCGTCGATGATGCGCTGCGCATTGTCGTTGAGGAATGCCGAACCGTCTTTCATGTCCGGTCTCCTTCCCATTGGTGTTGCAATCGGCTGGCTTGTCCCTTGATCAGCCGCCTGGTCAGATCGGCGCTCGGACCGCGCGCGAAGATGGTGCAGACCGGATCGCCGGCGATCAGTCGGGTGCCGGGCGACTGATGGTCGGCAGTCCATTCAGGCCAGGCAATCGATGGAAAGCGGGCGATCGGCGCCGCCGCATAGGTCACCATCGACGCCATCGAATCGACGAAGCGCGGCAGACGGTATTTCTTGCCCGCCGCGGCGCGCAGATGCGCTTCGATCAATGGCGCGTCGGCATCGTCGAAAATGTCGAGCGTGGCGCCGGGCCGCGGATTGATCTCGATGAGCTTGTAGCCATCCGGTCCGCGAATGAGATCGGCGCTGCACAATCCAACCAGGCCGGCGCGACGCGCCAGACCTGAAAGCCAGCCGCGGATCATCGCCGCCCGTCTGCGATCGAAGCGCCTCAACCGCACGGCGCCGCCATAGCGATAGGGCGCTGCCGGGGCAGGCGACGCCCATTGTTGGCTGAAGCCGACGATGTCAGCGCTTTGGCCGTCGCCGACGAACAGGGCCGAGATGCTGCGACCGGCAACGAAACGCTGAAAATAGCGGCCGCTAGGAGCCTGACACTGTAATATCGGGGTTTCTCCGGCGGCCCGCCTGATATGCGCGCCGCCGGCGCCGCCTGCGGTCTTGACCACCCAGTTCTCCGGATCGGGCGGCGGGTCCCATCGGAAGTCCGGATGCGGGATGCCGAGTTCGGCGCAATCGGCGGCCAGCAATTGCGGGTCCTTGATCCTGCGGATCGCGGCGCCGCTGTTGCCGGCGAGCGGAAAATGGCGCGCGAACTCGTCGACGGTCTCCGTCATCCGCTCGAAGCCCGAGCCCAGGACAATGGCGACCGGCTGGTCGTCTCCGGCCAGTTGCCGAAGCGTCTCGATGATGCGCTCGCCGTCGATGCCGCCTTGCAGGTCGCCCGGCAGCATCGTCGCGCGCTCGGCAAGCGCGACCGTGTCGGTATCGCAAAAGAAATCGGCGACCAGCGGACGATAGCCGGCGCGGCGCGCAGCGGCAGCCAGCGCCCGGCCTGAAATCGCCGCGATCAGGAGAGATCCGGCGTTATTTGGCAATCTCGCGTGCAAGGGAAAATGCTTCCTGGAAATCGAGCGTGATGGTTTTTTCGGATTCGATCATTCTTTTGAAGAGGCCGAATTCGACCTTGTATTTCACGTTGCCGATGGCGAGCGGACCAATGCCGACAGCTTTTGCCGCTTCGAGCGGATCGCCATTGGCATTGACGGCCACGCCTTCGATGCCGGCCGGCGGGACCGCATTGACGTCGGCGGCAATGAGCAGGCCGTCGCCTTTCAACTGGGCTTTTGAGACCACCTGGACGCCGGCCTTGGCGCACGCCAGGATCACCTCGCTCGCCTCGACCAGCTTCGTCTTGCGGGCGTCGCTCGATCCGTCGGCCGCATCGACGGCGATGTTGAACCGGCTTTTGATCTCGGCCGCGATCTGCTTGACCCTTTCGATGCCGTCATGGCCGACCAGCGTCACCCCCGCGCCTTCCCTGGCGGCGATCACGGCGGTGCAGAAGCCGACGACGCCGGTGGCGCCGAAAACAGCGATCCTGGTGTCTTTCAGCCCGCGCTCGAATTTCTTCTCCAGCGCTTTTTCGACCTTGGCCACCATCGCCGCGGCCGTGGTGAACGAGCCGGCCGGATCGGCGAATACCGAGACCTGGAAAGGCGGCACCATCGCTTTTCGCGCTGCCTCGAACATGTCAAGCGCCAGCGAGGCATCCTTGCCGGCGATAAAAATGCCGGTATCGACGCCCACATCGGGCGGGCGCGAAAAGATCGCGTCCTGCACGAGGCCTGTCACCTCTCCCAGGCTTACATCGACATAGGGGACGACGGCGTCGAAGCCTGCATCGAGCGCCATGTTCACGTCGAAAGGGCTCATATGCTTCAACGGCGTCAGCATGTGTAGGATATGTTTGCGGGCCATTTCTCGCCTTTCTTCTTGAACCTGATCGCGTTGCCCAGCCGTCAGCTGCCGACGAGGTCAAGTCTGGTCGAACTGATCTTCGCGCCGGAATTCCTGCCCTTGACGATCCTGATCTCGATGCCGTCTTCAACTGTCTGCCGAACCGCGTTGACGAAGCTGACTGCAGCGTCTTGCGATGGGGCAAAGGCAAACCCTGTCGGCCCCCACGAGCTCTGGCCGATGCCGACAGCGCCTGCTTCGTTGAGAGCGTGGGCCACGTTCTCGACCCGCCTGGAGGTGAACACGCCGCCTTGCGCCGGGGCGAAATGGGTGCCGATCAGCATCTGGATCGCGGTGACGGCGGCGCCGAAGGCTTGCAGGTCGTGCTCGACCAGAGCCGGCATGATGCCCATCAGCACCCGCCGGCAGATCTCGCCGCTGCCGGATGCCGGGAACGGTGGCAGCGAACGAAATGCCGCGATCTCGGCATCGCCATGCAGCCCATGCCCGCCATGGTCGAGGATCAGGATGACGCGCCACTCTTCCGGGAACGGCAGTCGCGCCACGACCGGCGGCGGCCTGCCGCTGTCGTCCTTGCCGGCGTCGACAATGACGCCACCGCTTTCGAAGCTGGCGATGCCGATGCCGGATCGTCCGCCGCGATCGAGCAGGGTCGCATCGCTGCCGATATCGAGAGGCAGTTGGTGGAGCGTGCGCAGCGCCGCGGCGACGGCAAGGGCGATCTGCGTGCCGGAGCCCAGGCCGGCATGGCTCGGGATCGACTGTTCGACCACCAGACGGTGCTGACCGCGAATGCCGAGATGGCTGCAGAGCGTCGACAGATGTTCGCCGGCGCGCCGGCTGTCGGCGCCTTCGACGATGGTCTCGCTGGACCGTGACAGGGTGACGACGGTTTCGGGTTCGCTCAGCGGCAGCCCGACGCTGCCAAAGCGACGCCCGGTATCGCCGTTGAGATCGAGGAAGCCAAGATGCAGGCGGGCGGGCACTTGTATGGTAACAGAATTCGACATCTACCCCCCGATGGGTGCATCATAGACGCATCATGGAAGTTTAGGTGCCCGTCGCCATGATAGCTGTTTTCGTCGAAGGGGCAAGCCGCAGAGAGTGCATTCGTTTTATCTTCTTTTGGCTCGGCGCGAGAACGGACCGGGCAATTCGCGGAGGTCGAGATGAACGAGACGCCGAGGGAAAAAGTCTATTCGGAAGCCGAGATTGCCGACCGGATCGAGAAGGAACTGCCGAAATGGTATTACGAGAACGGCTGGATCCGGCGCAAGTACAAGACCCACAGCTGGAAATCGACACTGATGGTCATCAACACGGTCGGCCATCTCGCCGAGGCGGCATGGCACCACCCCGACATCACGGCTTCCTATGCCTGGGTCGAGGTGCGCCTGATGAACCATGCAGCCAAGGGCATCACTGACAAAGACTTCGAGCTTGCCAAAAAGATCGAGGATGTCGTCCAGTGGCAGCCGGCCCGGGAAGGCGGCGCGCTGGAAGGCACTCCGCCGACCGATCAGCGCTTCGCTTACATCAAATATGATTAAGCGCGGTCGGAATTTGTTGATGGCGTAAGAAAACATTCGCTAATCTGCTGACAGGCGGGGTTCACGGCCAATCCAGTTTCGTCTAGGATTGGGCCGGCACCAGAAAGTAGCGTAGTGAATGGCGGTTGCTTGGATCGGCAACCGGGTAACGCTGGTCGAGCGCGCGGCCGCACATGCCGCCGCGCTGTTGGGGTCAAGCCGGTGCCCGGTTTTCAGCCTGGATACGGATATACACGGCACCAGGGCGGCGATCGCGCTGGCTGAGCGGGTTGGCGCGGCATACGATCATGCCGATGGCGCGGCAGTTTCCCGGGAGGCCGCGCTTTTTACCGACAAAGGCGCGATGACCGTCGCGCCCGGCGAAACGCGCCGGCGCGCCGATGTCGTGGTGATCGTCGGCGAACTCCCGCAGATCCATCATCAATTTGTCGGCGAGCTTGCCGAGACGGTTCCCGACCTCTCGGCCAAGAATCAGCGCGAGATCTTTCTGGTCGGGTCGAAAGAAACGTCTGCGCCGCGGTTGAGCAACGGGCGGACGGCGACGCTGCTGTCCTGCGGCGAGGCAGGCCTCGGCGCGACGCTGGCGGCACTGAGGGCGCAGTGGAGGGGGCGCCAGACATCGCAGCCGGTGTCGAATTTCGACGATTTCGCCAAAGCCCTGGAGGCTGCGCATTTTCCCGTCTTCCTGTTTTCAGGCGACGCAACCGAAGGGCTGGCGCTGGAGATGCTGCAGGGACTGGTCAGCGATCTCAACCGCAAATCACGCGCATCCGGCCTGCATCTGCCGGCGAGCGAAAATGGCTGGGGAAGCGCGCTCGCCTCGACCTGGATGACCGGTTTTCCGATGCGCACCGGCTTTGCGCGCGGCTTCCCGGACTTCGATCCCTGGCGTTACGATGTCGCGCGCATGATCGCCGCCGGCGAAGCCGACCTGCACCTGCGGATCTCGTCCTCGATTGTCCAGCCGCAGAAGAAAAGGAACCGCATGGCGCTGATCGCCCTGGCGAAAACGCATGAGCCGGTCGCGGGTGCTGCGGTCACCATCGCCATCGGCGAAGCCGGCGTCGATCACCAGGCGGTGGCCTATTCCAGCCGCACCGGTTCGCTAAGGTCGGTCGAGGCGCGAGCGGCGTCGGAACTGCCCTCCGCTGCGACCGTTATCCGGCTGGTTGCCAGTCATGTCTCCGCCGAGGCGGCGTTGCCATGCTGACGAAAATCGCCGGCGGCGACATCATCGATCCGGTCAACGGCCGTCTCGGCAAGGGCGACCTGTGGATCAGCGACGACAAGATCGCTGCGGCGCCGGCGGCGGGCGCTGCCGACCGGACCATCAACGCAGCCGGCTGCATCGTGATGGCGGGCGCCATCGACATCCATTCCCACATCGGCGGCGGCAACGTGAATACGGCACGGCTGCTCCTGCCCGAGCAGCATGCGGCGCACCAGGCGCGACCGGCGACGACGCCGCTTTCCAATGCCGGCTGGTCGACCTTCCAGACCGGGTGCCTCTACGCCAAGATGGGTTTCACCACGGTGGTCGAGCCGGCGATGTCGCCGGGAGCCGCGCTTCACACCCATCTCGAACTGGCCGACATCCCGATCATCGACAAGGCGACGCTGGCCATTCTCGGCAACGACGATTTCCTGCTGTCGATGATCCGCGACGACGCCTCCTCAACGATGATCGAGGACTATGTCGCCTGGACGGTCGCCTCGACGCGGGCGCTTGGGGTCAAGGTGATCAATGCCGGCGCGGCGGCCGCCTTCAAGGAAAACGTCCGCACCTTCTCGCTGGACGATGTGGTGCCTTCCTATGGCGTCAGCTCGCGCAAGATCGTCAAGACGCTGCAGGCGGCCGTCGACAGCCTTGGCGTCCCGCATCCGCTGCATGTCCATTGCAACAATCTGGGCAGCCCCG
This sequence comes from Mesorhizobium sp. WSM4850, assembly GCF_055811735.1. Classification (NCBI taxonomy): domain Bacteria; kingdom Pseudomonadati; phylum Pseudomonadota; class Alphaproteobacteria; order Hyphomicrobiales; family Phyllobacteriaceae; genus Mesorhizobium; species Mesorhizobium sp. WSM4850. The sequence goes on along the minus strand of NZ_JBVVPV010000021.1, from coordinate 96,047 downwards.
GATCGGCGGACACGGCGGCCGCGACGATCGCAGCGGCGGAAGGATTGCCGCTGCACCTCGCCCATCTCCAGTTCTATGGCTACGGCACGGAAGGCAAGCGCAGGTTTTCCTCGGCCGCCGCGCGCCTTGCCGAACTGGTCAATGCGACGCCGGAAGTCACCATCGATATCGGCCAGGTGATGTTCGGCCAGACGGTCACCATCTCCTCCGACGTCATGCGGCAGTTTTCGGCGCGTGGCAGTGCGCAGCCGAAGAAATCCGTCATTCATGACGGCGACGGCAATGGCGGCGGCATCGTGCCCTACCGCTATGGCAAGGATTTCTATGGCACGATGCAGTGGGCGATCGGGCTCGAGCTTTTTCTCCTGATCGACGATCCGTGGCGTGTCTTCTTCACCACCGATCATCCCAACGGCGCGCCCTTTACCTCCTATCCGGCCCTGTTCGAGCTGCTGATGAGCCGGGAAGCGCGCACCGAAATGATTGCCGGACTTCCAAAATCCGCCATGGCGCTCTCCACCCTGGCCGCAATCGACCGCGAATACACGTTCGAGGAAATCGCCATCATGACGCGTGCTGCCCCGGCCAAGCTGCTCGGGCTGACGGATCGAGGCCATCTCGGCGCCGGCGCTATCGCCGATATCGCTGTCTACCGCAGGGAGGACAATATCGCGAAAATGCTGGGGCAGGCGGCGTATGTCTTCAAGGATGGCGATCTCGTCGTGCAGGACGGAGAGATCACCCATTACCGCTGGGGCAAGGCGCTCAGGCTCAATCCGCCGCCGGACAAGGCGATGCTGCGGCGCCTGGAGGATTATCACCAGCAGCGCTACGGCCTGTCGCTGGACTGGTTCAATTTCCCGGAATCGGCGATCGCGCGCGAACAGCCATTCGGCGAGGTTGCATGCCGAACGTGAGCGTAAATGGCATAGTGATCGACGATACCTTTGCCGAGGCCTTCGGCATGCGCGCGACCGCCATCATCATCACCGCGCCGAACCGGAAATGGGCGCGCCAGGCGGCGATCACCATGACCGGCTTTGCCACCTCGGTGATCGGCTGCGGCTGCGAAGCGGCAATCGATGTCGAACTGGCGCCATCGGCCACACCGGATGGCCGGCCCGGCTGCCGCGTGATGATCTTTGCGATGGGAACAGACGAACTGCAGAAACAACTGCTCAATCGCGTCGGCCAGTGTGTCTTGACCTCGCCGGGTTCCGCCTGCTTCGCCGGACTGCAGGGCAGCGCCGAGCTGAAGCTCGGTTCGGCGCTGCGTTATTTTGGCGACGGCTGGCAGATCTCCAAGAAAATCGGCGGCAGGCATTTTTGGCGCGTTCCCGTCATGGACGGCGAATTCCTGTGCGAAGCGACGACCGGGCTGACGAAGGGCGCCGTCGGCGGCGGCAATTTCTTCGTCATGGCTGAAAGCAGCGCCAGGGCCTTGGCTGCCGCCGAGGCCGCGGTTGCCGCGATCGGCCTGGTGCCGGGCGCGATCGTGCCGTTTCCGGGCGGCATCGCTCGTTCGGGTTCCAAGATCGGCGGTAAATACAAGGGCATGATCGCCTCGGCCAACGAAGCCTATGCGCCGACACTGCGCGGTGTCGTCAGGAGTGAGCTCGGTGCCGACATCAACGCCGTCCTGGAAATCGTCATCGACGGCGAGACCAACGATGCCGTTGCCGCCGCGATGAAGGCCGGCATCAAGGCCGTCATCGAGCTTGGGCCGAAGCGAGGCGCGGTTCGCATAAGCGCCGGCAATTACGGCGGCAAGCTCGGCAAGTTCATCTATTCGCTGAAGGATATGCTGCCGTGAAAGCGCTGACCTTCACCCTTGTCGCCGAGCCGCCCGAGCGCCTTGACCTGTCGGCGCTGACGCCGGAGCGGCTTGCCGGGATCGAAAGGCGCGATATCGAAAAGATCCAGATCGGCACGTCGAAGCATGGATCGAAGGTCGGCGATATCTTTCGTGTCGCCGGCAACGATCCGCTGGACATCGTCTTCGAAGGCGGCAGCGCGCGCCTCGACCGCGTGGCGGAAGCCATGCGGGACGGTTCGGTTCGCGTCGTCGGCAATGCCGGCGCCCAGGCCGGGCGCGCCATGCGCGGCGGCACACTCACCATCGAAGGCAATGCAGGCCCGCATGCCGGCTCCGGCATGCGCGGCGGCAGGCTTGAAATAACGGGCAACGCCGGCGATCACCTTGGTGCGCCGCTCGCCGGGGAACTGGCCGGCATGAATGGCGGCGTGCTGATCGTCAGGGGCAAAGCCGGCGCTTTTGCCGCCGACCGCATGCGGCGCGGCCTGATCGCGGTGCTGAAAGGCTTGGGCGACAATGCCGGCAGCCGCATGATCGCCGGCACGCTGGTGGTGGCCGGCGGCACCGGCGAGATGCCCGGCTATCTGATGCGTCGCGGTTCGATCCTGCTCGATCGCGCGCCGAAAAGCCTGTCGCCGAGCTTCGTCGAATGCGGCGCGCCGGAGAGCGTCTTCGCCGCCGTCATCGATCGCCATCTGATCGCCGAGGGTATTTTGAAACGGCCGCTGCTGGGCAACGCGCCGCAGAAATATGGCGGCGACAACGCGGTGCTTGGCATGGGGGAGGTTCTTTTCCCTCGCTGAGGCGTGCTGCTGACGCCCTTGCGGTAAGCCGCGATGGATGATGGCCGGCATGTCTGCTGGATCAACGATCGTCGTTGGCAATCAGTTTCGTCAGGCAATCCCCCGCCTGGCTCCGGGGCATGCCGAGATCTCTGACACTGTCCATGTGGTTGCGGTTGGCGAGAACAAGCGACGTTACCGGCGAACCCTGCTGCAGCAGGTGCTCCTTGAATCGATCTGCCTGCTGATGGAAAGGCGGCGTCTCGTTGGCTCCGACCAGAACCATCGCCTTGGTTTGAGGATCATGCCGATGGGCAAGCGGTGTAAACCTGGCGACTTCCTCATCGGTGATTGCAATCTCGTTGGCGAGAAAGGAGTTTTGGAGTGGTTTCAAATCGTAGAGCCCGCCGAGCAGAAGGGCTGCCCGCACATTGGAGGGGGTATGCTCGCTGTTGAACAGGAACGTTGAAAGATGTGCCCCGGCCGAATGACCGCTGACGGTCAGGTTTGCCGGGTCTCCGCCATGGTCGGCGATATGGGCCAGAACCCACCGCTTGGCGCGGCGCACCTGGTCGACGATCGTCGCCATCCTGACCTTGGGCATCAGCGCATAGTCGACGATGGCGGCAATCGCACCGGCCTGGGTAATCGTCGCCGCGACGTATGAGTAGTCGCGCTTGGAGAACATCCTCCAATAGCCGCCATGGATAAACATGTGCACCGGCAGGCCGCTTGTTTTGCCCGGGGGAAAGAACAGGTCGATGGTTTCGGTCTGATCCGGCCCATAGGCAATGTCCGCTGTCATCGGGATGGTTGCGCGGACCGCCTCGCTGCGGTGAACGATGTCCTGGACGATTTGATCGAAATCGGCGACATGGTCGCGGATGCGGAACGGATCGTTTTGCACTTTTCCTCCGCTCAGATGCTGATGGCGAGGTATTTCGCCTCCATGAACTCGGCAATGCCGTGATGCTGGCCGCCCTCGCGGCCGAGGCCGCTCTGCTTGACCCCGCCGAACGGTGCTGCCGGATCGGACATCAAGCCGCGGTTGAGAGCGACCATCCCAGCTTCGATCCTGGATGCCACCCGCATTCCACGCGCAAGATCGCGCGTGTAGATGTAGGCGGCAAGACCGTATTCGGTGTCGTTGGCGCGCGCGATGATTTCGGCTTCCGTGTCGAATCTCGAGATCGGCGCCACCGGCCCAAAAATTTCCTCATGCGCCATCTCCGCCTCGGCCGGGACGTCGCAGAGCACGGTCGGCGGATAATAGTATCCCGTTCCCGAGCCTGCCTTGCCTCCGCACAGCACCCGCGCGCCACGGGCGACAGCATCGTTGACCAGACGGTCGATCTTGTCGACGGCCTTCCTGGTGATCATCGGCCCGCACTCCGTGGCCGCGTCCGTGCCAGCGCCGATCTTGAGTGCCGACATCCGCCTGGCGAGGCTTTCGCAAAAGGCATCGTAAACGCCGGACTGGACATAGATGCGGTTTGCAGCCGTGCAGGCCTCGCCGGCGTTGCGCATCTTCGCCACCATCGCCCCATCGACCGCCGCGTCGAGGTCCGCGTCATCGAACACAAGGAATGGCGCGTTGCCGCCAAGTTCCATCGAACACGAAACCACGTGCTTTGCGGCCTCGGCCAGCAGAACGCGCCCGACAGAAGTCGAGCCGGTGAAGGAGAGTTTGCGCACCCGCGGATCGGCCAGCATCGCGGCCGTCACCGGGCCGGGATTGGAGGTTGTCAGAACGTTGACAACCCCCGGTGGGACACCCGCTTCCTCATAAAGCGCGGCAAGCGCGTAGGCGGTGAGCGGGGTCTCGCTGGCCGGCTTCAAAATCACCGTGCACCCGGCAGCCAGGGCGGGCGCGATCTTGCGCGTCGCCATGGCGGCAGGAAAATTCCAGGGTGTGACAAGGACGCAGATGCCGATCGGCTCGTAGTCGACGACGATGCGGTTGGTGCCGGAAGGCGCCATCCCGAATTCGCCGGTGATGCGAACGGCTTCCTCGGCATTCCAGCGAAAGAATTCCGCGGCATAGGCGATCTCGCCACGCGCGTCCCGCAGTGCCTTGCCGTTTTCCAGCGAGATCAGGGTGGCCAGCGTCTCGCAACGCTGCGTCATCAGTTCGAAGCAATTTCTGAGGATTTCGGAACGCTTGCGGGGCGCCGTTGTGCGCCAGCCATCGGCGGCCTTGGCCGCAGCCTCGACGGCAGCTGCGGCATCTTCGATCGTCGCATCGGGAACCGCAGCGATCACCGCTTCCGTGGAGGGGTCGACGACCTGGATTTCCCTGCCGTCGGCGGATTGCCGCCATTGGCCGCCAATATACAAGCCGTGGGAGAATCTATGGAAGCCGGCAGTGTCCTGCTCGTCCTCCAGCAACTGATGAGATATGTTCATGGCCTGCTCCTCGATTGCTCACATGACACAGGCGGCGAGATCGCCATCATAGGCGGCCTGGATAAGGCCGCGCATGGCTGCCGGATCGAAAGGACGCGGATTGTTCTTGATGAGACGGTCGATGCCGAGCGCCTGTTCGGCCGTCCAATCGAGCTTGTCGGCGGGAAGCCCGAGCCTGGCCAGCGTAGGCGTGATCCCGATCGCTGCAAACAGCCGGCCGATCTCGTCGATCGTCGCGTCGGCCATCTCAGCGGTGCTCCGGTCCCTGCCGTCGAGACCAAGGGCAAGGCCGATCTCGGTCATCTCGGCGGCCGCGGCGGCCCGGTTGTACTTCATGACATACGGCAGCATGGTGGCGACACCCAGCCCGTGAGCGGTGTGGGTAAGGGCGCCGACCGGATATTGCACCGCGTGCGCCGCCGCCGTTCCGGCCGTCCCGAACGCGCAGCCGGCTGCAAGCGCGCCCATCATCACATCGGCGCGAGCGTCCTCGTCGGCGGGGGCGCGGCAGGCCTTTTCGAGACTGCGGCCAAGCAGCTTGATCGCGAGCAGCGCAAAATGATCGGTCAGCGCGCTCTTGCCGATGAAGACATGCTGTTGCGGCAGGCCGGGGTCAGTGCCGCGCCTGGCGGCGGTAAAAGCCTCGACCGCATGGGTCAGCGCGTCTGCGCCGGCGATCGCCGTCAGTCCCGGGGGACATGTCATCGTCAGTTCCGGGTCGCAGATGGCGGCTGCCGCGATCAGATGCGGGCTGGAGATGCCTACCTTCATGGTGCGATCCGGATCAGAAATCACCGCGACAGGGGTCACTTCCGAGCCGGTGCCGGCTGTCGTTGGCACCGCGATCAGCGGCAGCGTCGGACCGGGCACCTTGAACTCGCCGTAGTAGTCCTGGAGCAGGCCGCCGTGGCTGATGAGCAACGCGGCGCATTTGGCCATATCGAGACAACTGCCGCCGCCGATGCCGATCACCATGTCGGGCGCAAACTCCCGCGCCTCCTCGACGCAGACGGCAACCGTGTCGCGCGGCACATCGGGCTGCACACGATCGTGCACCAGAACATCGACCGATGCGCCCTCGAGCGCCGCCATGATCTCGGCGAAGGCGACAGTTGCGGCAAAGCGCTCGTCCGTACAGACGAGAGCGCGATGGCCGAGCCTGGCCGCAACGGTTGCAATGACATGGCGCTGACCCTTCCCGAAGAGGATTTCACGCGGCAGCCTTATGGCAGCGAAAAGGCTCATGGTCTTGCGTCCCTGGATGATGGTGGAAAGGCGAAAGCTCGCCGAGCTCCCAAGGTATCCTCTATCAAATCGTATAGGATATAGGATTGTATTGAGCGAAGCATCGTGTTAGCCAGTGATCCTGTCAAGAGGCAAAGATGCAGGTCACGAACGCAAGCAATTCCCGAGAAGTCGACCCCGCCAGCGGGCGCATCCAGCGATCCACCAGCCTGGTGGAGGACGTCTATGAAGCGATCTTCGCGCAACTCATGTCGCTGAAAATCGCGCCTGGCTCGCGGATCACCGTCGACAGTCTGGTCAAGGAACTCGACGTATCCCACACGCCGATCCGTGAAGCGCTTGGCCGCCTCGAAGGCGAGGGCCTTGTGCTGAAAACACACTTGATCGGCTACCGCGCCGCGCCGCAGATAACCAGGCGCCGATTTGACGAACTCTATGAGCTTCGCCTGCTGCTCGAGCCGCATGCGGCGGCCAAAGCAGCCGCATTGATGGATGAGACGAAACTTGCGGTGCTGGAGGAGTCCGCAGGCGGCATGGCGCGCCGCGAAGGCAAGGATGAACGCCTGCGTTACTCCAACTTCGCGCGGCAGGACGCCATTTTCCACGACCGTATCATGGAATTTGCCAACAATGGCCTCGTGCGCGAGACGCTCGCGTTCCAGCATACCCACTTCCACATCTTCCGCCTGATGTTCCATTCGCGCGTCACCGAGGAAGCGCTCGACGAGCATCAGGCCATCCTGGCCGCCTTCGCTGCCTCCGATCCCGCGGCGGCGGAACAGGCGATGCGCCGTCATATCGAGCATTCCCGTGATCGTTTGTTGCCGGCGTTCGATTGAGGCTGGCACGATGTTCGTCACCGTCGGGAGCGGCGCCGTCAAGTTGAATTCACCGTTGATCAACGCGAGCAAACGCCCGGGAGATCCCGGATAAAACCCTTCCACCCAAAAAACGAGGAGCCGACCATGCCTGGCAAGAAAATACTGATGTTGACCGGTGAGTTTACCGAAGAATACGAGATCTTCGTCTATCAGCAGGCGATGGAGGCGGTCGGCCACATCGTCCATGTCGTCTGTCCTGACAAGAACGCTGGCGACCTGATCAAGACGTCGCTTCACGATTTCGAGGGTGACCAGACCTACACCGAAAAACCCGGCCACTACGCGTTGCTGAACAAGACCTTTTCGGAGGCGGAAAGACAGCTCGACCAGTATCATGCCGTCTATTGCGCCGGCGGCCGTGGCCCCGAGTACATCCGCACCGACAAGCGTGTGCAGGCGATGGTTCGCCATTTCCACGAGACCGGGAAGCCGATCTTTACCATCTGTCATGGCGTCCAGATCCTGATCGCGGTCGACGGCGTCGTGCGTGGCAAGAAGGTCGGTGCGCTGGCTGCCTGCGAGCCGGAAGTGACGCTGGCCGGCGGAACCTATATCGACCTGTCGCCGACCGAGGCCTATGTCGACGGGACGATGGTCTCGGCAAAGGGCTGGACCGCACTTGCCGCGTTCATCCGCGAGTGCCTGAAGGTGCTGGGGACGGAAATCCGCCACAGCTGAAGTCGATCGTCCGATGCATCCCAAACGGGATGCATCGTGATTGCCAGATCTGTCGCTGCAGTCAGGGCTCGGCAGGCCTGAGATGCGTCACGGCTGCGTCGGCCGCGTGGCGGCCGCCAGTGCGTCGATGTCGTCGTAGAGCGCCTGGCTGTGATGGTAGAGCTGCTCGAAAACCGGTTGGGTGCGGCTGTAGATCTCGACCCATCCGGGGTCCGGCAGGATTTCGGCGCCGTAGCTCACGAAGCGCTCGGCCGCCTGGTCGACGCGCGAGAAGCGGCCTGTCGCCGTCGCGGCCATCGCGGCACAGCCGACAATGCCGCATTCGGGCTCCCGCGGGACCAGGATCGGAATGTTGAAGGCACTGGCCTTGATCTTCAGCCAGAGTTCGGTGCGCGCCCCGCCACCCGCAGCGATAACGCGCTCCAGCGGCCTGTTCGACGCGTGTTCCATGATGCGGATGTGGCGGGTCATGGCAAAGGCGATGCCTTCCAGGATCGAGCGGTGCAAATGCTCCATGCCATGCCCGGCGCCCAATCCGAAGAACTGTGCGCGGGCGTTGCGATGGCGACCCAGGCGTTCGCCGGTGAGAAAGGGCATGAAGAGCAGCGCGTCGCAACCGGCCGGCGCCTCGGCGGCGCGGGCGACGATCTCGTCGTAGGACAGCGCGTTGCCGTGGAAGGCGCGGCGTGCCCAGCGCATGCCGTCGCCGCCGGTCTCCAGTAGCACGAATTGCGCCCAGTTGCCTTCGACCGTCGCAACGTTCGAGATTTCCGGGTCAAGCAGCGGCTTCTCCGCGATAACAGTGATGATGGCGCCCGTGCCGGTGCTGTCGGAACCCATTCCCGGGCGACAGGCGCCTGAGCCGAGCAGTGCCACCGGATAGTCGGCGCCACCGACCAGCACCGGGGTTCCAGAGCGCAGGCCGGTGTCGAGCGCCGCCTGTTCGGTGACATGGCCGACGACATCCAGCGGATTGCGGATCGGCGGCAGCTTGGCGGCGTCGAGACCCATGCGCTCAATCATCACCGGCGACCAGTCGAGCCGCTCTGGGTTCATCAGGAAGCTGCAGGACGCGTCGCCTGTATCCATGGCGATCTCGCCGGTCAGCCGGTAGTTGATGTAATCCTTCGGCATGATGGCGACTGCGCTGCGGGCGTATGCGGCGGGATCGTTGTCTCGGACCCATTGCAGTTTGAAGCCCGGCCATGCCGGGGTCGGCGTGTTGCCGCTTTCGGGCAGGTAGCTGTCCGGCTGGTTCGCTTGCTCGAAGCGACGGACGAGATGGACGGTGCGCTTGTCGTTCCAGAGCGGTGCCGTGTCGCGCGTCAGCGCTCCGTGCGCGTCGAGCAGGACCAGCCCGTGCATCTGCCCGCAGACGCAGATGGCGGAGATGTTTTCGCGGGCGCCTTCGACGCGGTCCAGCACCGTCTTGACGCTCGCTCGCGCACCCTCCCACCAGTCGAGTGGCCGCTGTTCGGCCCAGCCGAATTCCGGCACGATCTGGTCGTGCTCGCGCGACGCAAGCTCGAGGATCTTGCCGGCGACATCGATCAGTGCGGCGCGGACGCTGCCGGTGCCGACGTCGATGGCGAGGAAAAGCTCGCCGCTCATTTCGGAAGAGTCCTGAGATGGGCAAACATGTGATCCTCTGTCTATCGGTCAGAGCGAGCGCGGCGTGACGAGACCCACGGCATCAGCCTTTCGCCGCTTCGATGGCGATGCGCGACATCTCGTCGAAATCCGGTCCCGACACCGGGATCGCGATGTCGAAGACCTCTGCGATCACCTGCGTCCAGCCATGCAGGAAATATGTCCAACCATCCTCGATCTGCAACTGCTGTCGGGCCTGCTGCCGCCTTGCCTGGTCGAGGAAGATCAGGTCGCCGCGATAGTTGAGATCCCAGGCAATGCCGCGCTTGGGGAACACGCCGTCACCGGTAATCGGCGAGCCGGGCGCGTCCTTGCCAAGTCCGGTCGCGTTGATCGCCAGCGAGCCTGGTTTCAGCGCCGCCAACGTCTCGTCATTGATCTCGGGTCGGTCTGCCAGGACATATTCGATCTCGACCGTCGACATCATGTCTTTGTGGATGCGCTCGATTTCATCGAGACGCGGCTGCCAACGGTCGCTGACAATGATGCGCGAAGGCAAGTCGGCGCCACGCTCCTTGCGCATCAGGTGCCAGGTGATCGCTATCGTCGATCCGCCGGCGCCCATCGACAGGACCTCCGCGCTGGTGTCCGCAAAATATCCCGCCGGAATGAAACCGTCTATCGCAAGGCCCGAAGAGATCGGATCCTTGGCATGGCAGACGAGTTTTCCGCCCCGCTTCGACAGGCAACTGGTCTCGTGCATCAGGCAGGCGTGCGGATCGATCACATCGAACAGGTCGCGCGCTGCGTTGAAAAGATCGATCTTGTGCGTGGTGACCAGCGCGCCAAGCGACTGCGGGTCGGATTTTATGAAGGAGACGACCTCACGGTAGGCCTCCGGATCGGCATGGAGTGGAAAGTCGATGCCCCTGAGAACCGCATCCTTGAGAACCGCTTCCTTCAGCCGGAGGTGGCGCGCCCATGCCGGGAAAACCCGCATGATCGAGCTGCTCCTCGTCGTGACGCCGATAAAATAGAATGTCGGCTGGGTGGCCGGCCGATAGCGGCTCATTTGCCATTCTCCCGGATTTTCTCCGCGCGCAGTGCAGCAATGCTAAATGAAGCAGCGATCTCGTAGCGAGCCTTCATGCCGGCGCCGTGCCGGATTGTTGCCCATAGAGGGCAGAGATCAGCTTTGCGTCACGCGGTCGCCAATCCGGGTTGTCGACTTGCCTCCAGCCTCCATCGCCGGCGACCACGCGCGAGCGCATGCCTCCCGATCTCGCGATGATCTCGTAGTCCTGCCCTGAATCGGCGGGGTAGCAGAACAGCATCACCAGATCGCCTTCCCCGACATTGATCGAGCGGTGGATCCAGAACGGCGGAACATAACAGACGGTCTGGGCGTCGATCGGCAGGATGCGAACCTCGCCCTCCGGCGACTCCATCAGCATGAGACCGTGCCCTTTCTGGCCATAGTAGATCTCGGGCCGGTCGGCCTGCCTGTGGATGTGACCGCGCGTCATGAAGCGTCGGCGCTGATCTGGCCCGCACCTCCTGCTATCGACAAGACCACTTGCTTTGCAGGGCACGATTTGCTCTCCCTGTGCAGACCAGCCTGGAGGTTGCTGGATTATGGCAGATTTCGACCACGAAGCACACGACAGTGGGTTGGGCGGCATGCCGCATCCGCTGTCTTAAGCAATCCGGGAGAGCCGCCTTGCTCCTCCAAGTCGCCTTCGACAAGCCTGAACACCTGGCTCTGCTCGCGCAGATGAAGGAATTTGCCGACATTATCGAGATCGGCACGCCATTGCTGAAACGCCTCGGCCTCTCGGCCATCACCACAGCGCGCGAGCTCTGCCCTGAAGGTGTTGGCTGATACGAAAACCGTCGACGCCGGCCGGTTCGAGGCTGATATGGTATTCGGCGCCGGCGCCGCATTCATGACGGTGCTGTCGTGTGCTTCGCCCGCCACGCATGAGGCGGTCGGAAAACGTGCCGCAGCCTTCGGCGCGACGGTCGTCGTCGACACCATCACCGAGGCGGGCAAGGCAGAATTGATTCCCTTGAATGCTGTCTTCCCCGAAAGCTTCGGCTATATCGCTGTCCACTCGCCAACCGATGCGCGGCTGGCCGGCAACATTTCCACGTCACATATCGACGCCGTCAGAAAGATGCATGATCGTGGCTTTCTGGTTTCGCTCGCCGGCGGGATCGGCCCCGACACGCTGGAAGCGGTGATCGCAGTCGAGCCCGAAATCCTCGTGGTTGGCAGCGCCATCACGGAATCCGCAAACCCGAAAGAGGTAGCCCGATGGATTCGCGACAGATTGCCCAATCCAGGCCGTGGCTGGCCGTGGGACAGGAGATAGCCGAAGTTCTCGGCCGGATCGACGCCGACGCCTTTGCAAGGCTGGTGCAGGCGTTCGATGACCCTGATCAGCGATGGTTCTTTTCCGGGCAGGGACGCTCCGGCCTTGTCGCGCAGATGGGTGCGATGCGCTTCATGCATCTTGGCCGAACGGTGCATTTCGTCGGTGAAGTATCGGCGCCATCGATCCGTAGGGGCGATGCGCTGCTGATCATCTCCGGCTCCGGGGAAACGCCGGTCAGTACAGGCTTTGCCCGCATCGCCAAGGCGGAGGGCGCCAAGGTCGTTACGCTGACGCATCAGCCGGCCGGGACCCTGGCCGGCATTGCCGATGTCACGCTGCATGTCCCTGTCGAGAAATCGAAACAGTTTGGCGGCAGCCTGTTCGAGCCATCCTGCCTCATCCTGCTCGACAGCATTGTGCTCTTCATGGCCCAGCAGATACCCGACGCGCACAGACTGATGTTGCACCGCCACACCAACTTGCAGTGAGCATCGGTGACGCGGTGCATTGGCCGGGAAGCCTGGCTGGGCGCCTCATCTTCCGTGGCGGCAAGGCACTGGACTCGCTGCGCGATGCCGATATTGTGCTTGGCAAGCGTTGGTGCCGTGCTCTGGCGACGGCAACCGACGGGGAGATACCGGCGGCTTGGTTCGCAGGAACATGTCCCGGTCAACACGGGAGGAAGTCTGATGAGAATTGGGGTCTTTCTGGCCGGCTTTTCGGCTTTTGCCGCGCTGGATGGCGCGCCTGCCTTTGCCCAGGACAAGCCGTTTGCGGGGGTTACCGTGAACGTCATTACGCAGACCGGTGCGATTCAGGAGCCGCTACAGCGGCGCGCGCCCGAGTTCGAAGCGCTCACCGGCGCCAAGATCAATGTCATCGCGGTGCCCTTCTCGGATCTCTATCAGAAGATTCTCACCGACTGGGCGAGCGGCACCAACTCGGTCGACGCCGGCGTGTTCGCCCCGCAATGGATGGTCGACTACATTGCCGGCGGCTACCTCGAGGACCTGACGCCGCGGGTCGAGGCCGACAAGGACATCCAGCAGGACGATGTGGGCGCGTTCTTCCGGGACTTCTCCGAGAAGTACAACGGCAAGACCTACATGATCACGCTCGATGGCGACTTCCACATGATGTACTACCGCAAGGATGTGCTCGAAGCGGCCGGCCTGGCGGTGCCGAAAACCTGGGACGAGTATCTCGAGGTCGCCAAGGCCACGCATGGCAAGGACATGAGCGGCGATGGCGTGCCGGATTTCGGCTCGTGCATCGCCAAGAAGCGCAACGCGCAGAGCTACTGGTTCGTCACCGATGTGGTCGGCTCGATGACCCAGTCCAAGGGAACCAGCCAGGGCACCTTCTTCAACACCAAGGACATGACGCCGCTTGTCAACAACGACGCCTTCCGCAAGGCGCTCGACTTCCTGTCTGAATCGACCAAGTACGGCCCGCCGGACGAGTTGAACCTCGACGTCAGCGATACAAGGCCGCTCTTCGCTTCCGGCCGCTGCGCGCTGAACCTCGACTGGGGTGATGTAGGCACGATCTCGATCGATCCGAAGCAGTCCAAGGTGATGGGCAAATGGGGCGCTGCGATCATGCCCGGATCCAAGGAGGTCCTGAACTGGGACACCGGCAAGCTAGAGGCCTGCACGGCAGAAAACTGCCCGCACGCGATCGACGGCGTGAACCATGCACCATTCGCCGCCTTTGGCGGCTGGGGCGGCGGCATCAACGCTGCGGCCGATCCGAAGGTGAAGGACGCCGCCTACGCCTACTTCTCGTTCATGACGCAGCCAGCGCAGTCGAATGCCGACGTTACCGTCGGCGGCACCGGGTTCAACCCGTACCGCACCTCGCAGCTCGGCTACAGCGACCTTTGGAAGAAGGCCGGGATGAGCGAGGAGGAGGCCAAAGTCTACCTGGGCGCGATCAACGACAGCATGAGCAGCCCGAACATGATCCTCGACCTGCGCATCCCACAAAATCAGAAGTACCAGCAGGTCGTGCTCGACGAGGCGGTCTCGCGCTTCCTCGCCGGCGAAATCGACAAGGAAGCGACCGTCGCGGCGGTCGAGGAAGGCTGGAATGAGCTGAACGAAGAGGTTGGCAAAGACGAGCAGCTCAAACTTTACAAGGCGACCATCGGCGCCAAATAGGCAGCCAAGCAAACAACCCGGCGTGGCATCGTCCGCGCCGGGTCTGATGCCTGCCCCACTTTCTCAGGGTATGATGACCACAACCGACACGATGCCAGACGCTGCCAACCGCCGCAGCTGGGCCGAATGGCTGGACGGTCACTCAGGCCGGATCATGGTGCTGCCAGCCGTCGTCGTGCTTCTCTGCTTCGCAATTTTTCCGCTCATCATCTCGGCCTATCTCGCGCTTTCGCGCTTTGCGCTCGCGTCGGGCGGATTCACGTTGAAATTCATCGGACTTTTGAACTTCCGCAAGCTGCTGGTCGGCTCGCAGCAGTATCACCTGCTCGGTAAGTTTGGCACGTTCGGCTTTGTCCAATTCGCTTTGCTGGCCTTGATCGCGGCAGGGCTGTTTTTCCTCCTCGCCCGCTACTTGTTGCGTGGCAGGCCGACCGTCGTCGGCACGGTTGGTCGGCTTCTGGCGACCTCGATGGCGATGGGCCTGGCGGTTCTTGCGCTGGCCACCATGGCGCCGGGCGGCGTGCCGGGGACTGTCGTCAACACGCTTCTCTACGTGTTCGTCGGCGTGTCCGTGCAGTTCGCACTGGGGCTGGGCCTCGCGCTGCTGTGCGGCCAGCCGATCCGCGGCCGGAATTTCTTTCGCGTCCTCTTCTTCATCCCGCTGATGGTAACCCCGGTCGGTATCGCCTACACGTTCCGCATGCTCGCCGACATGCAGAAGGGGCCTTTCGCCCCATTCGTGCGCGCTTTCGGCATCAGCGAGTGGTCGTGGGCGACAGAGGCCTGGTCGGCGCGGCTGATGGTGTTGGTCGGCGACACCTGGCAGTGGACGCCGTTCATGTTTATCGTGCTGCTGGCGGCCATCGAGAACCAGCCGCGCGATCAGGTCGAGGCGGCGCGGCTCGACGGCGCCAACGGCTTCCAGATTTTTCGCGACATTACCTGGCCAGCGATCGCGCCGATTGCCGCCACCGTCGTGCTGATCCGGCTCATCGAGGCCTTCAAGATCATCGACCTGCCGAACGTGCTCACCGGCGGCGGTCCCGGCCTGGCGACGGAATCGATGACGCTCCATTCCTTCATTTCCTGGCGCACCCAGGATCTCGGCGGCTCGGCCGCTCTCGGCTACATGCTGCTCTTCATCTCGACCATCGTATGCGTCTCGTTCTTCAACTTCGTGGTCCGGCCGGCGCGCCGGTTCGAAGCATGAGCACCGAGCCGCGCTCGCTGGCGCGCCGGCTGTTCGAGCCGGCCTCGATCGACAGCCAGGCGCCGGTCGCCAGGGTGCTGACCTATGTGCTGTTGTCCCTGTGGACGCTGGTTGTGGTGATTCCTCTCTACTGGGTGTTCATCACGTCCTTCAAGGGGCCTGGGGAGGTCGACAACGGGCCGTTCTATCTCCCGTTCGTCGACTTTGCCCCTTCGCTTCAGGCATGGGACTTCATGCTCGTGCAGAATTACACGCTGCGCCCTTACATGAATTCGGTCGTTGTCGCGGTCGCCAGCACACTGCTCGCAGTCCTGATCGGCTCGCTGGCGGCCTACGCGCTCGTGCGTATCCGCTTCCAGGTGAAGCTCGCCGCTGTTGCAATCTTCTTGATCCTGCTCACCGCAATCATCGTGGCGGTGGCCACTTTCGGCGTACGCTGGGAGATCGCCATTGTCGTGGCGGCCGCTCTCTTCGTCATTGCGCTGTTCACGCTCGTTGGACGCACGAAGCTTGCGGTCGGCAACAGCGACATTGAGTTCTGGATCATCTCGAACCGTATCATGCCGCCGATCGTCGCCGTATTGCCGATCTACGTGATGTTCCAGCAGATGCGCCTGCTTGACACGCAGGTGGCGCTGATCGCCACCTACACCGCCATCAACCTGCCGATCGTGGTGTGGCTGACGCGCGATTTCTTCGCCGGCATCCCGCTCGACCTCGAGGAGAGCGCACAAATAGATGGCGCCTCCAAGTTCCGCGTTTTCTTCACCATCGCGCTGCCGCTGGTGCGGTCCGGCCTGGTCGCGACCTTCCTGCTGGTGCTGATCCTTGCCTGGAACGAGTATCTGCTGGCCCTCTTCCTCTCCAATGCCGATGCGCAGACCATGCCGGTGCTGGTATCGGCACAGAACACGACCCGTGGGCCGCAATGGTGGAACATGTCGGTGTTGATCACCGTGATGATCGCCCCCGTGATCATCATCTCCAGCATCCTGCAGAAGCACATCGCGCGCGGACTGCTGGTCGGCGCAGTGAAGGGCTAGTCAATATGCGGGTCACCCTGTCCGATATCTACAAGTCCTTCGGCGCGGTCGAGGTGGTCAAAGGGCTCGACCTGGAGATCGAGGACGGCGAGTTCCTGGTGCTGCTCGGCCCTTCAGGCTGCGGCAAGACGACAGCGCTGCGCATGGTGGCCGGGCTTGAATCGGTGAGTTCCGGCCGCGTCCTCATCGGCGACCGCGACGTCACCCACGTGCTGCCCAAATATCGCGACGTGGCGATGGTGTTCCAGTCCTACGCGCTCTATCCGCACATGACGGTTGCCGAGAACATCGCATATCCGCTGAAGCTTCGTGGCGTGCCGCGCACTGAGCGCGACGCCGCCGTGCGCAGTGCCGCCGTCAAGGTGCATCTCGAGGAGTTCCTCGACCGCTATCCGCGGCAGCTTTCCGGCGGTCAGCGGCAACGCATCGCGCTCGCCCGCGCCATGGTGCGGCGGCCGAGCGTGTTCCTGATGGACGAGCCGCTCTCCAACCTCGACGCCAAGCTGCGCGGCCACATGCGTTCGGAACTGAAGCGCCTGCAGGCCGATCTGGGCGTGACGACGATCTACGTCACCCACGATCAGATCGAGGCCATGACCCTGGCGCACCGTGTTGCCATCATGAACCGCGGCGTCGTGCAGCAGATCGCAACGCCCCGTCAGATCTACGACGATCCGGCGAACCTGTTCGTCGCCGGCTTCATCGGCTCGCCGCCGATGAATTTTCTCCACGGTGAGCTGGTCGAGGGTAGCTTCGCCTGCGCGGAAGGGCGATTTGCGACCAGCGTTGCCGAAAGCCGTAAGAAGGTCACTGCCGGCCTCCGGCCCGAGGATTGCCGGGTCACGGCGCCATCGGAGGGCAAGATTGCGGCGCGAGTCTATGCCGTGGAACTGATCGGCGATCATACCTTGATCACCTGCCAGTTCGGTGGGGCCACCGTGACCGTCAAGGCCGACAAATCGGCGCACTACGACATGGATGAGCCGATCGGCATCACCTTCCAGGATGCCGCCGTCTTTCTGTTCGATGCGGAAACTGGGGCCCGCATTCGCGGCCGCGCCGGTAGACAGGCGGCCGCGTGACTTAAGTTCTTGTTTTTATGAATGTCGTTATCGCAAAACCGCTGCGCACCCTCGGGTCAGGCCCAAGGGCATGCTTTTGCGTGACATACATTAATTCTCCTCCACGAACACCTCTTCGCGCTTCTTCTTGACCGCCGGCAGGAAGACGATGACGAGCACGGCGAAGGCGATGAACAGCAGGCCGGCGCTGATCGGCCTCGTCACGAAGGTGGTCGGGTCGCCGCGCGCGAGAATCATGGCACGGCGCAGGTTTTCCTCGAGCAGCGGGCCGAGCACGAAGCCGAGCAGCAGCGGCGCCGGTTCGCAGCGCAGCTTGGTCAGGAGATAGCCGAGCAAGCCGAAGAAGGCGACGGCGTAGAGGTCGTAGATGTTGGTGTTGACGCTGTAAACGCCGATCGAGCAGAACGCCATGATGATCGGGAAGAGCACGTAGTAGGGGATCGTCAGGAGTTTCACCCAAAGCCCGATCAGCGGCAGGTTCAAGATGATCAGCATCAGATTGCCGATCCACATCGAGGCGATGATGCCCCAAAACAGCGCCGGCTGTTCGATCGCGACATTGGGGCCGGGCACGATGCCCTGAATGATCATCGCGCCGATCATCAGCGCCATGACCGGGTTGGCCGGAATGCCGAGCGTCAGCATCGGGATGAAGGAGGTCTGCGCACCGGCATTGTTGGCCGATTCCGGTCCGGCGACGCCTTCGACGGCGCCCTTGCCGAATTCCCCGGGGTTTTTCGAGATGCGTTTTTCGACCGTGTAGGAGGCAAAGGCTGCAAGGATCGCGCCGCCTCCCGGCAGGATGCCGAGCGCCGAACCGATGATGGTTCCGCGCACGATCGGCGCCGCCATGCGGCGAAAGTCGTCGCGGGTCGGCATCAGGCCGGAGACGCTTCGGATCATCACCGAGCGCTCGTGCTCGTTTTCGAGGTTGCGCAGGATCTCGGCGACGCCGAAGACGCCGACCGCCACCGCGACGAAATTCAGCCCGTCGGCATATTCGCGGATGCCGAGCGTGAAGCGCGGCGTGCCGGTGTAGATGTCGGTGCCGACGATGCCGAGCAGCAGGCCAAGCACGACCATCGCCAGCGCCTTGACGATCGAGCCGTGGGCGAGCGCAACGGACGAGACGAGGCCGACGATCATCAGCGAAAAATACTCGGCCGCGCCGAATTCCAGCGCGATCGCCGTCAGCGGCGGGGCAAAGACGGCGACGAGGAAGGTCGACACCGTGCCAGCGAAGAACGAGCCTATCGCCGCGATGGCGAGTGCCGCCCCGGCGCGGCCGTTCTTGGCCATCTGGTAGCCGTCGATGGCGGTGACGGCCGACGAGGATTCGCCAGGCATGTTGATGAGGATGGCGGTGGTCGAGCCGCCATATTGCGCGCCGTAATAGATGCCGGCGAGCATGATAAGGGAGGAAACCGGGTCGCCGATCTGGAAGGTGATCGGTAACAGCATGGCGATGGTGGCGGTGGCGCCGATACCGGGCAAAACGCCGATCAGCGTGCCGAGAAGGACGCCGATCAGGCAGAAACCGAGATTTGCCAGCGACGAGGCCGTCGAAAAACCAAGCGCGAGGTTGTCGAGGAGTTCCATGTTCATCTCCTCAAAACTGCAGCCACGGGCCGAAGCGCCGGAACGGCAGGCCGAGCGCATAGCTGAAGACGAGGAACGCAAACAGCGTCAGGCCGGCGGAGAGCGCGAGCGCCGTCAGCGGCCTCATGCGACCGCTGGCAAAGGATGCGATCAGCGCCGTCAGGAAGATCGAGGGGAGGAAGCCGAGACCGCGCACGGTCAGGCCGAAGAAGATCGGGGCAGGCAGGATGAACAGCATGCCGCGCCAGGCTACATGGCCGATCGGCTCGCTCTCGAAGCGCACCGCTTCGACGAGGATGACGGCGCCAAGCAGGATCAAAACGATTGCCAGGACCAGCGGGAAATAGCCCGGTCCCATGCGGAAGGCGGTGCCGATTTCGAGGTCGAGCGACTGCAGCGCGAAAAATCCGCCGAGAAAGATGAACAGCGCGGCGCATATGCCGTTGGTCGTGTCGATTGTGAAGGGTTTCATGACGTCCTCCCAGGCCCGCGCCGCGGGCGCGCCGATGCCGGTGTGAAAATGGGGCCGGTGTGAAAAAAACGGGGCGCTGGTGGGCGCCCCGTTCAAAATCTCAGTCGGCGTACTGGCCGGCGGCTTCGATGATCGGCTTCCAGCGCGCGATCTCGCCCTCCAGCTTGGCCTTCAGCGCGGCCGGAGTCGCATCAGCTTCAGGCGATGGCTTGGTGCCGAGTTCGGCGAAGCGGGCGACGACATTCGGGTCCTTCAGCGCGACCTGAAGCGACTTCGACAGGCGTTCGGTGACCTCGGTCGGCGTGCCCTTGGGCGCGTAGAGGCCGTGCCAGATGCCGACCTGCACCTCCGGGAGACCGGCTTCCGTCGTCGTCGGGACGTCCGGCAGAACATCGAGGCGTTCAGCCGAGGTGACGGCGTAGACCTTGATCGTGCCGCCCTGGATCTGCTTGGTGGTGTTGGTCGACTGATCGCACATGATGTCGACCTGGCCGCCGAGAAGGTCGGTCATGGCCGGTCCGGTGCCTTTGTAGGGCACGGTGACCAGCGGCGTGCCGATCGCGCTCATGAACAGCATGCCGCACAGATGCGAGGCCGCGCCTATGCCGGCATTGGCGACGGTGACGGTATCCTTGTTGGCCTTGGCGTAGTCGACCAGCCCCTTCAGGTCGGTCGGCTCGAGGTCCTTGCGGCCGACGACGGTCATCGGCACCTCGGTGACGAGGCCGACATATTCGAAGCTGTTCAGCGTGTCGTATGCGAGCTTTCTGTACAGCGTGGCGCTTGTCGCCATGCCGATATGATGGAGGAGAAGCGTATAGCCGTCGGGCTCGGCGCTCGCGACGCGACCGGCGCCCAGCGTGCCGCCGGCGCCGCCGACATTCTCGACGATGATCTGCTGGCCGAGATCCTTCGACATGGCTTCCGCGACGAGGCGCGTGACCGTGTCGGTCGGGCCGCCGGCCGAAAACGGCACCACCACGGTGATGGTGCGTTCGGGATAGGTTTGCGCGCCCGCGGCGAACGAATACAGCGTGACGGCGGCGGCGGCCAGAGCGGCGGCGAATCTTCTCATCTCAACTTCCTCCCAGGATATGAATTCCCAACCGCCTCCTGGAGTTCTTCTCAACACCGGCTGCGGGTGGACCAATAACTAGCGTAACCTAGCGGATTGCAATCGGACTCAAGCCGCATGGTGCTATTATACACAAGTCCGCGCAAATGGGTGAAAAGGTGCCGTCAGGCCGGAGGCGGACTGCCGGACGCCCAGCGGTCGAAGATGGCATGTTTAACGAGCACAGGTCGCGGACCGGCCTGTGGCATTTCCCTCTGGATTATGCGGTGTAAGTGGAGATCGGCTCTCCTGATGTCGACCTGCGAATGGCATGTTCGACGCCGCGAAGCTCGGCCAATCCCTTGAGCCGGCCGATGGCCGGATAGCCGGGCTGCGCCCCGCGCGTCAGGTCATCGAGGATATCCTGGCCATGGTCGGGGCGCATCGGGATGATGGCGTCCGGGCGGCCCTTCACTTTGCGCCGCGCTTCCTCGTGAAGCAGCGCCGCCACCACCGCCACCATGTCGGTGTCGCCGGCAAGGTGCTCGTCCTCGTGGAACGAGCAGGGGGTGCCGGCCGCTTCCTTGCGCACATTGCGCAGATGGGCGAAATGGATTTTTGGCCCCATGCGCTCGATCATGCCGGGCAGATCATTATCGGGTCTTGCGCCGAGCGATCCGGTGCACAGCGTCGCGCCGTTGGCCGGGCTGTCGACTGCGTCCAGAACGTAGCTGTAGTCGGCCTCGGTCGACATGATGCGCGGCAGGCCGAGCAGCGGAAACGGCGGATCATCGGGGTGGCAGCAGAGTCGCAGGCCGAGGTGTTCGGCCGTGGGCACGACCTCCGCCAGGAAATCGACGAAATGCCGGCGCAGGGTTGTTGCGTCGATGCGGTCATAGTTTGACAGTTGAGCCGCGAGGCCGTCGAGAGACGTGTCTTCGGTCGAGCCGGGCAGGCCGGAATTGACGCTTCTTGCCAGAATCTTGCGCGCATGGTCATCCATTTGCGCATATCGGCGCGCCGCCTCGGCGGCGATCTCCGGTGTGTAGTCGCCGGGCGCCGCCTGGCGTTTCAGAATATGGATGTCGAATGCGGCGAAGTCGATCAGATCGAAGCGCATGGTGGTGCCGCCATGCGGCAGGCGCCAGGCAAGATCGGTGCGGGTCCAATCGAGCACGGGCATGAAATTGTAGCAGATGACCGAAATGCCGGCTCGCGCCAGGTTTTCCAGCGATGTCCTGTAGTTGGCAAGATGGCTGCGCCATTCGCCGACCTGCGTCTTGATCGATTCGGAAACCGGCAGGCTTTCGACAATCTCCCAGGTCAGTTCGCTTGCGCTTCCATCCGGCAAGGATGCTACTTCGCGCTGACGCCTTTCGATTTCGGCGGGCAGCCAGACGGCGCCGTGAGGAACGTGGTGAAGGGCCGTGACGATGCCTTGCGCCCCGGCTTGACGCGCGTCCGCAATCGTCACCTTGTCGACCGGGCCGAACCAACGCCACACATGTCTCATTCGAACACTCCTTTAAAAAGAATCGCCGTGCGGCCCGCCCGCGCTCCTGCCGCGGTGACCGACCTGCTGCTTTTCTTCATCCGCTGCTATCAGATTCCGGTGTCGGCGCGAATGGCGATAGCGGCTGACGGCAATCGACGCCAGCGCGAAGTTCTAGGCTAAAGCGAGTCGTGTCTGAAGGGATTCATGCGACGCGCTTTAAGTCTTTGTTTTTGTGCATGTCGTTGACCCAAACCGCTGCGCACTTTTGGGCGACATGCATTAGAGCAGCGCTTCGTACAGATCGCCGATCTTTTCAACTTCGAAATCCGCCGCCCTGCTTTTCAGGATGGCGGCAGAAGTGGGGTGGTCCAGCATGTCAGCCATCGCCTTTGCCATAGCCGCGGCATCGCCGACCGGCACCAGGACGCCGAAACGACCGTCACCGAGAATCTCGCGCGGACCATGTGGCGCATCTGTGGAGACTACCGGGACGCCCGCAGCCATGGCCTCGACCAGCACATTGCCAAAGCCTTCGCTCGTCGAGGAAAGGACGAACAGATCGGCTGCGGCATAACAGGCGGCTGGGTCGTTGACGTAGCCAGCAAAGAGCACGTCCGCGCCGATACCGGTTTCCTCGGCATAGGCGCGCAATTCGATAGTCAGCGGACCTTCGCCGAAGATGACAAGCCGAGCGCGGCGGCCGGCGCGCAGGATGGCGAAAGCCCGCAGCAAGGTCCGATGGTCCTTGACTGGCACCAGGCGCCCGGCGGTGGCGATGACCGGGCCATCGCCTATCGTCGCCAGCTGTGCCTGCCATGCATGGGAATCTTGTTCGAGCGTCGCAACCGGCGGCAGCGGATTGTTAATGACGACAATCTTGGATTTGGGAAAGCCGCGGGCCGCAATGTCGCGGCCGACACCCGCTGAGACGGCGATGGCTTTGGTTGCGCGCGCTGCAACCAGCGCGGAAAGCCAGACCGCTATTCTCGCGCCGAGGCTGCTGGAAGGCAGTGAGGCGGCTGCGTGGAAGCTTGGAAAGAACCGCGCCCGGCTTCGCGCCAGGAGAAGCGCCAGCGCCACGACCAGATTGGCAAATTCCGGGGCGCTGTAGACCGCATGCGGACCAAGGCGGCTGAACAAACCTGCGCTTCGCACGATGGCTTTCAGCGTCTCCCACTTGCCGTAACCTTCGCCCTGGATGGGAAGGTCGAAATCGACCAGATGCACGGCGGGGGAGCGCAGCGCGGCGTTGGGTCCTTGCGCGTTCCAGGTAAAAAGGGTGACATCGTGCCCACGCGATGCCAATTCATTTGCCATGAGGACGAAGACACGCTCGGCGCCGCCGCCCCTGAGACTGGCGATGTGAAAGACAATGCGCTTCGCCATGCCTGGATTCAGGCTCGGCTGACGCCGATGCCTGATCGGTTCGGCGGCTGGCGCATGTCGCGAACGATACCCATGGCAATGGCCAGCAGCATGCCCAGAGCAAAGCCGGCGAAAGCTCCCAGGCCTGCCGTCACAGGGGTGCGGGGCGGCCATGAGCGACCCGGTGGCGGCACGGCGGTGGAAATCACCTGCACATTGGTGGTGTCGATCTGCTCGCGCTCGGTGATTTGGCGCGCGCGAGACAGGAAGCTTTCATAGACCGCCCTTCTCGAGGCGGCGTCGCGTTCAAGCTCACGCAGGGCGACCTGGGACTCGCTGTCGGTGAAAACGTTATTCTTCAGAGCGTTCATCCTGGCGGTGAGAGAAGCCAACGAGGCGTTGGCCTTGTCCAGGTTGGCTTTTGCCGTGCCGACCGTGCGGGAGAACTCCGCCCTGAGTTGAGAACTGACGGTTTCGAATTCTGTCCTGAGCCGGACGATCGTCGGGTGGCGCGGACCAAAGGTCATGGACTGAGAATCGATCTGCTGCCGCAAGCCATTCGCCTTGTCGCGCAGCACTGAGAGTGCTGCCGAAACCGCGGGGTCAGGATTGGCCCCATTGACACCGGAAGCAACCAAGGCGTCGTAACTTGCCTGCGCCGCGATGACGCGCGATTGCGCCTCGCCAATTTCGCTATTGAGCTGCGTCATCGTCTGCGAACTGACAAGCTGGCCATTGCTGGCCGACAAATTGTGGCTGCGCCTGTAGCTCTCGACCTTCTCTTCGGCTGCCTGCACGTCGCGCTTGAGTTGGCCGAGCCGGCCCTCAAGAGCAGCTGCGGCACGGCCGGCGCCAGCAGCTTCGGCCGTGGCCAGTTCTTCCTGGAAAGCCTTCACCATGGCTTGCGAGATCAGGATCGCCTTGCCGGTGGTTTCTGCCGATACCGCGAGGGTTGTGACGAACGAGGTTTCATCTGCAGCGACGCTGACCCGCTGCGCCAGGCTTTTCTGGGCGACAAGCTTCGGATCGGACTTGCCGCCACTCACTGCAGCACCAGAGGTGGAAGCGGTCTGGTCCGGATCGAAAAACTCCGGATCGTTGGCGAGACCGAGTTCGTCCACCACACGTGCAAGCACGTTGCCGGAGGTCAAGATGCGCTGCTTGCTGCGCGCGTTCAGTATTTGGCTGTCGACCTGGCCCGGTTGCGAGTAGACATCGTTTTCCACAACCTGCAAATTGGCAGGATTGATGAGGATTTCCGTCGTGACGGTATAACGCTGTTTGCTGAGCAATCCGTAGGCGGCGCCGATGACGCCGCCGGCCACCGCCAGCATCAATGCCCAGACGAGCCCGGCACGCAGCCAGACAAAAAGGCGTCGAAAATCGAGCTCGAGGAAATCGCCGATCTTGTCGAGCGTCACAGTCGGGACAGGCTCGGGCGTGGGCGGAGTGACAGGGGCGGAGGGGCGCGCCGTGACCGGAGCATCCTGTTGCAGCCTTGCCCTGCTGGCGCGCCGCGCATTGGCGATCCGCTCGAATGCGCTGATATTGGAATCCGCTGTAGGGGGAGGGGTTGTGCCGGAAGCGGCAGACATGGCGCTAACTCTGGTTATTCGCTACGCGGACCAGCACTACAGAAAGATCGTTAACATGTCATTTTCCAAGTTGGCATATTTTGCCGAGTCACGCACCGCGTCCGTTCAGCGGCCCCTTGAATGGATCTCGTTGGCCAGAATGCCGTTTGAATACCTTCACTTGGATCGGCCATGAGCTATCCAGCTGCCGTATCGGAACGATCCAGCCAGGCGCGCCGTCAGAACGCGCTCTCGCTTCTGTTTTTCCTGTGCGCGGCGTTGGCGTTCCTGCTCCGCTTCACGGTCTCACCGCAGATCATGAACATGGTCGTCGACTATACCGCCGACGGTGGTTCATTCTACGAGAAACTGCATGTCGGCACCTATGCTATCTTTCTGCTGCTTCCTATCGTTCTTTTCAGCCGACCGTTTCTGCTGCAGGGCGACGAAATTGGAATCTTCAAGGCTTTGCTGCTCTATTCTGCGGTGATTTTCGCGCTGGTGCCGTATCTGTTCATCACCGGCCGCGCCGGCTCCTCCGGGTTTATCATCGATACCTATCTGGTGGCGGGCGCCGCAGGCCTGTTGATGCTGGCCCTGAACGCGCAAGTGCGGCGTGCCTTGGGCGACCTCGTGCTTGGGATGGTGGTCCTCAGCGCTGTGATGGGCACGATCGAAGCGATGACTCAACATCGGTTTCTGCCCTACGGTCTCAACGAACTGCAGTTCAGGCCGATCGGGCTATCGGCGCACCCGCTGGCCCTGGGCGCGCTCTGCGCCACAGTCATCGGGTTCGTACCGCTGACGAACTGGCGCATATGGGTTCGGGTGCTGGCGATCTTCGTATTGCTCGTCGGCTGTGCTGCATCAGGCGCCCGCGCCGCCCTGTTGCTCGCTGCCGCAGAAACCCTCATCCTGCTGATGTTCGTGCCCTGGCCGCGCCTGTCGCTCAAGCATCAGCGGCAGGCCAAGTCTGTCGTGCTGCTGTTCGCCGTGGCGGGCGGCGCAGTGCTGGTGGCCATACTGTTTTCGGGCGGGCTGCTGAACCGATTCGGCAACACGATCTTTGACGAAAACTTCATGGCGCGGGTGACGATCTACCAGGTGTTCGGACTTGTCAGCTGGAAAGACATCCTGTTCGGCATGAACGTCGACGACCTGTTGGCAATCGTCAACGAGAAGTTGCATCTGCCCTACATCGAGAGCGCGCCGGTGGTCATCATCATGCTCTTCGGCTTGCCGATAGCCGTGCTCTTTATCGTGCTGGTATTCTGGTTCATTTTTCGGTTGCTGCGCGGGGCGCCGCTGCCGGCATGGATCGGCACTATGACGTTCCTGCTTGCTGCGCTGTCGAACAACGCGCTTTCGTCAAAATCGCCGGAGATCACCATTATCGTGGTGTTGCTGCTTGC
Source organism: Mesorhizobium sp. WSM4850 (assembly GCF_055811735.1). Taxonomy (NCBI): domain Bacteria; kingdom Pseudomonadati; phylum Pseudomonadota; class Alphaproteobacteria; order Hyphomicrobiales; family Phyllobacteriaceae; genus Mesorhizobium; species Mesorhizobium sp. WSM4850. The sequence continues at coordinate 69,803 of NZ_JBVVPV010000021.1, read as the reverse complement.
CTATAGAAACGCCCCGTTTCGAAGCGGGCCGGCGAGCATACTGTCGGCCGCGGCTGCATCCAAGCCAATACTGAATCGGCCTGGATAGCGCAGGCTGCAGACGCGTCAGCCGGCGCTATCCACAACCTCGACATTGCCTGCGCGGTTGAGCGTGTGAATGCCCGTGCGGGCCCATGCCGGCCCCGGGCCGATCGGGCGGGGCGGCGCAAAACGGACGTCGAAATCGTCAAGCCGTTCCAATCGCATCAACCCGAGACCGCCGCCATAGGCTCTCGAGCCGTTTTGCACCGGCAGCACCGGGGCGTCACCGTGGCGGATGAAGGCGCCGCCGGGCCGAGCGGCCGAGTGATCGACGGCGATGGGATTGAGCGCATGCGCAACCCACGGCCCGCGCAGCGAGGGTGCGGAATAGACCGCCATCGTGTCCGACGCGCTGCCATAACCGAACCGCTCCGTCCCCAACAGCCAGAAGCGGCCGGCCGATTCGAGCAGCGTGGCATCATTGAAATCCTTGTCCGTCAACAGCACGGTGTCGCGTACCCAGCGATCTGGAAACTGCGCGGCGCGGTAGAGCACAAGCTCGCGCGCCGCCGCACTTTCAGGAATCATGAAAATCTCGCCGGCGTGAGCGAACACCTGCGGATACGACAGGTGGTGCTTTTCCTCCAGTACCACCCTCGGTACGCCGAAGTTGCCGTCGGCGCCCAGTTCGGCGACAGAAATCACGCCGCGACCGGTAGCGTAGGGAAATTCCTCAACAAACAGATAGTGGCGGCCATCCCGCTCGAGGACGAACGGATCGGCATAGAATCGCTGGCCATCGTCCGCGAGGACGGTGAACGGCTTACCGTCGAGTTGCCCGGTTTCGGCGACACCTGGCCCGTCGATCAGCCGATAGGCAACCTGCCAATAGAAGGGACGTCGTCCAAGCCTGAGTTTTTGCACGGCGCGATCGAGCAACCCGCGGCAGAAAAAGGGCAGATAGTGCCGGACAAAACCGGCGTTCCTCAGCATCGGCGCCGGACTATCGGCAATTGGCGCAAGTTCGCCCGCGGCAAAACGGGCAACGCTTTGCGCAACCAGCGAGATGGCCCCAGCGAGCAGGTCGTTGCAGCTGCGAGACAGCCAGAGCCGGTCGCCGAGCATCGGTCGGCCCCGGGTGACTGTGACGCCGTCGAGGCGCACGGCAAGTTCGGGCAATCGCCCGCTCGCCAGCGTCTCGGCCACACCGGCAGGGAAGCTGCTGCGGCCGCAAAATTCGAGCGTCATAACCGGCGTGCCTCGCCGTGCGAAAGTGCCGGTAAGATCGACCACGAGTTCGGCCGGACCAGAACCGCCAGACGGCAACGGCTCGGAGCGGCTTGCCAATGAGGGACCGAAGCGCCGGCTCTCGATCGCCAGCACACTATCCAGGCCGCGTGCGATCGGCGCAGGCGTCGGCGCGCGGCCGCTCGAAACCACGTGACCGCCTGCGCTCAACCGCACCAGAAGCGCATTTTCCCAGCGCCGAGATCCGACCGTGTGGCCGATAATTAAAATATTAGTCAATCGAATATATTCTTTTTCAAGACTACTCTGCCAGGATACCTATCGGTTCAGGCTTTCATAAGAGTTACCGGGGCGAACGTGGGCTTGGCTGTTAATCATATATTAAGATTTAAGGTAACGGAGGCGGCTTCTGCCGCTATTATAGCTCGTGGCGAATAATCGGCAGGTCGCGACGCCTTCTGGCGACCAGGATCAGCAATGAACATCCTTTCACATCCAAAACTGCCGTCCAGGCAAAAACTGCTGATCGTGTTCGGCACCAGGCCTGAGGCGCTCAAATGCTTTCCGGTGGTGCGTGCCGCGCTTGCCCATCCAGGTTTCATCACCGAGACATGCATCACCGGCCAGCATCGCGAGATGGTCGACCAGGTCATCGAACTGACCGGCCTGCCGGTGCATCATGATCTCAACATCATGCAGCCCGGCCAGACATTGTTCGACGTGACCTCGCGCGTGCTGCTGGGCATGGCCGAAGTGCTGGAGCAGGCGAAGCCTGATATCGTCCTCGTGCAAGGCGACACGACCACGGCGATGACTGCGGCTTTGGCTGCCTTCTACAAGCGCATCCCGGTCGCCCATATCGAGGCCGGATTGCGCAGCCACAATATCAACTCTCCGTTTCCAGAGGAACTGAACCGCAAGATTGCCGGCGATATCGCGACCTGGCATTTCGCGCCGACCATCCAGGCGCGCGACAATCTCATCGCCGAAGGAAAGGCTGCGAGCACCATCTTCGTGACCGGCAACACGGTGATAGACACGCTGTTGCATTTTTCCGGCGCGATCGACGCCGACAGTCTGATGAGCGCAAAACTCGCCGCCGGTTTCCCGTTCCTCGATCCGGCCAAGAAAATGGTGCTCGTCACAGGTCATCGTCGTGAGAATTTCGACGGCGGCATCCATCGTATCTGCACGGCGCTGAAGGGGCTGGCAATGCGCGAGGACGTGCAGATCGTCTATCCGGTCCATCCCAACCCCAATGTGCGCTCGGTGGTCAACGCAGAACTGGGCGGCGTGCCGAACATCCACCTGGTCGACCCGCAGGACTATCTGCCGTTCCTGTTCCTGCAGAAGCAGAGCTATCTGGTGCTGACCGATAGCGGCGGCGTGCAGGAAGAAGCGCCTTCGCTCGGCAAGCCGGTGCTGGTGATGCGTGAGAATACCGAGCGGCCCGAGGGGATCGCGGCGGGCACCGCCCGTCTCGTCGGCACCGATATCCAAAAGATCCTGTTGAATGCCAACAGCCTCCTCGACGACCAGGAGGCCTATCGCGGCATGGCGGAACGACACAACCCATATGGCGATGGCCGGGCCAGTAACCGGATCGTTGAGGAACTGCTGCATCATGGCTGAGATCAAGACCGTTTCCGTTATCGGCATGGGCTATATCGGCCTGCCGACCTGTGCCATCTTCGCCAGTCGTGGGCTCGACGTCATTGGCGTCGACATCAACGAAGCGGTGGTCGAGAAGGTCAATCGCGGCGAGATCCACATCGTCGAGCCGGACCTCGACGGTCTGATCCAGAAGGTTGTAGGCAACGGCAAGCTCAGGGCTTTCTCGACGCCGCAGCCGGCGGACGCCTTTGTCATCGCCGTGCCTACCCCGATAACCGAGGACCACAAGCCTGACGTGAGTTATGTGCTCGCGGCGGCACGAAGCATCGCCTCGGTGCTGAAGCGGGGAGACCTTGTGGTGTTGGAATCGACATCGCCGGTCGGCACGACGCGCATCATGACGGGACTGCTTGCCGAGTTGCGGCCCGATCTCAAATTTCCTCTCGCGCATGGCGAACAGGCCGATGTCCTGGTCGCCTACTCGCCCGAGCGGGTGTTGCCGGGAAAGGTCCTAACCGAGCTGATCAACAACGATCGCTCAATCGGCGGACTATCGCGCAAGTCGTCGGAACGCACCGCTGCACTCTATTCAACCTTTGTTGCCGGCGACCTGTTCACGACCCAGGCCGAAAGCGCGGAACTGGTGAAGTTGACCGAGAATGCGTTCCGCGACGTCAACATCGCCTTTGCCAACGAGCTTGCGGCAGTGTGCCAGGATCTGTCGCTCAACGTCTGGGAGGTGATCGATCTCGCCAACCGGCACCCCCGCGTGAACATCCTGCAGCCGAGCCCGGGGGTCGGCGGCCACTGCATTGCGGTCGATCCGTATTTTATCATCGATGCCGCGCCCAACAGCACGCGGCTGATGGCTTCGGCACGCCGGATCAATTCCGAGCGTCCGTTGTCGGTGGTCAGGGATATACAAGCCTTGCTCGACCCGTCCCGCAAACAGACGATCGCTTGTCTTGGCCTCAGCTTCAAACCCAATATCGACGATATGCGCGAGAGCCCGGCCGTCGAGGTGGTGAAGCTTTTGTCGGATATTCCCAACCTGAAGATCATTGCGGCTGAACCCAACGCACACAGGCTGCCGCATGAGCTCGAGGGCAAGGGCATCGTCTTCACCGATGCGCTTTCCGCCATCGACCAGTGCGATATCGTCGTCCTGCTGGTCGACCATCGGCAGTTCAATCTGGTTGATCCCGAAGCGCTCAAGGACAAGAAGCTCATCGACACCAGGGGTTTGTGGACCTGGCGCAAGGCACGCAAGCCCGACGCCCGCATCGAAGGCAAGAAATCAGCGCTCGAGGCGCTTCCTGCAAGTGCAGAGGAGGCCGCATGAACGCGCACGACCCGGCATGGGCGCAGCATCGCCTGTTGGCGTCGCGGCGCCGGGAATTCCTTGGCGCGCCGATCCATGCGCTGACCATGGCCGAGACGCTGGCCATCGCCGATGAGGCGATGACCCTGCGGCGGCCGCTGCATCATGTGGTGGTGAATGTCGCCAAGCTTGTGAACATGCGCGACAATAGCGAGCTGCGGGAGGATGTGGCGACGGCGGATGTGATCAACGTCGACGGCATCGGCGTGCTTTGGGGGGCGCGTCTTTGCGGCGTTGCGCTGCCGGAGCGGGTGGCCGGCGTCGACATCATGATCAATCTGCTGAGCCTCTGCGCGAAGCGTGGCTTCAGGCCCTTCCTCCTGGGCGCCGAACAATCCGTTCTCGATGCCGTTGGAATGCGACTTGCCAAGGATCATCCGGGTCTCGTCGTCGCCGGCATGCGCAATGGCTATTTCAAGCCGGAAGACGAGGCCGGCATCGTCGAGGCGATCAACGCCTCGGGGGCCAACTGCCTGTTGGTGGCGATGCCGACGCCGCGCAAGGAGCGCTTTATCAAGCGCTATCGTGACGAACTCACCCCGAGTTTCGTCATGGGCGTGGGCGGCAGTTTCGATGTCTATGGCGGCAAGGTTGCCCGGGCGCCAAAACTGGTTCAAGCGGCCGGTCTGGAGTGGTTGTTTCGCGTGGCGCAGGAGCCGCGACGCTTGTGGCGCCGCTACTATGACACCAACGCCGCCTACGCGGCGCTGCTGTGCCGGGAGTTATGGGGCCGTCGGGGACGCCGGAAGGTCGGTCCATAAATAGCGATTGCCAGGGCGCCGACCCTGGGCTGCTGCGTCGGTCCGAAGTCGGAGCCGCCTTTTCCAGGACTATGGCACGGCAATTTGGCAAATGCCGTTGCGGCCTAGGCGAGCCTTAGCCGCGCCCTCAGCTTGGCTACGAATTGCATCGCGGCGGCAGGGTAGACCAGCCAGGTCAGCCCGAAGAAAACCACTGTGCCAGCGGCGCCGCCCGCGACGAGCGAGAAGATGGCCGGCATATCGCCGAACAGAGCGCTGGCAAGGCCGGCGGCCAGCCCCGTGCTGGTCGAGATGACGACCGACATGCCGATGTCGCGCCATGGCACCGGCACCGGCGTCAGCCGTTCGCTGATGATGATGCAGGCTAAAAGGCCTGCCAGCGATCCGCCCGCCAGCGCCAAAGCAGCGCCGACCTCCGCCATCGGCGGGATCAACAGCACGGACAATGCGATTGTCGCCACCGAGCCGAAGGAATTGGCGATGATCAGCAGCCACGGCCGCTTGTGTGCGTGCACCACGGTGCCATAGACGAAGCTGGCGAGATTGGCACACAGCACACTGAAGGCGATGATCGGAAAGAGCAGGCCGAAACGGCCGTGATACTCGGCGGGCAGCAGGAGTTGCGTGATATCGCTGCTGAGTGCGACCAGCATCGCTGCAACCGGCAGGCAAAGGCGCATCATCAAGGCCATCAATTGCGACAGCAGCCGGCCCGATGCCGCGGGCCCGTCGTCGTCGAACCGGCTGACCACCTCGGGAAAGGCGCCCATGTTGATGGAATTGGCAACCATATCGATCGGCTGGCGGGCCAGTGCATAGGCTGCAGCGAAGATCGCGACTGCGCCGGCATCGTAATAGATCTTGAGGAACACACGCTCGGCGCTGTGCAGGCCGAAGCCTACCAGCGCCATGATGACCAGGGGCACGCCGAGGACGAAGAACTCCTTTTGGGTGAAGCGTGGCGGACCGGCAACGACGCGTCGGGATGCCATGATGCCCGTTACGATGCCGGCGACCAAAACACCAAGGCTCGAGCCGAGCGATACCGTCAGAAAGGAATCTTGAAACATGACGATGGCGCCGATCGGCAGCGCCAGCTGCAGCACGGCGCGCAGGAACTCGAGCATCGAATAGACCGAATGACGCTGCTGCATCTGCAGCACCGTCAACGCGTAGCGGCCGATGGAACCGGCGATCAGGTAGCTGCAGACGGCGATCGCGAACTCGACCCAGCGCTCCGGCACGATCACTGCAGAGGCGATCACGGATATGATCAGCGCCAGCGCCGTGCTGGCAAGCAACACCCGCCCGGCCAGCATCAGGCTGCCGCGGCTGACGTCGCCTTTGCCGCCAAGCCTGAGCAAAGCGATGCGCAGCCAGTTGGTGACCGCAATGTCGGTCATTTCGCCGACGGTCACCACAAGGGTCAGCAGCCCATACTCGGTCTGGTCGATCAACCGCGTCACGATGACCAGCAGGAGCAGCGCGGAAATCCGCGTCAGCAGGATCGCCGGGGCATAGATGAGCGTGGAGCGCAGCAGCAAAGGGTTGTCCCCGGAAAATTCCGCCTCGACTAACCGTCGACCGGCGGAAAATCCAGCGCGACAGCGGCGAGGGGTGAACAGATTCAGTTTGAACTAAAAGATTTGCCGTAAACTTACCGGGAACGTTTGCTTTGTGGTTACGCGGTCCGTGCTATCGAGAATACCATGCTGCAAAGTCTCTTACCCGATCGAAAAATACATGTCCTGGTCGCGACCCCGTCGGGTGTGTCGGGGCAGGGAGGCATCGACCGCATCATGGCGGCGCTCGACCGCGAACTCCAACGGCAGGGAGACGGAAAGATCGAGGCGCGCTTCCTTCCCAGTCGCGGTTCAGGCTCGGTCGCGCTGTCGGTCTTCTACATGATTGGCTTTTGCCTTCGGATGTTGGTCGCGCGTATTGCCGGCCGTGCCGACGTCGTTCACATCAACGTATCGAGCTTTGGCAGTACCTACCGCAAGATGGTCATCGCGAGGTGCGCGCGATTGCTCGGCATCCCCTATGTGCTGCATTTGCATGGAGCTCAATACCAGACGTTCTGGAAGGAAAAGCGCAGCTTCATGAGCCGCCGCATCCGGCATATGTTCGAGCATGCCGATCGGATCGTGGTTCTGGGCCGTATCTGGCGCGACTTCGTCACTGCACGGGCGCCAGGCGCGGCCGCGAACATAGTGATTGTGCCCAATGCTACCGAAGTGCCGTCCCTGGCCCATGTCGGTGGTGGAGACAGCGTTCACATCCTATTCCTAGGCCGTATCGGCGACCGCAAGGGCGTGCCGCAATTGTTGGACGCACTGCATCGCATGAAGCCTGTCAAGCAGTGGCGCGCCACAATCGCCGGCGATGGTGACGTCGAGGCCGTACGGGCAAGATCGGCCGGACTGGGGCTTGCCGGATGTATTGCCTTTCCAGGCTGGGTGGGTCCGAACGAGGTTGCATCGCTGATCGCTTCGGCCGACATTCTGGCGCTCCCCTCATTCGCCGAAAACCTCCCGGTCTCGGTCATCGAGGGAATGGCCTCCGGCCTCGCGGTGGTCACCACGCCTGTCGGCGCGGTAGAGGACATCATCGTGCACAAGAAAACCGGGTTGCTGGTGCCGCCCGGCGATGTGGCGGCGCTGACCGAGGCACTGACAGAACTGGTTGACGACACGGCGTTGCGCGCCCGTCTTGGCTCGGCTGCCATGGCGGTGCACCGGGAACGGCTGGAGCTTTCTTCGTTCGCGGCATCGATATGCCGTGTGTGGCATGAGGCGGCAAACGGCAGGTCCGGTGCAAAATCATGAATTTTCTTGACGTAGCGCGCGGTGCCTATGTGCGAAGCCCGACAGCGGTCAGGCGGCTGCTGGCGCCCGTGCTGGCGCTGGCGCCAACTCGGGTAAAATTTGGTGCGACCTATCGGTCGTGGCGGAGCCGGATCGCCATGGCCGCCGAGGATCCTGTCTATGCCGGGCAATTTCATCTGGCCGCGCTGCGCGCGCTGTTGCGGAAAGCCCATGCCGGCAGTCCGTTCTATCGCGAGTCGATCGACCAAGCCCTCGGTCCTGGCTTCGATCTGTCGACGCTGGGACTTGCCGACCTGCGCCGCCTCCCGGTTCTGTCCAAGGACATCCTGCGAAAGGCTGGAACTGCAGCGTTGGCGGTGCCGATTGCCCAACTGGATGAGGCCTCCGGCAACGGCTCCAGCACCGACAAGCCATTTCGCTTCTATCTCGATAAGGATCGGAGCGCCCGCGAGATGGCGTTCGTCTACCACGTCTGGTCGCGGATCGGTTTTGATGAAGGCACGGCGCGCGTCTGCTTCCGCGGCTTCAGCCTCGATGCCACCGGCAAGCGACGGCATGAATGGGACCCGGCACTCCGTGAACTGAGGCTCGCTGTCTTTCCAATGACCATCGACGACGCCGATGCCTATCTCGACCTGATCGACGCGCGGGGCATCACGTATTTTTATGGCTATCCCTCGGCCATAGAGCTGTTTTGCCGGCATATGCGCGTGCTTGACCGAGTACCAAAACGGCCCGTCAAGGGCATGATGATGATCTCAGAGCCAGTCCATCCCCATCAACGGGAGATCATCCGAAACGTTCTTGGCGACGTACCGCTGTCCTGCTTCTATGGGCTCAGCGAAAAGGTGCTGTTCGCCGAAGAAACGCCCGGAGCCCTCGGCAGCTACGAGTTCAATCCCCTCTACGGCCTCGCCGAATTGGTCGACGCGGCAGGCGAGCCGGTAACAGAGACAGGCAAGGAGGGAAGGCTCGTCGGCACTGGCTTCCTGTCGACCGGCATGCCTTTCATCCGCTACGATACCGGCGACTCTGCCCGGTTGGTGGAATTGCCGAATGAGGCAAACGGCCAGCGGCTTAGAGTCGAGGCTGTCATGCCGCGCCGAAACGTCGACTATCTGGTGACCGCCGACGGCGGCCGGGTGGTGACGACGCACCTCGTGCCCGACGGCCCCGCATTCTTCGACGGCATAGAGGAACTGCAATTCTACCAGGACCAGCCCGGCGAGGCATTGATTCGCTATATCCCGACCGCCGGGGCGGCACCTGCCTGCGCCGCGCGACTCGTCGAGTCGTTGGTCAACCGCACAAACGGTCGTATCCGGTTTTGCCTGAAAGCCGTGGACCGCATTGCCGCCGGGCGGGGCGGCAAGCGGGCGCTCATCAACCAGCAACTCGACATGTCGCGTTACTGAAACGCAAGACCCAGCGCTCGCACCAGTCCGCCATCAGCTACGGGCGGTCCGTCGGGGAGGATCAGCGACATCCCATGCGGATTGGCGAATTCCCAGACAGACCAGGGTATCGCGAAGCGTTCCGCCTGCTGGCGCACCGCCTCGAGATAGCGCAGACGGTCAGCGTCGAACGCGCCCATGCGGCCGTCCGCCGACATGAGGATGACGCCGAATTCGCCCATGAACAGCCGCCGGCTTGGAATGCCATGCGCCTGGCCCCAGTCGACCGCCTGACGGAAGCTCGCCTCGAGTTGGCTCGGCCCCCAATTCTGCTCGAAATACCGGGCGATTGCTTCACGCGCCGCGACCATGTTCATCACCTGCTCGACCGGGCTCAAGCCGGCGGCGTCCATTCGGGCCTTAAGGGTTTCGGTCACCTTTTCGGGCGTGCTGCTGTCGGCCGGCCAGGGCAGCCCCGAGGCGAAAGCGCCTGTACCGTCGGAGCGCTGGTGGGTGAAACTGTGCGGCTCGTACATATGGAAGCTGTAGTAGATGTTCGGATCGTCAAAGCCGGGGGCGAGATTGACCAGTCCGGCAATGCTGCCGCCACAGGCGCCTGTTGCGATGATGGTCAGTTCGCTGCTGACTGCGCGAATATCGCGGACCGTGTCTGCCATGATCCGCTGCCAGTCATCGCTGCCGCTCGGATCACAGGGATAGTATGCCGGCTCGTTGTAAGGCTCGAGGGCTGCCTTGTCGGTGCCAACCCTGGCCAGCATGATGGCGACCGCCACAACCATTTGGCGATAGCTGGCAACGCCTTCGCTGTCGGCACCGTCATAGATCATCTCCATGCTGTAGGCCGGAACCTGGGTGACGCCGTGCAGGTCGAAAACCACCTTAAGGCCGGCCGACGTGACCCGCTCGACCGCGGCGGCAAGTATGTCCAGCGCCTGCTGGCGTTTGGCGCCCCGGCTGGCAAGCAGAGGGCCGGGATCGACGCTCAGCCGGACGAAGTCGAAGCCCATCGACCGAATGTGCGCAAACGCGTCGCCGGGCCAATCGGTGAGCGGGGTATGTGCAGCGCGCCACTCCTGCTCGCTGCGATAGGGCGGCCAACGGTAGGATCCATCGTTCTCCACCGGCGACCAGTTGAGCCATTCATGCACGCCAACGCCGCGCTGCAGCGGGATCGGGGCAGCGCTGGCGGCTATCGCCATGCCGAGCATCCATGCTGCAACAAGCGCCGTCCTTCTCATCGCCACTCTTTCCGTTTCATGGTCGGAGATATTAACCGCAGGATCGGAAAAGAGGATTGCGGTCGCGCGGCTTTTCGACAGCATGGTATACAAGAATCCAAACCTTGGCGGAGCGGTATGAGAATCGGCTGGTACATCAACCGGTTGCGCGGCATGGAGCCGGCTGAGGTGTTGCACCGGCTGGGCGAGCAGCGTCGAAGGATCGCTTCGCGCCGCCGCGACGGCGGCTGGCAGCGTTATGCTTCGCCCCGGTTGCATCCGGTGCTGCGCGGATTGCGCGATGCTGTGCTGGCTGCGACACCGGCACAACGGCAAGCCATAGCGGCGGCGGCGCAAAACACGCTTGGCGGCGAGTTTTCCGCACTTGGGCGGACATGGCCGCGGCGCGATCCCGATCGGCTGTTTCCTCCCGAGCTTTGGCGCCTTGATCCGGTGACCGGCAGGCTTTGGCCGGGTGCCGAGGCCCATACTTTCGATATCGATTTTCGCCATGGCGGCGGCCGCGGCGATGTAAAATACGTGTGGGAGATCAACCGGCTGCAGCGGTTGCCGCCACTGGCCGCCCACCTGCTTCTCGCCGGCGACGACCAGTCCCGGAGGGCCATACAGGCGGCGATCGACAGCTGGCATTCAGCCAACCCGCCGTTTCGGGGGGTTGGCTGGGCCTCCGGCATCGAAGTCGCGCTGCGGGCCATCAGCCTGATTGTCACCATGGACCTCGTCGGCGACCGACTGGGCGCGGCGACACGGCAGCAAGTGGGCGAAATACTGGCGGCAAGCGCCTATTGGCTGCCGCGGTTCCCCTCCCGGTTTTCCTCCGCCAACAATCATCTCGTCGCAGAACTGGCTGGCGAGTATCTGATCGGCCTGGCGTTGGGGGCTGCAGCCGACGCTGCACGCGGCGCCCTCCAGGCTGAGGCGGGCAAGCAGATTCTCGCCGATGGCGCCGGTGCCGAGCAGACCCCGACATACGCGGCCTTCACCGCCGAACTCATCTTGCTGTGCGCCGCTGCGGCACGCCAGGCCGGAACGCCGTTTGCCTCGCCCGTCGAAGCGCGCCTGGCCGCTTTTGCCAATTTCGTCGCCTGGCTGCCACCAGCCGCCGGCTTTGGCGACAATGACGAAGGTCGCGTGCTGACGCTCGGGGACGAGCCGGACTATGTCCGATCCGTCGCCGCCGCCATCCATGGCTTTCTACAGATGCCGGGCAAGGCAGCGGGACCCGACGATTTTCGGGCGCTTGTCTTTGGCACGCCGTTGGAGCCGGCACCGGTGTCGCGTGGGCTGCAAACGTTCACGCAGGGCGGGCTCTCGGTCTGGCGCGGCGAGATGAACGGCCGCAGCATCGATCTGACATTCGACCACGGCCCGCTCGGCTATCTCTCGATAGCGGCTCACGGCCATGCCGACGCGCTGTCGCTCACCTTGTGCATCGATGGCGAGCCGGTGCTGGTCGATCCCGGCACCTGGCTCTACGGTTCGGGAGGCGTCTGGCGCAACTGGTTTCGCTCGACACCGGCGCATAACACGCTGAATATCGAGGGCAAAAGCCAAAGCATCATCGCCGGGATGTTCAACTGGTCGCACAAGGCGATTGCGGAGTTGGTGGAGAGCGAGCCGGGAACGCACTGGAAGCTGCGCGCCCGCCATGACGGGTATAAAAGCCGCTTCGGCGTCGTGCATCAGCGCACCGTGACGCACCGGGCCGACGGCATCGTCGTGAGCGACCAACTGCTCGGCGGCAGGCGTGTGGCCGAGATCGTCTTTCAACTCGCAGCCGGCCTCGGCACTGACCGGGACGAAACTACGGTCACGGTGCAGCGCGGCGATGAGCCGCTGATAGCCATGCGCTTTCCGGACGCTGCGGTCGACATCCGTGCCGGCGGCGACGCACCGGGGCAGGGCGGCTGGGTTTCACCGCGTTTTGGCGTCAGGCAGCCGGCCGAACGCGTCGCCTGGCGTGGCGAAGTGGGCGAAGACGGAATTGAGATACACCTCGCGGCAATCCGCCGGCCGCTATGATAGCGACCGGCGCTGCAGCAGAGCGGCCTCTCCGGTGTTTCGGCCATGTTCGAGATTAATTGCTTTCGAACTTTTAGCGTTTTGTTACGGTTGAACTGCTAGTCTGGCGCAAATCCGGCATGCTTTTGCTTGTTGCAGCCGCAATAGCCATTTGGTTGCCGGCACATGCAGTGGGTTTGGCAAGTTTCTTGCTTCGCAATTCGCCGGACGGCCATTTTACGGCCCAGGAGCCACCGCACCGATGTTTTCTGAATTCGCCGGATTGATTGTGGAAAAGCTTTCGAACGTCGATCTGGTGACGCTCGGCCTCCTGCTTTTCACGGCACTGGGGAGCGCGGTGGTCGCTTACTGGCGGACTGTCGAGCATAAATCCCTCAGGGACTTTTTCGATTTCGCTTTCCCGGCGGAAGTCATCCTGCACCCGTCGGCGCGAGCGGATGTCCTATTTTGGGTCACCAAACGGGCGATAATGCCATTCCTGCTCATCCCTGCCGGCGCCACCTTCGTTGCCGCCGTCGGCTATGGGACGCACCACGCAATCGGCTGGCTGCTTGATATCGAGGCGCCGCTCATCGACGGCCCGGCCGGACCGGTGACGATCGTCATCTTCACCGCAACCATGCTGATCGCCTACGACATTTCGTACTATCTCTACCATGTCGCCCAGCACCACTTCCCGTTCCTGTGGGAATTGCACAAAGTGCATCATTCGGCCGAGGTGATGGTGGGAATCACCAAGGATCGGGTTCATCCGCTGGACGACCTGATGAACCGTATCTGGGATGGCGTCATCCCGGGGATCTGCTTCGGCATCTGGAGCCTGATCGCGCTCGATCCAGTAGAGATCGCCATCTTCGGCATCAACGTCTATGTCATCCGCAACATCCTGATGATGGACTTTGTTCGTCATACCCATTTCAAGATTTCCTTCGGCCCGTTGAACAACGTCATCTTGTGTCCGCACTGGCACCAGGTGCACCACAGCATCGACCCTCGCCACTATGACAAGAATTTTGGCCTGCTGTTTTCGTTCTGGGATCGCCTCTTCGGGACGCAGTTTGTCCCGGATCCGGATGAAGACCTCAAATTTGGCCTGATAGATCGCGATGTGCGCGACTATCAATCGCTCTTTGGGCTTTACGTCCTGCCGCTCAGGAAGATGGGAGGGCATCTCCGCAGACTGTTCCTGAGGCGTCCCGATGCCATCGCACAGGATCGTTCCCAATGAACACAATTGTTTCGATTGACGCCTCGAGCGCAGAGCGCCTGGAAGTTGTCCGTTCGGCGGATCGCCTGGTTGCGATCGAAGCCGATTGGATGAATCTCTGGCATCGCACCGATGGGCTGGTCTTTCAGAGTCATGCCTGGATTTCGGCCTGGTGGAATACCGTAGCTGACCGTGACCAGCGCGCGCTGCGGATCGGCCTGGTCTGGAATGGTGACAGGCTCGTTGCTGTCCTTCCAATGGCGATCGGCAAGCGCAAAGGCCTGCGGTTTCTCGAATGGGCGGCCAACAGTTATACCGATTACGGCGATATTCTTGTTGCTCCGGAATGCTCGTTGTCGGCCCTGCAGGACGTATGGGCCCGGATCTGTGACGCCGGTGGCTTCGATATTGCCTTTCTCAATCGTCTCTTGCCGGGTGCGGCGGTCCGCAAAATGCTCACTCCGGACACCTCCAGCGGGATCAGGCTTCGCCCCAATCACAGGGAGGAAGTCAGTTATCGCGTCGCCGGACAGTGGGCGAGCGGAGGAGCGTGGTTCGCGGAGCAGTCGAAAAAGACACGGCAGAATTATCGGCGCGGCGTCAAGACGTTGGAAGAAGCCGGCGAAATGAAATTTCGCCTGCTTGCGCCAGACGAGCCACTGCAGCCGGTACTCGACCGGCTCTCTGCCCTGAAGCGCAGATGGCTGGTCGAGCGCAAGCGTGAATCGCAACTTTTCGAAGAGGGAGCGCCGGTACTGGCCGCACTTGTTGACGCGCTGGCGCGTGCCGGCGTGCTGCACATTTTCGTACTTGAATGCGATGGCGCAATGGTCGCGATTTCCATCAACTTCGTCCAGCACCACACCATGATGGCGTTCGTGACCACTTTCGATCCGGATTTCAGCCGGGCGTCGCCGGGCATGATCCTGATGATGGACTACATACAGTGGTCGTTCGATCACGGCTTGAGCACGGTCGATTTCCTGTGCGGTGCAGAGGCGTTCAAGCATAAATTCGCAACGCAGGGCGTTGTCCTGCAATCCGTTCTTGGGACGCGCACGGCGCAAGGCTCGCTCGCTTCCCTTGCCGATCGTATGCGTCAGAGGGTCCGGCATGCACGCGGGCGCGGATTGGCAACGACAGCTTGATTTCGGCTTGATCGGTGCGGGAACGCTGTTTCCGACCGGCAACGGCAGCACGAACCGCTCACAGTGCCGATTGCGTGTGAGCTGGAACGACCCGCCAGACCTTGTTGCCGACATCGTCCGCCACCAGCAGGGCGCCGCGCCGGTCTATCGCCACGCCCACAGGACGGCCATAAGCCTTGTCGTCCTCGCTCAGGAAGCCGGTGAGGATGTCCTGAGGCGGGCCGGAGGGCCTACCGCCGGCAAACGGCACGAAAATCACCTTGTAGCCGCTGTGCGGCCTGCGGTTCCACGAGCCATGCTGCCCGACGAAGGCGCCATTCCTGTATTGAGGACCGAACAGGTCGCCTGTGTTGAAGGTCAGTCCCAATGAAGCCGTGTGCGCCCCGAGCGCATAGTCCGGCTTAATCGCCTGGGCGACGAGGTCGGGCCGCTGCGGCTTGACGCGATCATCGACGTGCTGGCCAAAATAGCTGTAAGGCCAGCCATAGAAGCCGCCATCCTTCACCGAAGTCATGTAATCCGGCACCAGATCGCTGCCGATCTCGTCGCGCTCGTTGACGACGACCCAGAGCTCACCGCTTTGCGGGTGCCACGACAGGCCGTTCGGATTGCGCAGGCCGGAGGCGAAGAGACGCGTCTGTCTCGAGGTGAGATCGATCTCCAGCACGGCGGCTCGGTTCTCTTCTTCCTCCAGGCCGTTCTCGCCGACATTGGAATTGGATCCGACGGTCGCATAGAGCTTCGTGCCGTCCTGCGAGGCGGTCACGTCCTTGGTCCAGTGGTGGTTCCTCCCCGCAGGCAGTTCGACGATCTTCTCCGCCGCTGCGGTGATCTCGGTCGCACCCTCCTGGTAGGGAAAGGCCACGATTGCATTGGCGTTGGCGACGTAGAGCTTGCCGTTGAGCAGGGTCATGCCGAATGGCGAGAACAGCCCGGTGAGAAAGACGGTTTTGGTTTCCGCCACCCCGTCGCCGTCCTGATCGCGCAGCAGCGAAATGCGATTGGCGGTATGCGTCCCCGCGCCGGCCTGACTCTGGAGGAAATCGACGATGAAGCGGCGTATGCTGAAGCCCTCCTCCGGCCTGGGCGGCGCATTGCTCTCGGCCACCAGCACGTCGCCGTTTGGCAAAACATACAGCCAGCGCGGATGGTCGAGCCCGCCGGCATATTCGTTGACTGCAAATCCCTGGGCCGCTGTCGGCTTCGTGCCCTGCGGCCACGGCGTGGCCCTGGCGACATGGACGGTCGGCAGCCAGGTAGGATTGGGCTCCGGCAGCGTCGGGTTGGGGCCATAGGTCTCGGCGATCGGAACGGTCGCCTCTTCGCGGGAAAGGAAGAAGATCGCTCCCGCGGCAATTACGAAAACAATGATCAGCATGAGAAGGGCGGTAAGCAAGTTATTCACCAGAACCTCGAAAAAGTCGAAAGAACCCAAACGCACCTATCGCGTTGCGGTTGCGGACGCAGCCGCCGATCGGGAGAAGTAGGCCGCAAGCGCGCGGACGTCGTCGTCCGTCAGACCCTTCGCCGCATTGACCATGAGATGGCCGAAGCGCGTTCCACCCCGCTTTCCCGCCCTGAACAGCCCAAGCTGCGTCTCGATGTAGCGCGCCGGCTGGCCGGCGATCGAGGGATAGAGTGGGCTGCGGTCGTGTCTTCCGTGACAGCCGAGACAGGCGGGCACATTGGCCTCCCTGACGCCCCTCTCGGCGATTTCCTTGCCGCGCCGGACAAGTGCTGGATCGCCCCCGCCGCCGGGATGCATCGCCGGCAGGGCAGCGAAATGCTTGGCCAGGTCCGGCCAGAGTTGAGGCCCTGCCGCAATGGCTGGCAGGCTCATCAATCCGCTTGCCCGGCCTTCCTCGGCATAGGCACGCAGGCTTTCAAGGAGATAGGCCTCGCTCTGCCCGGCCAGAACGGGTATCGCGGGACCGCGTCCAAAACCGTCCTCGCCGTGGCAGCGGGCGCAATCCGCCAGCGCTTGCGGCAGGGTTTCGGCAGCGCCTGCAGGAGGCGCAAGCCTTTCGCCATAGGCGAGATCGCGATAGGCGGCCTCGTCCAGCGACGGCAGTACGCGCAGGAAGGCGACCATCGCCCAGACCTCGTCGTCGCGTTCCTGCGTCGGCCAGGCTGGCATGCCGGTGAAACGCACGCCGTGCTTGACGATACGAAAAAGCTCCGCGTCCGACCATTCGCCGACGGCCCCGGCAAGGTCAGGCGGCTGCGGCAGCATTCTCATGACGACAGGAGATCGCGGCTCGCCCGGCGCGCCGTGACAGATGGCGCAGCCGCGTGCGAAATGCCCGGCGGCCGGCTGAATCGCATGGCGCGGCAGAGCCTCTGGAGCGTCGACCGCCAGGGCATAGGTGCGCACAGCCGATCGCATGGCGAAATGGAGGAACCATTCCGTGATCTTCCAGTGGCCGCTCGAGGCACCGACATTGAAAAAGCCGATCCAGGCCGCCAGCACCACGACGAAGGGCAGAATGGCAAGCGCTATGGCGAGCTTCTTCCAGCTGATATGCATCAGACCGTCTTCCGCGGTGGTGTGGCGAGGATGCGCGCGAAAAGCGTCACGCCGCCGGCCAGGTAGACCGCGGCGCCGACCAGAAGCATGATGACGCCGCCAAGTTCCTGATCCTGCTGGGCGGAAAGCGCGATGCCGAAGCAGCTTGTCTCGCCGGTCCCATAAAGCGGCCGCGGGGTCAGCGCCAGCAGCGCGCCGAGCAAGGTCATGTGGATGGACGTCAGAAGCAGGGCGAAGGCGCCGGCGGCATAGCCTGTGGTGTCCGAGCCGCGGCGCGGCAGGCAGGCCAGCCACAGGAACAGCCCGGCGGCAAGGAACGTGACCTGCTCGACAGCGGTGACAAACAGCGAGCTTTGCGCCAGAGCCCGCAAGGCCGGTGCGTGCCAGGACCAGACGACGATGAGTTCGACGAGGGAGGCGGGGAGGGCGAGGGTGAACGCCCGGCTCGCACCTGGTGTCGGGCCGAGCGGGACCCCAATCGCCATCAGCGGCGCGGCGATCGCCACCACTCCCATATGCGCCAGCATGTGCGCCGAAAACGAATCCCGCAAGCCATCGAGCAGCGGCCCGAGCCAGACCAGGGCAAGGACGAGGATGCCGAGGATGAGGCAGGCGCGTCTCACCGGATACACTCCGTCAGGAACAATGCAGGCATCGCGGTGAAGATCACGGCGATGAAGCTGAGACCCGAGAGCAGCAGCGTCGCAAAGCCTTGGAACAGGGTCCGGTCGCGTCTCGTCGGATCGTCGTGCGGCGGATCGTCTGTGCCGAAGCCCCATTGCCGCCAGGCGAGCCATGCTGACAGCGCGATCAGCGAGAGGGCGATCACGGTGGCGGCGGCGATGCCGGCGCGCACAGCGCTGAAACTCAGCCCGACAAGCTCGGGCTTGGCGCAATAGATCGCCGCGCCGATGTAGCAAACAAGGAAATGCGCAGCCCACACCACCGGCGCAGTGAACAGCGTCCACAGTGTCTCGATCTGTTTTGGGACAAGCCACATCGGCGCCTCACATCGCTGCCGGAAAGAGGCCGATGATGGCGAAGGTGGTGACGGCGGCAATCAGCAGGAAATGCCAGTAGAGCACCACATTGCCTAGATCCAGGTCATGCTTCGGCGTCAGTCGGCCGGCCAGCGAGCGGGCCAGGCAATAGGCCTGCATGACTGTGCCGAGCGCTGCATGGGCGAGCACCCAGATCACCAGGATCCAGACGATTGCGGGATAGACGTGGCGCGTCGGGTCCATGCCTGGAGACAATGGCGCGGCCAGGCCTGTGGCGGACGCGGCAACGGTCGTTAGCAGGGACAGCACCAGCAAGCCGCGCATAGTGGCCGTAGCGCCGCGCCTGTTGACCGTGCGTGCCGCCACCATCAGGCCCCACGCCGCAGCGAACAGGCTGGCAGCCACCAGCGACCAGACCGCATCGGGCCCGGCAATCCCCGCGGTGAAGTTGGCATGGATCGTCCAGTAGAAGAAATAGCCGAAGACGAGGCTGGCGAACGCGGTGCCATCGCCCACCATGGTGATGAACATCGCCCACCAGCCGACCGAATCGGAGCCGGAGGCATAAAGCGGCAGGCTGAGGCCCAGGCCGACATCCTTTTCCGGCTTCTCGGGGATTTCGCCAGTGCCCGACCAGAGCCAGTAGATGACTGCGCAAAAGCAGATGATTGCGGCCAGCGCCGTCGCGATCCACCAGTGGAAGGTAAGCGCGATGAAGGCGCCTCCGAGCGAAAGAGCCGAGACGATGGTGACATGGGAGGTGCCGCCGACGCGCAGCACCTGGACGGGTTCGGCGTCGAGCACGGTGGTGACCAGTCCCTCGCGCCATCCCTCTTCCGCGTCGGGCAGATAATAGCGGCCTTCATTGACTTTGCGGGCAAGGTCCTTCTGGTCCCACAAGGGGTAGCGGCTGCGCACGATGGGTATCGAGCGGACGCCCCAGTTCTCCTCCGGCTCGGAAATCCATTCCAGCGTGCCGGCATTCCACGGGTTGAATTCGCCGCGCGGCTGCCGGTGCTTTGGCCTGAGCACGTCGAAGACGACCACCAGCACGCCCGCGGCGAAAATGAAGGCTCCGGCCGTCGAGATCAGGTTCAGCCAGTCCCAGCCGATTTCGGCTGGATAGGTGAAGACGCGTCGGGGCATGCCGCGCAAGCCGCTCAGATGCATGGGGAAAAAAGCGATGTTGAAGCCGCAGAACATCAGCCAGAAGGCGATCCGCCCCATCCGGTCGGAGAGTTTCTTCGCGTCGATCAGCGGGTAATAGTAATAGAGCCCGGCCACCACCGGGAAAAGCATGCCGCCGATCAGCACATAATGGAGATGCGCAACGACAAAATACGTGTCGTGCGCCTGCCAGTCGAAGGGTGCGAGCGCCACCATGACGCCTGTCAGTCCGCCGATGACGAAGATGGCAAGCCCTCCGGTGCCGAACAGCATCGGGGTCGAGAAGATCACCCGGCCGGCCAGCATGGTGGCGATGAAGACGAAGATCTGCACGCCGGTCGGTATCGCCACCGCCTCGGAGGCCGCCGAGAAGAAGGCCAGCGAGATCTGCGGCAGGCCTGTCACAAACATATGGTGCACCCACAGGCCGAAGGAGAGGAACCCCGTCCCGACTGCCGCGAGCACGATCCAGGAATAACCAACGATCGGACGCTGCGAAAAAGTCGGCACGATCATGGCCATCAGCGCGATGGCCGGCAGGAAGATGATGTAGACCTCTGGATGGCCGAATATCCAGAACAGATGCTGCCACAGGAGCGGGTCGCCGCCGCGCGCCGCATCGAAGAACGGCCAATCGAACATCCGTTCCATCTCGAACAGGAGATCGCCGGCGATCAGCGGCGGGAAGGCGAACAGGATCATTCCGGCGACGATCAGCAGGTACCAGGCGAAGAGCGGCATCAGGTTGATGCGCATGCCCGGCGCGCGGCATTTCATGATGCCGACGATGAGCTCGACGGCGGCCGCGATCGAGGCGACTTCGATGAAGGAAAGACCGAGCAGCCAGATGTCGGCGCCAATGCCGGAGAACTCCTTGTCGGTGGCGAGCGGCGGATACATGAACCAGCCTGCCGACGGCGCCGCATTGAAGAAGATCGAGCCGCAGACGAAGATGCCGCCGAGCAAAAAGCTCCAGAAACTGAACGCTCCGAGGCGTGGAAACGGCATTTCGCGGGCGCCCAGCATCGGCGGCAGGAGGAAGATCGCGACCGCCTCGAAGATCGGTACCGCGAACAGGAACATCATCACCGTGCCGTGCAGGGTGAAAGCCTGGTTGAAGAAGTCGGCCGAGAGAAAATCGTTGTCTGGCACAGCGAGCTGCATCCGCATCAAGAGCGCGAGCACGCCGGCAAACAGCATGAAGGCGAAGGCCGCAGAGCCGTACCAGAGGCCGATCTGGTAATTGTTCACCGAGGTCCAGTAGCGCCAACCGGTCGGATTGGCCCACACAGCGCGCAGCCGCTGTTCCTGCACCTTGTATTCTTCCGGCGAACGCTCCTTGACCGCAGCGCTCATCGCAGGCCCCTCAGCCAGGCGGCTATGGCGCGAATATCGTCCGGCGGCAACATGTCGAAGGCCGGCATCCCGGAGCCAGGCTTGATCAGGTCGGGCCGGGCGATGAAGCGGGTGACGGCGTCTTCGGTGTTGGGCAGGATTCCGGCTGCGACGGTGGCGCGGGAACCGATATGCGAAAGATCCGGGCCGATCAGGCCGCGCGCATCGGTGCCCGCGACGAAATGGCAGGACCCGCAGCCATGGCGCAGGAACAGCGCGCCGCCGCTCGCGCCGGCCCCTTCCGCGGGAATTGCCTGGGCGGCAAGCCAGGACCGGAAGGCTTCGGGCGCCATGGCGACGGCCGAGAACGCCATCAGCGCGTGAGACGTGCCGCAATATTCCGCGCACGGACCGCGGAATATACCAGCTTTGGTGGCCATGATCGAAAGCCTGTTGGTGCGGCCGGGGATCATGTCCATCTTGCCGCCGAGCGGTGGGACCCAGAAGGAATGGATCACATCGGCGCTTTTCAGGGTCAATTCGACCCGCTCGCCGACCGGCAGCCTGATCTCGTTGGCGGAAGTGACCGGCGGTCCCTGAGGAGGGTGATAGACAACTTCCCACCAGAACTGCCTGCCGGTGACTTCGATCCGCAGGGCGGCGGGGCTCGCCTGGGCGAAGGGCCGAAGGCCAGGCATCAGCCACAGCGCATAGGCGAGCAGCGCACAAAGCGTGACCGAGGGGAAGACTACGCCGCCCCAAAGGATGATGCTGCTGGCAGATTTTTCGGCCAGCCTGCGGCGATTGACCAGGGCTGCATGAAGAAGCAGGCCGACCACGCCCAGCCAAATGACGGCGCCGCCGCTTAGCATGACCCAAAACAGCATTTCTATCTGCTGCGCTTCCGCTCCCGCGGGCTCAAGTGCCGACTGAGTGCTCGACTGGGCGCCGGCAGAGCCGCTCGCGAGCAACAATGACGCAGCTGACAGGCTGAAATATCGACCCATTTGCAACCCCTCCGCGGTAAACCGGCGAGAGGGGAGGAAGGTTCCGGGCAACTGAGCTTTCCAACTGGTGGAATGAACGTGTCGGTCGAGTCCGAATGTAGGTTCCAGTCGGCGGTTTTGCGTGTCGGCGGTTTTGCGCGCGAGTCTTGAGATGCGCACCGGGATTTGCGATGAACGCGTCGATGGCTTTCTGCAACAACACGCGGGCCTCGCGTGTCAAACCTTTGGGCCGGAAGTGGCCGGAGCTCGTGGCGCCGCAGAGGCTACGGATTCTTCACAGCAGTCCTTTTTGGTTCGGTCACCAGAAATCCTTGTGGTCGGTTACGATCTCTTCTTCGAGTTCAGGGAATGGGCCACGGATTGCTACATGGCGCCGTCCGGCGGCGAACACTTGGTGACAACTCAGATCGAGGGTCAGATTCTCCGAATTGTCTCCGGTCAGCTCGGCCAGCCGCCTTTCGCTGAGTCCGTAGACCACGGTGCCGATGCCAGCCCAGTAACAGGCCCCGGCGCACATGCAGCACGGCTCGACCGAGGTCACCAGAGTGCATCGCTCGAGAAAGGTCGGGTCGTATTGCTGCGCGGCCGCGCGGGCCACGTTTGCCTCTGCGTGGCCAACGCCGCGATCCCGGGCGTAGGTGTTGCCCGACGAAAGCAGCACGTCGCCTTCCGGCCCGACCAGGAGCGCCCCAAAAGGATGATTGCCACTCGCCCGGCTCTCGGTGGCGATCTCCACGGCGAGACGTAGATATTCGGTATCGCTCTTCATGGCCGCCTCCTTGGGGTGCCCGTTCGTAACTGTACGCGTAAAGAGCTCTTGGACAATTTTCAACGAGTGACGAAACAATTGCGCTCGATCGCCGTTTGCGCGTCATGGCGGGTATTTTGGGCGTGTGATTTGGGCGGGTGTTGGATTGCCCAGAGGAGGCGACGATGAGCGCAACCGGCTTGGAAGTTTTTGACAAAACCCTGCAGACGACAAACATCTGGCTGGACGAGATCATGGCCGATCACGGGCCCGACAGGCGCGTGGCCTGGCATATGCTGGGAGCCGTTCTACGCACCTTGCGGGATTGGCTGCAGATCGAACTGGCTGCCAATTTGGGGGCTGAACTGCCGCTTCTCGTGCGCGGAGCCTACTATGATCGGTATCGGCCGCGTGATCTGCCGACGAGCAGCCGTTCGTTGGAGGATTTTTTGCAGCGGGTGGCCGAGGAGATGAAATCCACTCGACCGGTGAATCCCGAGGATGCGACGAGATCCGTGTTCAAGGTACTCGCCAGGCATGTCGACCTCGGCCAGTCGGCCAAGGTGCGGGACGCGTTGCCGAAGCAGATCCGGGCGCTTTGGCCCGAAAGTGTTGGAGTCTAGCAGCAAGACCAAAGTCGGGCCTGCCGATGCGGTTCTCAACTGCCTCCGCCCGGGCGATCGTTTTCCTCGCGATACAGTCGCTCGGTGGCCCGATCGCTTTCTCTGCGCTCTGCAGGCCCACGGCGTCGCCACGTAAGGAGTGCGTAGGCCAGCACGATTGCCAGCAGTAGCGGGCCGCCAGCAACGACGATCAACCACATGCTGTTCTCGAACATGGAACATCTCCTTTCCCTCGTTTCGTTACCGAGCAGGAGCGAAACCGTTGCTCCCGGTGCAGGGTTGGACACCGCAGTGCAACTCTCTTCGCCGAATGGCCAGTGATTCGCCATTCAACTGCTGAACGCGGCAACTGCTGAACGCGGGCAACTGCTGAACGCGGGCAACTGCTGAACGCGGGCAACTGCTGGGCGGTTTATTCCCTCAGAAAGGCAACTTGTACCCAGCGGGCTGTTGCGCTCGGCAAGCGCTGGTGGAAGAATGGACTTCCCTCGGAAACGTTCCATTGTGCGAGCCATTCGCTGGCTGACTTCCAGGCGTTCACGATATCTCTCTGGACCCCTAACATCCGGTCGCGGACGCACTACGTGTAATAGGGAACCACAAAGGCTTTCCGACAGTTGAGTGAAGAGGCGACAGCAACCAGACCGGCCGGGGCGAGGAATACCATGCGCGAGAACCACTCCGACGTCTTCGATCTGTTTTCGGAGATTTACACCAATGCGGCGCAGGAGGAGATAAGCATCCAGCAATATCTCCTTGCCTGCCGCGAGGATAAATCGATGTATGCTTCGGCGCCCGAGCGGATGGTCGAGGCGATCGGCGAGCCCACCCTGATCGACACCAGCATGGATGAGCGGCTCGGCCGCATTTTCTCGAACAGGACAATCAAGGTCTATCCCACCTTCGCCGAGTTCTATGGCATGGAGGACACGATCGAGCGCATAGCCGGCTATTTCCGCTATGCCTCTCAGGGGCTCGAGGAGCGCAAGCAGATTCTCTATCTGCTTGGCCCTGTCGGCGGCGGCAAGTCCTCGCTCGCCGAACGGCTGAAGAAGCTGATGGAGGAGCGTCCGATCTATACGCTGAAGGTCGGCGGCCAGATCAGTCCGGTTTTCGAATCGCCGCTCGGGCTTTTCAATCCTGACCGCATGGGCGACCTTTTGGAGGACAAATACGGCATCGCGCGGCGCCGGCTGAACGGTCTTATTTCGCCATGGGCGGCCAAGCGCCTCGACGAACTGTCCGGCGACATCTCCAAGTTCAGCGTCGTCAAGCTGATGCCTTCGCGGCTACGCCAGATCGGCATCTCCAAGACCGAGCCAGGCGATGAGAACAACCAGGACGTTTCGGCCCTGGTCGGCAAGGTCGACATAAGACAGCTCGAGCATTTCAGCCAATCCGATCCGGACGCCTATTCCTACAGCGGCGGCCTGAACCGGACCACGCAGGGGCTGCTCGAGTTCGTCGAGATGTTCAAAGCGCCGATCAAGGTCCTGCATCCGTTGCTGACCGCTACCCAGGAAGGCAGCTACAACGGTACGGAAAACTTCGGATCTTTCCCGTATCAGGGCATCGTCGTAGCCCACTCCAACGAATCGGAATGGCTGCAGTTCAAGAACAACAAGAACAACGAGGCATTCCTCGACCGTATCCTGGTGGTCAAGGTGCCGTATTGCCTGCGGGTCACCGAAGAAAGGCAGATCTACGAAAAGCTGCTGCGCGAAAGCGAATTGGCCTCCAGTTCCTGTGCACCGGAGGTTCTCGACATTCTCAGCCGGTTCACCGTCTCGACCCGTCTGGCCGAGCATGACAATTCGCCGCTCTACACCAAGATGCGCGTGTATGACGGCGAGAACCTCAAGGACATAGATCCCAAGGCGAAGTCGGTTCAGGAATACCGCGATGCCGCCGGGGTCGATGAAGGCATGACCGGCGTCAGCACGCGCTTTGCCTTCAAGATCCTGTCGCAGACCTTCAACTACGACACCAAGGAAGTGGCCGCCGATCCCGTGCACCTGATGTACATTCTGGAGGAGGCGATCAAGCGCGAGCAGTTCCCCAAGGAAACGGAAGCCGCCTATCTCGACTTCATAAAGTCGGAACTGGCCACGCGCTATGCCGAGTTCATCGGCCATGAAATTCAGAAGGCCTATCTGGAGTCCTACAGCGAATACGGCCAAAACCTGTTCGACCGCTACATCGCCTATGCCGATGCCTGGATCGAGGACCAGGACTACAAAGACCCCGATACCGGCCAGATCCTCAATCGCGAGGTGCTGGACAACGAACTGTCGCAAGTCGAAAAGCCGGCCGGCATTGCCAACCCCAAGGACTTCCGCAACGAGGTCGTGAAGTTCACGTTGCGCGCAAGGGCGAGGAACCATGGCCGCAACCCGTCGTGGACGAGCTATGAAAAGCTGCGCGAAGTCATCGAGAAGCGGATGTTCGGCCAGGTCGAGGATCTGCTCCCGGTGATCAGCTTCGGCTCCAAGCAGGACAGCGTAACGGAGAAGCGGCATACCGAGTTCGTGCATCGGATGGTCGGACGCGGTTACACCGAACGCCAGGTCCGCCGGCTGGTGGACTGGTACATGCGGGTGAACAAGGCGGGCTGAGTCCGGCCGGGATGGTTCCATGCCGATCTTTGTCGATCGCCGACTGAACCCAAAGGACAAGAGCCTCGGCAACCGCCAGCGCTTCCTGAAGCGTGCGCGCGAAGAGCTGAAGCGAAGCATCCGGGATCGGATCCGTACCGGCAAGATCGCCGATGTCGACAGCGAGCACACCGTCTCGATGCCGGCGAGGGGCACAGCAGAGCCGAGCTTCAGCGATGCCAAGGACAGCGGCCGGCGACAGCACATCCTGCCGGGCAACAAGCATTTCGCCCCTGGCGACCGGGTTCCCAAGCCCGGCCAGGGCGGCGGCGGCTCGTCTCCCGGCAAAACGGTCTCGGAGGACGATTTTCGTTTCGTGCTCTCGCGCGAGGAGGTGCTCGACCTCTTTTTCGAGGATCTCGAACTTCCCGACATGGTCAAGCTCAACCTCAAGGAGATACTATCCTTCAAACCGCGCCGCGCCGGGTTCGCTGCGACCGGTTCGCCGACCAACATCAATGTCGGGCGCACGATGCGAAACAGCCATGGTCGCCGGATTGCGCTAAGGCGCCCCAAGCAGGAGGAACTCGATGCGATTGCGGAGCAACTCGCAATCCTGGAGGCCGAGCCGCAGAGCGCGGCGCCGGCACGCCAGCGCATTGCAGCGTTGCGGGAGGAGCTTGAGCGACTTGAGCGCCGCCGCAAGCGGATCGCCTATGTCGATCCCGTCGACATCCGCTTCAACCGTTTCGACGCCCAGCCCGTGCCGAATGCCAATGCGGTCATGTTCTGTCTCATGGACGTATCCGGCTCGATGGGCGAACGCGAGAAGGATCTGGCCAAGCGCTTCTTCGTGCTGCTGCACCTGTTCCTGAAACGGCGCTACGACCGCACCGAAATCGTCTTCATCCGCCATACGCACGAGGCGCAGGAGGTGGACGAGGAAACCTTCTTCTACAATACGCAAAGCGGCGGCACGGTTGTTTCCACGGCACTCGAGGAAATGCACCGCATCATCGCGCAACGCTATCCCAGCAACGAGTGGAACATCTATGCCGCCCAGGCGTCGGACGGCGACAATTTCGTCACCGATTCCGAGCGCTGCATCGGCTTGATGGACGGCCAGGTCATGCGCCTGTGCCAGTATTTCGCCTATGTCGAGATCATCGACGAACGTGAGAGCCATATTTTCGGCACCACCGACAATGGGACCTCGCTCTGGCGCGCCTACAGCGTTGTCAACCAGCGATGGCCGAATTTCCAGATGAGCCGTATCGCCAACGCAGCCGACATCTATCCGGTCTTTCGCCAGCTCTTTGCCAGGCAGCCGGTCCTGCAGAAAAGCGCTTGAGGGGAGCCGATGGCGAACCAGACCAGCACGTCGGGCCAGACCAGCAAGTCGGGCCAAACCAGCAAATCAGGCCCAACCAGCAAACCAGGCCAAACCAGCAGATCAGGTTTGCTCTTTTCGGGGTCCGACTGGGATTTCAAGACACTGTCGCGCGCCTACGACGCGATCGAGGCGATCGCGATCGAAGAGCTTCACCTCGACATCTATCCGGTGCAGATGGAGATCATCTCGTCCCAGCAGATGCTCGACGCCTATTCCTCGGTCGGCATGCCGCTGATGTATCGCCACTGGTCCTTCGGCAAGCATTTCCTCTACCAGGAATTGCTCTATCGCAAAGGCGGGCGGGGGCTCGCCTATGAGCTGGTGATCAATTCCAATCCTTGCATCGTCTACCTGATGGAGGAAAACACAATGGCCCTGCAGGCCCTGGTGACAGCTCATGCAGCGCTTGGCCATAATCATTTTTTCAAGAACAATCATCTGTTCCGGCAATGGACGGACGCCAGCGCGATCCTGAGCTATCTGGACTTTGCCAAGGGTTACATTGCCCGTTGCGAGGAGAGGCACGGCGTTGCCGCGGTGGAGGCGATCCTCGATGCGGCCCACGCGCTGATGGAACAGGGGGTCTTCAGATATCGCCGGCCGCCGAAGCTGTCGTCGGAGCGGCAGCGTGTAGGCGTTCGTGAGCGCCTGGAGTACGAAGAGCGTTCTTACAACGATCTGTGGCGCACGCTGCCGCCTTCGAAGGGCGGAGACAATGTTGGGGCAAAGGATTCCAACATCGCGGAGCGAAAGAAAACGCTCAAGCTGCCCGAGGAGAACCTGCTTTACTTCCTGGAAAAAAACAGCTTGGTCCTGGAGCCTTGGCAGCGTGAAATCGTCAGGATCGTCCGCGTCGTCGCGCAATACTTTTATCCGCAGCGGCAAACACAGGTGATGAACGAAGGCTGCGCCACCTTCGTGCACTACACGCTGATGAACATGCTGTTCGATCGTGGCCTGATCAGCGAAGGCGCGATGCTGGAAATCCTGCGCAACCATTCGAACGTGATCTTTCAGCCAGGCTTCGACGACCCGCGGTTTTCCGGTATCAATCCTTATGCGTTGGGCCTCGACATGATGCAGGACATCCAGCGCATAGCGACCGAGCCGACCGCCGAGGATCGTGACTGGTTCCCCGATATCGCCGGCAACGGCAATTGGCGCGAAACCCTGCTCGACGCGTGGGCGAACCATCGCGACGAATCTTTCATCCGCCAGTATCTGAGCCCCGCCCTGATGCGGAAATGGCGGTTCTTTGTCCTCGCCGACGCCGCCAGCGAGCCGCATTACGAAGTCGCGTCGATACACAATGAGCGTGGCTACGAAAAGATACGCGCCGGGCTCGCCCAGAGCTACGACATCGGCGCGAGCCGGCCGGATATCCAGGTTGTGGATGTCGATCTGCTCGGCGACCGGCAGTTGCGACTGGAGCACAAGGTGAAGAACGGCATCATGCTGGAGGAGGCCGGTCGCGACGCGACGCTGCGCCATATCCGGACCCTGTGGGGCTATGAGGTCAGCCTGGCGGCGATCGATGCGCAAACCGGCGCGACGCTCAACGAACGTTCGACCAGCCAAATCGGGGAATGACCAAAACCGGAATGGCCGGCGACGGCGTCGTTCTACCGCCGGGTTTTTACTCCTGGGTTCAATGCTCCGGGTCCAATGCCCTGGCCGTCGGACCCGGGAAGGTCGGTTCCGTGGGGATCTCCGGTGGTATATCGGGAGGAATTTCGACGGGCTGCCTTTCGGGGCTGGGAACGGGATCAGGCGAAGGCGGAGGAACGCCCGGAGGCTCACCAGGCGGAGTCTCCGGCGGAGCAGGCGGCCGGGCCGGCTCAGGATTGGGATTATCCGGTATCGGCACGGGATTGTTCGGGTCTGGATCAGGATCGGTCATCGGAGACTCCCCGAAGCTTGCTTCACATCTCCTCGGCGCCAATGTGTTTCCACTCAACAGCTCCGGCGCCAATGAATAGCTCGTTCTCGCTGTCCACCCCGGCCTAGACGTGGGTCGTTCACAGCGGCATGTGTCTCCTTCCGTTTCCTCGGAGGAGGATCATCCAGGGTGACAACCATCGCGCCGAACGATGGTTCCATGGCTTGGCGGTGGGGCTCAATGCCGGCGGCGTTGAATAATGGAGCGGCGGCTCCACCTTCGTCGCCTTTACCGTGTCGGCGAGCACGCTATGTACGCCGCGTATTGCCAAGACGGTTCAGGGAGGAACAGCATGCGCGCGTTCATGATTGTCACCCTTCTTCTGGTCGCAATCGCAATGGCGCTGTCGCTCGCACACGCGTTGGAGTTGCCCGGCAAGTTGCGCCTCAAGGAGGCCACCTACAAATCTGTGCAGGAGATCTACTATCCCGGCTTCACGATCGGCGGGTTTGCCGAGATCGGCGGCATCATTGCACTCGCCATCCTGCTTTACCTCACGCCCTATCCAGGCGGTCGATTCTGGTGGACTTTGGCGGCCCTTGTCTTCCTGGTGGCGGAACATGCGACCTATTGGGTGGTAACACATCCCGTCAACAATTTCTGGGTGCAGGACGTCGCAGTGTCGAAACCAGCCGCGACGTTTTTTTCAATGCTCCGCCGGAAGCAAAGCGGCGACTGGAAAGACTTGCGCGATGTTTGGGAAGCCTCGCACGTCGCCAAGGCAGGCCTGGCGATGCTGAGCCTGATCTCGATTGCTGTCGCCGCGACATTTTATGCTGGGAGTGAATAGCGCGTGGGATGCGCAGCGACGCTACTTGTTCGTCCGCATCTTTTGCCTTGGATTGATCCCGCCAAGGGCGTTCGTGTCGTTCTCGACATCGCCCTCGATGGTGTTTTCGCCTTCGAGCAAGAGTTCGTCGCCTTCCTTGATCGTGCCCTTGGAGGTGCCGATGCCGGGATTGTTCCTCAGATCGGCATCGCTCGGCTTTTTCCACTTTGGATGTTTGGTTCCGCTCATGGCACAACTCCTTGGAAAAGGGTCCTGTTCTAGAAACAGCAGGGCGCGATGAATGTTCCGCCGAAACTCACCTTGATGGGGCCTTGTCCGCGAGGCGGCTAAAGCGCGTCGCATTTGGCCGGCCCCACGCGACGCGCTTTAGATTGTTGTTTTATGCATGTCGTTATCGCAAAACCGCTGCACGACCTCGGGTCAGGCCCGAGGGCATGCTTTTGCGCGACATGCATTAGAGCCCGAACGGATAGGTGTCGGGAACGCCGGTTCCGACATGCTCCGGCCCAAGCGGCGTCACCGCGACGGTTTCGTCAAACCAGACGAACGCGTCAAACTGCTGGGCAAGAGAGGCATCCGCGTAATGGCTGCGCAGTTCGGTTTCCGGCCGATAGATCACGCCGATGAAGCGCTCCAGCCGACGCTCCAGAAGCCGCTCGCGCAACGTATCGTCGCGCTTGATATCGAGCAGGAAACGCGAGACGCCGCTATCATGGCAAAGCCGCTCGTAGCTGTCGTTGTGAGAAGGCCGCACCCGCTTGGTCTCCATCTCGCTGTCCCAGTCGGAGGCCGCGGCGACTGTCCCGGAATGCGTGCTGAGCCCGATCAAGGCTGCCTCGTCGCCGAAGCGCTGACGGCAGAGCTGGCCGATGTTCACTTCGTCCCTGACAATCCCCATTTCGGTGTAGCGGCATCGCCGATATGGGAGTTATGCGCCCACACGACCGCCTTGGCGTTCGGCCCGCGAGCTTCCAGCAGATGCTCGAGCGTCTCGAACATATGGGTGTCGCGTAAATTCCAGGACTGCGCGCCGCCATAATACATGATCCGGTAATAGCGTTCCGCGGAAGCGATCAGCCGGGCATTCTGGGTGGCATCCATGAAATCGACGCCGTCCTGCTGGCCATAGTCGAGCTGCCTGGCAAGGAGCTCGCGGCATTGTTCAAGTACGGCCTGCTCGCATTTCTTGTAACCCGAAGTGAGCGCGACACGGCCGTAGGTGGATGGTTCATGCTGCCAAGGCGTCAGGCAGCCATAGCGTTCACGCGCGATCTTTGCTGCCTGCGGATCGACCCGATCGAGATATTGTAGAACCGCGGCGATCGATCCGCTCATATTGTAGATGTCGAGGCCATAGAACCCGGCTAGCCGGGACGATAGCCTGATGCGCTCGTTGTGATGTCGCATCCAGTCGACGAACGCCGCAACGTCGGTGTTGCGCCACATCCAGGTGGGAAAGCGCTGGAACGGCGGATCGGCGTTGGCGCGTGGCGGCCGATGGCGGACGTAGCGGTCGATCGCCGCTGCATCAGGCCAGTCGGCCTCGACAGCGACAATGGTGAAGCCGTGCTTCTCGATGAGCCTGCGGGTGATCGCGGCGCGAGCCCGGTAGAACTCCGACGCGCCGTGGCTCGCTTCACCGAGCAGGACGACGCGCCGGTCGCCAAACCGATCGAACAATTCGCCGAACGCCGGATCGTCGAAATCCGGCAGCGGTTCGGCCGCCGCCGCGATCATCTCCGGCAGGCTGCGCGTGCGTGCGCGTCCGGACGGGCGATCATTCGCGATACGGTTGCCGTTCTCGGGCCAGCCCTGCTCGCCAATGAGCGGGACAAACCGCACGCCGCCGAAATCCTCCTCGCTGTAAGTTGCAGCGCCGGTTCGGGTGACCTTGAGAAGGCGCTGATCATGCGGATCGTCGCCGACCGGGATGACGAGCCTGCCACCGACGTCGAGCTGTTCCTGAAGCGCGAGCGGCGCACCGGGTCCGCCGGCGGCGACCAGAATGGCGTCGAAGGGCGCTGCGTCGGGCCAGCCTTTGCTGCCATCGCCGGTGCGGACTTCGATATTGTCGTAGCCAAGCTCTTGGAACCGCTGTCTCGCCGTTTCGGCCAACCCGGCGTGGCGCTCGATCGTGTAGACGCGTTCGACGATCCGGCTCATCACGGCAGCCGCGTAGCCCGAACCGGTGCCAACCTCGAGGACATGGTCGCCCGTTCCGATTTCCGCCATCTCGATCATCAAGGCGACGATGTAGGGCTGCGATATCGTCTGACCCTCGGCGATCGGCAACGGCCCGTCCTCGTAGGCGAATTCTTCAAAGCCGGGAGCGACGAAAGCCTCGC
This sequence comes from Mesorhizobium sp. WSM4850, assembly GCF_055811735.1. Taxonomy (NCBI): domain Bacteria; kingdom Pseudomonadati; phylum Pseudomonadota; class Alphaproteobacteria; order Hyphomicrobiales; family Phyllobacteriaceae; genus Mesorhizobium; species Mesorhizobium sp. WSM4850. The sequence continues at coordinate 37,451 of NZ_JBVVPV010000021.1, read as the reverse complement.
GCGGAACCTCGCGCATCGCTTCCAGCACTTCGCGGTCATGGATGCCACGGCGGCTGAGATGGACTTCGACCATTCGGTTGCGTGCGTGGGAAAGATCGAGCATCTTTTTGCTCCTCTTGCGAGCAGACAGCCCCCGATTGTCCCCTAATCGTGCCCGACGGCTCATCGGGTATGCGCTCGGCCTCGGCAACTCATGGCCGGCGGCTAGTCTCCTTAACCATTGGCGAGCTTTCAGGTTCCTGCAAAAGAGCGATTGGCGGGCACAAATGGCGGCTCCAGCCGAACTTATTTCCGTGAAAATCCTTTCTCCAGAGCGATGTCACTCCAGATATCGACGGGCGAACGCATTCTGGAGAATTTTCGATGAACGACGAGGCTCAGAAAGCTGCGACCACAACCGGCCGTTATCAGGTCGATCTCATGGACCGCTATTGGCGGGCCGCGAACTACATTTCGGTTGGCCAGATCTATCTGATGGACAATCCGCTGCTGCGCGAGCCGCTGAAAGCCGAACACGTCAAGCCGCGGCTGCTTGGCCATTGGGGCACGACGCCTGGCCTCAACTTCATCTACGTCCACCTGAACCGCGTCATCCGTCAACGCGGTCTCGACGTTCTGTTTATCTGCGGCCCAGGTCATGGCGGCCCGGCGATGGTCGCAAACACCTGGCTGGAGGGCAGCTACAGCGAAATCTATCCCGAAATCGGCCAGGGCGAAGACGGCCTGAGGAAACTTTTTCGGCAATTCTCCTTCCCCGGAGGAGTGCCGAGCCACGCTGCTCCGGAAACGCCCGGCTCGATCCATGAAGGCGGAGAACTGGGATATGCGCTGGTCCATGCTTTCGGCGCGGCCTTCGACAATCCCGATCTGGTGGTCGCCTGCGTCGTCGGCGACGGCGAAGCGGAAACCGGTCCGCTCGCGGCGGCATGGCACTCCAACAAGTTCCTCAACCCGGCATCCGACGGCGCTGTCCTGCCGATCCTGCATCTCAACGGCTACAAGATCGCCAACCCGACGATCCTTGCCCGCATGGATGACGTGGAATTGCGCGCCCTGTTCGCCGGCTATGGCTACGAACCTTTTTTCGTCGAAGGTCACGAGCCGGCTCGCATGCATCGGTTGATGGCCACCAAGCTGGACACCGTGCTCGACAGAATCCGCTCGATCCAGGAGCGCGCCCGTACGCCGTTCTGGCAAGGAGAGCGTCCGCTGTGGCCGATGATCGTGCTGCGCAGCCCGAAGGGGTGGACCGGCCCGAAGGAGGTCGATGGCGAGAAGGTCGAGGATTTCTGGCGCTCGCATCAAGTGCCGGTGTCGAACGCCCGCAGCAATGCGGGACACCGCAAGATCCTCGAAGACTGGATGCGGAGCTACGAACCGGAAAAGCTGTTCGACGACAGCGGGCATCTTCTTCCAGAGCTGGCGGCGCTTGCGCCAACCGGATCCAAGCGCATGGGCGCAACCCCCTATGCCAATGGCGGACTGCTGAAGCGCGACCTCGTGCTTCCCGATTGGAAAAACCTGGCGCTCGATGTGCCGCGTCCGGGTGGCGCCAAGGCCGAGGCGACGCGGGTTCTCGGGGGCTATCTTCGCGACGTCATGAGCCTGAATGCGCAGACCGGGAATTTCCGGCTGATGGGGCCGGACGAGACATCCTCCAACCGGCTTGACGAGGTATTCGAGGTTACCGCCCGGGTCTGGATGCAGCGGATAGAGCCCTATGACGTAAAACTCTCCCGGGACGGCCGCGTCATGGAAGTGCTCAGCGAGCATCTCTGCCAGGGATGGCTGGAGGGCTATCTGCTGACCGGCCGCCATGGCCTGTTCTCCTGTTACGAGGCGTTCATCCACATCGTCGATTCCATGGTCAACCAGCATGCGAAATGGCTGAAGACATCCCGCGAACTTGCCTGGCGCGAGCCGATCGCTTCCCTCAACTACCTGCTGACCTCGCATGTCTGGCGGCAGGATCACAACGGCTTCAGCCACCAGGATCCGGGCTTTGCCGATTTCGTCGCCAACAAGAAGGCCGACACGGTCAGGCTCTATTTCCCGCCGGATGCCAACACGCTGCTGTGGATCACCGACCATTGCCTGAGAACCTATAACCGCATCAACGTCATCACCGCCGGCAAGCAGCCGGCGCCGCAATTTCTGTCTGTCGAAGCCGCGGAAGTGCATTGCAGGGCGGGGGCGGGGATCTGGGAGTGGGCCGGGACGGTTGCCAAGGGCGAGGATCCGGATGTGGTCATGGCCTGCGCCGGCGACGTGCCGACACTGGAGACGCTCGCGGCCGCCGACATTCTGCGTTCGGCGCTTCCCGACCTGAAGGTACGCGTCGTCAACGTGGTCGACTTGATGACGCTGCAGTCGAATTCAGAGCATCCGCATGGCCTGGCGGACGAGGATTTCGACGCGCTGTTCACGAAGGCCAGGCCGGTCATCTTCGCCTATCACGGCTATCCCTATCTCATCCACCGCCTGACCTACCGGCGCGCCAACCATGACAACATGCACGTGCACGGCTTTCGCGAGGAAGGCACCACGACGACGCCGTTCGACATGGTCGTGCTCAATGAGCTCGACCGCTACCACCTGGCGCTCGCGGCGGTCGAACGCGTGCCTGGGCTCGCCGAACGGGCGAAAGACCTTGCCGCCGAACTTCACGGGAAGCTTGCCGAACACAAGGCTTACGTCCGCGAGCATGGCGAAGACATGCCCGAGATCCAGGAGTGGAACTGGCCCGAGAACAGCGCGACGAAGGCTGGCGATTGATGCGACAGGCAATTCTTGCACTGAACGCCGGCTCCTCCAGCATCAAGTTCGGACTATACGATCTTGAGCCGTCCGCCGAACTGCAACTTGTCTCGCGTGGCACGCTGGATCTGGGCGATGCGCCGAGGCTCAGCGCGAAAGCGGCCGACGGAACAGCGCAATGTGATCGGCGGCTTGCCGGAGACGCACGCGATGCGGGCATCGGCGATTTGCTCCGCTGGATCGCGAGCGAACTTGGCGGCAGGAAACTGGTCTGCGCCGGTCACCGCATCGTGCATGGCGGGCGCGAGTTCGTCGAACCCGTCCGTCTGACGCCGGACGTGATCGAGGCGTTGGACAGGTTGACGCCGCTTGCGCCACTGCACCAGCCCCGCAGTCTCGCGCCGATCCGCACACTTGCCGCGCTGCGGCCGGATCTGCCGCAGGTCGGCTGCTTCGACACAGCCTTCCATCAGACGATCGATCCGATCGTCAGCCGCTTCGCGCTGCCGCGCAGATACGATGCAGACGGAATCCGCCGCTACGGGTTTCATGGTCTTTCCTACGAGTACATCGCCGGGCGGCTCAAGGCGATATCGCCGGCGCTTGCAGCGAAGCGGACGATCGTCGCCCATCTCGGCAACGGGGCGAGCCTGTGCGCCATGCGCGACGGGAGAAGCTTCGACACGACGATGGGCTTTTCCGCGCTCGACGGGCTGGTCATGGGCACGCGTTGCGGCGCCATCGATCCGGGCGTGCTTTTGTACCTCGTCCTGGAACGAGGCATCGCCGGAGAGGCTCTGCAGCATATGCTCTATGAGCAATCCGGGCTGCTTGGAATATCCGGTATCTCGGGCGACATGCGCACGCTGGAAGCGAGCGACGACCCCCACGCCCGCGAAGCGGTAGAGCTTTTTGCCTTCAGGGCGGCACGTGAGGCTGCCGCGCTCGCCAACACGCTGGGCGGCCTCGAATGCCTGGTGTTCACCGCCGGCATCGGCGAGCGCTCGGCGCCGGTCCGCAAGGCAATATGCGAAAGGCTTGATTGGCTTGGCGTGGCGATCGACGAGCCATCCAATGCCGCCCATGCCGGGATCATAAGCCGACCTGACAGCAAGGTCGAAATACGCGTCGTCGCGACCGACGAGGAGAGCATCATTGCCCGCCACGCGCGGGTGCGAGGGGATGCTTGATAACGCAGTCAGCGGCGCGTTTTCGGGGCAAGGAACCCTGCGCGTCCGCGACCGTTTCCCCTATCTGATGACCATGGGGGATATGATTACCAAAGGGAGAAATCCAATGGCGGAGACCACCAATATGGCAGGCACCTCAAAGGCGGCAAACGACGCGCAGGAAGCGATGAAGAAACAGATCGCCGAGCTTCGTCGCGAAATCGCCAAAATAAATCGGACCCTTTCCGACCGTGCCGAGGAGGCACAGGGCTGGTACGAGAGCGCCGCCGAACGGGCCTCGCGCGCAGCCCGGCAATTGCGTAGCCAGGCACACACCGTGACCGAAACCGTCCAGCAGAACCCAGGCACGATCTCTACGGCGATGATGCTTGGCGGCGTGCTCGGCGTTCTCTTGGGAATTGTCATCGCAAAGAGCTCCGAGCCTGAACGGCGGTGGTTCTAGAGCATTTTGCAGCCAAAAATCTTGGCTTGGCGTCCGACAAAATGCGTAAAACAAGGAGTTAGAGCGCGGTTTTGGTCCACCAAAACGCAAAGCGCTCTAGCGGCAGATCACCACCCGCGCGGTGCCGAGGCTGCCTTCGGCGTCGCGCGCGCCTGTTCCCTCAGCAGGCCGTAAAGCACCTACGATACATCGCCGCAGCCTGTTGCCTCCTCGTAAGCACGTCGAAGGAGCTTTAGTCCTCTGTGGATCTGGCCCTCGGTCAGACTTGCGTATCCCATCACCAGGCCGAGGCAGCTGCGATCCAATGTCTGGTCGAAATCCAATGTCTGGTCGAAGTAATGCGGCGATATCGAATAGATGCCAACTCCGAGCGCGGCGGCTTTATCGATGAACGATGCCGCCATGGAGGGCGGCGTGTCGTGAAACCAGACGACGACGTGCAGACCGGCCTCTGCGCCTTCGACCCGAACGAGATCGCGGAATTCCGCCTGCAGAGCGTCCAGGAGCGCTGCACGTCGGCGGGCATTTTGACGCCGGGCCTTGCGCACGTGGCTTTCGTAGGCGCCGGTTTCCATCAGGGTCGCAAGCGCCTCCTGTTCGAGGCTGGGGGCATGCCTGTCCGTCAGCCGCTTGGCATGGGCAAAAACCTCCTGCAACTCACGCGGAACGACGACGTAGCCGATCCGCAGCAACGGCGACAATGTCTTCGAGACCGTACCGATATAGATGACGTTCGACGCGCCTCCCAGCGCGCGAAGCGGCGGTATCGGGTTCATGTCGAAACGATATTCGCTGTCGTAGTCGTCCTCGACGATGTAGGCCCTCTTCTCTTTCGCCCATCCTAGCAGTTGCTGGCGTCGCCCCATCGACATTACGCTTCCCAGGGGAAACTGATGTGAAGGCGTGACGTAAGCCAGCCGCGCGTCAACATCCGCCAACAGGTCCGCCCTGATGCCTTCGGCGTCGACCTCCACCGGGGCGGCGATGGCTCCTGTCATCTCGAAGACGCTCCGTGCCATCGGGTAGCAGGGCTCTTCGATGGCGAAGCCGTCGCCCTCATCGAGAAGCAGGCGGGCGCAGAGATCCAGTCCCTGCTGAGAACCGTTGACGACGACGATCTCGCTCACCTCGCACCGGATGCTGCGCGCTCGCCATAGATAGCCCTGCAGGGCGGCACGCAGGCGGATCGAGCCACAGGGGTCGCCATAGGACAGCTTGAGCGGCCGTCCCAGCGCAGCATCGTTCATGGCCTTTCGCCAGGCAATGGTCGGGAAGTCAGAGGCCGACATGTCGCCGTAGCGGAAGTCGGCGACGAGCTTCTCCGACGCAACCCGCATCGGGATGGCTCGGGATCGAAGCCTTTCTGCGAAAGCGGAGAGGCTGTGTGGCTCTGCGGCTGTATCAACGAGGTCTCCCGGCTCGCTGTGCGCGACCTTGATGGCCACCCGTGGCCGCGCGCCATGTCGAATGACCACGAACCCCTCGGCGGCGAGCTGTTCGTAAGCGGACGTCACAGTCGTTCGCGAGACGCCAAGCTCGACCGCCAGTGCACGAGCCGACGGAAGCACGTCTCCGCGGCCGTAGACCTCCGCCACGATCTGTTCCCGCAGGTTCTCATAGATCCCGCGCGCGCCCAATCCCGACGAATTTCCCGACGACGAATTTCGCCGCGACGAATTCTGCTTGCGGGACTGGACCATCGCGATTACCCAAATGAAGACGTTTCGTCGATCCAGACATTACCGGGAAAATCAGCCAGGCAAAGGCCTGAAGGCAACTGGACCAGAATTTTTTATCCAAAACTGGTTCTATGACAGGGCCAGTTGTGCCGATATTGATGGCGCCAGATTGCACCTCCCGAAGAAGTAAAATGCTGGCCGACCAATTCATCATCGTCTTTACCGCCTACGTCATCGCTGCCGGCAGTCCCGGGCCGAGCAATATGCGTATCATGGCCGTCGCCATGAACGACGGCCGCGGGGCCGCGCTGGCAATCGCATCTGGCGTCGTCAGTGGCTCGATCTTTTGGGGCCTGATGGCGGCGTCAGGTGTCTCGGCGATCCTCAGTCGATACGCGCACGCACTTGTGGTCCTGCAGCTGCTCGGCGGCCTGTATCTTCTCTATCTCGCCTTCAAAGCGGGCAAGGCTGCGCTTTCTTCACACAAGGATCAGCTTCGCCCGACCAACGAACGGAAGGCGACGGCGGCCACTCTCTACCAGCGCGGACTGCTGATGCATCTCACCAATCCGAAATCGATCCTGGCATGGATCGCGCTGATGACGCTGGGACTCGGGCCCGGGTCGTCGTCGCATACGGTTCTGGTGATCCTCGCGGGCTGCGCGGTGCTGAGCGTCACCATCTTCTGCGGCTACGCGATCGTCTTTTCGACCGCTCCCATGATCGCCCTGTATCGGCGGGCGCGGCGCTGGATCGAAGGCACGCTGGCGGTATTCTTCGGATTTGCCGGGCTAAAGCTTCTCCTGACCCGCATCTGAAAAGGTTCCTTCATGTCACTCTTCCAAGGCCTTTCAGCATTCCCGATCACCCCGGCGGACGCTTCCGGCAGGCTCGACCCCGTCGCCCTCGCGCGGCTTCTGAGGAACATCGAGGAGGCGAGAGCGGACTCCATCGGACTGCTCGGCAGTACCGGCGCCTATGCTTTCCTCACGCGACAAGAGCGTCGACGGGCGGTCGAAACGGCAATGGACACGGTCGGCGGCAAAATCCCGGTTATTGTCGGCGTCGGAGCGATCCGGACCAGCGATGCCGTGGACCTTGCCCGTGACGCGAAGGCTGCGGGCGCCGACGGCCTGCTCCTGGCTCCGGTTTCCTATACGCCGCTCGTCGACGACGAGGTCTTCGAACACTTCACCACAGTCGCCGACGCGGGGCAACTCCCGCTTTGCATCTACAACAATCCCGGCACGACCAGGTTCACCTTCAGCCTGGACCTCATTTCCCGCTTGTCGAAGGTGGTCAACATCGAAGCCGTGAAGATGCCTTTGCCGTCCGGTGGTGACTTCGCGTCCGAACTCGCCTCCCTCCGGTCTGCGACCGGGTCGGCATTCAGGATCGGCTACAGCGGCGACTGGGGCGGCGCGCCTGCGCTGCTCGCCGGGAGCGACGCCTGGTATTCCGTCGTCGCAGGACTTCTGCCGTCACCGGCCCTGGCCCTGACGCGAGCGGCGCAAGCCGGGGACGCTGCGGCCGTCGAGCGACTTGACGCCGCCTTCGGACCGCTTTGGGCGCTGTTCAAGGAATTCGGCAGTTTCAGGGTGATGTATGTCGTCGCCAGTCTTCTGAACCTGTGCGACGTCGATCCGCCACGCCCTGTCCTCCCGCTGAAGGACCAGGCACGGCAGCGTGTCGCCGCCGCTCTCGACCATCTCGATGCGGTTTTCTCCGCTGGTTGTATGCAAGCTCGATAGACAGTCTTAATCAGGACATTTCCATGCTGGAATCCAACGCCTTCACCGTCTACCTGTTCACGGCATTCCTGCTGGCGATTACCCCGGGTCCGGGGATTTTTTATGTCGCCGCCCGGACCCTTTCCGGCGGTCGCTCGGAAGGAATCGCTTCGAGCCTTGGCAATGGTCTCGGCGGGCTGTTTCATGTCGTGGTCGGCAGCCTTGGCGTCTCGGCGATCGTGCTGGCAAGCGCCGAATTGTTCACGGCGCTCAAGGTGGTCGGCGCGCTCTATCTGGTCTGGATGGGATACCGAACCATTCGCCATGCCAGGCTCGACTACAAGTCGTTAGGTCATTCGGAGCCGCCCGTCGGCACGATCCGGGCCTTCAGGGATGGCGTTCTTGTCGAAGTGATGAACCCGAAGACGGCGGCATTCTTCCTCGCCTTCATTCCCCAGTTTGTCGACACGTCGTCGGATCACGTCGTTCTGCAGTTCCTGATCCTCGGCGCCATCTCGGTTGCCCTCAACACGCTCGCCGATATTGTCGTGGCGTTTGCAGCCGGAAGACTTCGCGATGGCGCGGCGTCGCGTGGGAATCTCGTTCGCCGTCTTCGTGAAGGCTCGGGCGGTGCCATGATCATGCTTGGATGTGGGCTGCTGCTGGCAACGCGCCCAGTTGCCTGAGCTTGTGAGAAGGAGCAAAAATGCATGAGGGCCGCTCGCCTTGTACCTGCGATGACGGCCGAATTCGCTTACCTCATCGACATCAGGTTCGTGACCAGACCTGCCTTGACCTCAAGCGCAGGCGCGGGTGCCTCGGCATGACCGATGTCCCGCAACCGCTCGGGGGTCAAACCAGCAATTGCCCGACGTCTTGAGACGGTCCGCTGCCAGGTCTTGAGCGCCGCGATTGCGGTTGCTGTGGTTTTCAGCATAAGTCCAAGCAGACGGTGACGATCGACGCGGGTTTGCGTGTGAGCCATTTCGGCCTCCATCATCATTGTCGCGCAGGGTTGAACTGCGGGGCGCCTGTTCCACTGCGCCTTACGGCTTGCGGCCGATCACGGCGCCGTTCGCGCCGGGTGCCTCGAACCAGACCGTCTCGATGTGCCGGAATCCGGCTTCCTCGAGCCACGCCGAATATTCGGCCTGCGTGTTGTTTCGTCCTTCCGTCTCGATCAGCATGTTGAGGCTCATCAGCGCCGCCGGCGCCGGTCCGGTCTTTTCGTCATTGACGAGAAGCTCGCTGATGACGACTGCGCCGCCGCTCGGCAAAGCCCCGAACGACCGGCGCAGCAGCGCGCGGTTCTTCGCCTCGTCCCAATCGTGCAGGATCATCGACAGGAGATGCAAATCGTGATCCCCGGGAAGCTGCTCGAAGAAGTTGCCGCCTGCGGTCTCGATCCGGTCGGTCAAACCGGCCTCGGCAATCTTTCCCGCGGCGATCGCGGCGACATGCGGCAAGTCGAACACGGTCGCACGCAGCGCCCCATACTGTTTGCAAAGCTCGATGTCGTACGCCCCCGATCCGCCGCCGATGCCCAGGAGGCGGCGGAAATGTCCGAAATCCATCGCTTCGCCGAGCTTGCGCGCGGTCATCGTGGAGACCGAATGCATCGCCTCCCAGAACAGCGCCAGCATCATCGGATCTTCGCCGTCGAACGCCGAGGATCGCACAGCTGGGTCCCACGTGGTCGGCCGGTTCGTGCGCAGCGCCTCGGTAAGCCTGCCCCAGCCGGGATAGAGCCGCTTGTCGAGCATCTGCACAAAGCCGCCGAAGTAATACGGTTTTCCGCGCACGAGATAGGTTTCGCTTAACGGCGTGTTGCGATAGCGGCCGCCGGTTTTCTCCAGGAGCCCGAGTGCAGCGCAGCCGGTCAACAGCATCTCGGCCGGGCGTTGATGCAGGCTGAGCGCTTCCGCCAGCTCCGCAACCATCTTGCCGGCGCCGCCCGCAAGGCGGCTGAAGAGGTCCAACTCATGCGCAGCGGCCAGAGTCTTGAAGGCCCAGAAACCGGTCGAAAGCGCCATCAGCGGGACGGCGGAAGGAAGTTCCGGCGTGGCGGCAATCGGTTGGACGGTTGCATCTTTGGCCTGAGGCGCTGTCCGCGAAAGTTGACTGGCCATGATCACCTCCTCTTTCATAGCAAGTCACGACTGCAACCGGCTGGCGCAACCGGCTGGCTTGTGACAATCCACGCGGCGAGCGTGTGGCTGCAATCTGCTGAAGTGCGAATCTGGCGGTGCGGCGTTACGCTACGATTTCAGAGGGAGAAAATTCGGTTACATCTGAACTTGTATTATTTGGCCGGAGCCGGCTGACTTTCTCGATCGTGCCGGCATCACCGAGCGATACGGCGCAGGGTCAACGCAGCGACAGTGCTGGCCGCTGCCAGAAGCGGCAGCCAGGCTTGCGGATCGCCCATGGCATGCAGCGTCAGGCCGCTGAGCAGCAGCCACAGCAGCGGGATCGCCAACAGCAGCGGCACAAGCCCGCCGCTCGCGGCAAGCAGGACGCCGAGCGCTGCGATCGCCGTCGGGTCCGGCGCGATGCCGAAGACCTCGGCGCTCGCCCATGGCCGCCCGAAGAGCGGCGGCAGCAGGGGATAAACGACGAGGCCAGCGACCGCGATCAGCAGCCCGAGCCGCTCTGCGAGGTCCCGCCGGTCAAAGGCGAGGCCGCCGCGCGCACCGCCGATCACCAGCAGCAGCGCCTGCAGGCCGAAGGCCGGCGCGACATAGGCGATCGCCCAGTTGATCGCGGCATAGCGGCTCCACAGCAAGCACCAGCCGACGAAGGCAAAGAGCGCTGCGAGGACGAGCGCAATCCACAGACCATGGCGACGCGGCTGCCTAAGCACGAGCAGGACAATGGCGAGGCCGGCGGCGAGCGTCAGGAGATGCAGCGGCCAGAACGCGGCATTGGCCAATTCGAACATGCGCCAATAGACGCGCGGCGAGAAGAGCAGGAAATCCTCCAGCCGGTAGGTCCACCATTCCGACATCCAAGCAGGTTCCACAAAAGCCTCCCACGGTTTTGCGACATGAACCTGCGACAAACAACAGAATCCAGGCAGGCATTCGTGGGCCAGCCGACGAATGCCTGCTTAGAGGTCCCGGACATAGGCCGCCATCCGCTCGCGCATGGCCGTGTCGGGGAGGGGACCGGTCGCCGCCAACAGGTTCTCGCGCACGTGGTCGACGCGGGTGGTGGCGGGGATGGCGACGGTGACGGCGGGATGCGAAACGATGAATTTCAGTATGAACTGCGCCCAGGTCGCAGCACCGATCCCGGCCGCCCAGTCCGGCAACGTCTCGCCCTGGAGCTGGCGCGTCAGCGCGCCTTGCCGAAACGGCCGGTTGATGATGACACCCATGCCGCGCTCGGCCGCCAGCGGCAGCAGCCGTTCCTCCGCTTCACGGTCGACGACGTTATAGGTGAGCTGCACGAAGTCGAGCGGATGCGCGCGCATGATCTGTTCGAACAAGTCGTGCCGCCGTCCTTCGGACGTCGTGATGCCGACATAGCGGATCCGCCCGTCCGCCTTCATGGCGAACAGGGTTTCGAGATGCGTCTCCCAGGCGACGAGGTTGTGGACCTGCACGAGGTCGAAACGCGGCACACCCCAGAAGCGGCGCGACTGCTCGATCTGCGCGGGTCCGTCGGCGGAGGAAGTCCAGACCTTTTCGGCGGAAAACAGCGCTTCGGGCCGACCGAGCTTTTCGAGGCCATAGCCGATCACGGGCTGCGAGGAGCCGTACATGGGCGAGGAATCGATCATGCGGCCGCCTGCCGCGAAGAAGGCCGCCATCACCTCGGCGCACTCGTCGCGCAGCACCGGATCGTCGCCGATATTGAAGGTGATCCAGGTGCCCAGGCCGACAGCGGGAAGCATCTCTCCCGAGGAGGGCACGGTCCGCATCACCGGCGCGGGCGGCGCGCCGGGCGCGGTTGCCGGCAACACCAGAGCCGCGCCGGAAGCGGCGGCAGCCTTAACGAATGTCCTGCGGGTGATGATCATCGTCTGCCATCCCTGTCCTTTCGACCTCTTGTACTCCCGACCCCAAGAATGGTTCCGGCCGACCGGCTTTCCGCAAGGCCGATCGGCGGGGAGCCGGCGGTCGTCTCTGGCAACGGTTCGGATATGGAACGTCTGCCTGAAACAGGAACGAATGCTGCAGGGCCTGGGTTGCGCCAGCCAGCCCGATTAGCTGGAACCCGATTTGCTGGCCGGGTTACCTGGGGCTGGCTCTTGTCCTGACTTGATGGCGCTGGCGGGCATAGGCCACGCAGCCGTCTACCGTGCTGACGCAGAGCGCATCGCGGTGGTTCGGCGTGTTGTTGTCGCCGGCGTAGGCAACCTCGGCAACACGGCCGTCGACCATTCGGATTTGCGTGTTGCAATAGCCGCCAGGATCGACATTGAGCGATCCTCCAATCGTCGGGATCGCACCCACGGCCAAGGTTGGAATCACCACGTTGAGATTGCCGCGTTGAACGGTACGCTGATAGGTCCAGATCTGGCCTCCCCCCGCATCAGCGGTGGCAGTCGGAAAGCCGGCGCACATTCGAACGTCCGCCTCGCTGAGACCGACCATCTCCTTGCGGGCCGCCGCCGTTGTGGCGTCTTCCTTCGGGTGGTTCGACGTGTCGTTAGGCGCGACGCAGGAGGACACGATCGAACTGCCGGCCAGGAGAACAAGAGGGACAAGCCTGCGGATGCGGGAAAATATCATGTGACCGCGAAGTTAGGCGAGCAGACAACCGAGTCAACCTGCACAACTTCACAATGTCGTTGGTCGTGCCGCTCGGCTGGGCTTGACGCGCGACGGCCCGGATAGCTGCTCACGCTTGCCCGATGATGTCAGGCGTTACGCGATGTAAAATACGTACTTTCCTGACGATGTGGATAAACAAATGCTTTTCAGTCACACAAAATGATGAAACAATGAAATTGAGATCAGGGAAAATTCGATGCGCAACGTCAGCGGACATGGCAAGCGCCTGTCCTATTACGATTTCGGGCACACGACGGTGTACGCCTCCCGCTTCGACCAGCGCTTCCCCTATTGCGCCTATGTCCCCGACGACTATGACGAGGACGGCAACAAGACCTATCCGCTGGCGGTGATCGTGCATGGCACCGAGCGCGGCATGCTCGCCTACCGGGACGCCTTCGCCGACTTCGCCGAACAGAACGGCGTGATCGTGCTCGCCCCGCTGTTCCCGGCGAATATCTGTTTTCCGGGCGATCTTTCCTCTTACAAGATGTTGCGCCAGGGCGACCTCCATTACGATGCCGTGCTGCTCGACATGGTCGAGGAGATGCGCGAGCGCTATCGCATCCGCGGCGACCGCGTGCTGATGTACGGCTTCTCCGGCGGCGGCCATTTCACCCATCGTTTCCTGTTCCTCCATCCCGAACGTCTGCTGGCGGCATCGATCGGTGCGCCGGGCGTCGTGACCCTGCTCGACTTCGATCACGATTTCTGGGTCGGGGTGCGCGACTTCGAGAAAGTGTTCGGCAAGACCATCGACCTCGACGCCATGCGCACGGTCGCCGTGCAGATGGTGATCGGTGGTGACGATCTCCAAACCTGGGAGATCACCATCAAACCGGAGGATGACTGGTGGATGCCCGGCGCCGATCTCGCCGGCGCGACCCGCAACGACCGGATCAGATCGTTGAAGGGCAGCCTGGAGAGACATGGCGTCGAGGTGCAGTTGGATGTCGTGCCTGCCATCGCTCACAACGACGGCGCGCTCATCGCCAAGGTCAAGGAGTTCTTTGCGCGGACATTGAATGCCGCGCCCGGCTGAAAAACTGCGGTCAAACTGGAGATAAAAAATGGGAACAGGATTGATGATGGGAAGACGATTGTTTCAGGTGCTGGCGACAATCGCGGTGATGATTTGTGCACTGCCGGCGATGGCGCAGGAGCAGCCGAAAACCGGCGGCACGCTCAAGGTCCGCATCAACGCAGACATCCGCGCCACCGACGGTCTCAATCGCGACGCAAACACCGACACTGTGCTGCACCATATCTTTGAGACGCTGGTGGCTTATCGCGCCGATCTCACGGTCGGCCCGGCATTGGCCGAATCCTGGACAGTATCGGACGACGGCAAGACCTATGCTTTCACGTTGCGCGACGGCGCGGTTTTCCACAATGGCGACGCCGTGACCTCGTCCGACGTCAAATGGAACTGGGACCGCCGCATGGACCCGGCCAATCAGTGGTTCTGCATTCCCTTCTTCGACGGCAGCCAGGGCCTCAAGGTCGAGCAAGTGGCGACGCCTGATCCACGCACCGTGGTCTTCACGCTCAAGGCGCCGAATGCGCTCTTTCTGGCGCAACTCGCCAGTGTCCAATGCAATGGCTGGGTCGCCAGCCCGAAGAATGTCGGCGCCGACGGCAAGTGGCTCGCCGATTCCGCCATCGGCACCGGCCCGTTCACGCTGAAGGAATGGGTCAAGGGCCAGTATCTGGTGCTTGAGCGCTTTGCAGACTACAAGCCGGTGAAGGAGGCGCCGAGCGGCTATGCCGGCAGCCGTGAGGCTTATGTCGACGAGGTGCGCTTCATGGTCATCCCCGACACGGCGGCGGCGGAAACCGCGCTGTTTGCCGGCGAACTCGATGTCCTGCCCGATCTTGAATCATCGCGTGCCGAGGAAGCCAAGTCGCGCGGCATGACGGTGCTGTCGACGCAAGGCCTGTCGTGGACGGTGATCCTGCTGCAGACCAAGGACCCGCTGCTGTCGAACGTCAAAATACGGGAGGCGCTGGCGCATGCCGCCGACATCAACCAGATCGCCGCCGCCAGCACCAGCGGTGCCGCCACGGGAGGTCCCTCGGCCGTCGCCCAGGCGAGCTCGTTCTTCGACGACGATTTCCTCAAATGGCCGGAATACGACCCGGCCAAGGCCAAGGCCCTGCTGGACGAAGCCGGTTACAAGGGCGAGCCGATCAAGATCCAGACCAACACCCGCTACCAGGGCATGTACGAGAACGCCGTGCTGCTGCAGGCGATGCTGACGGCCGCAGGCTTCAACGCCCAGCTCGAAGTGCTGGATTGGGCGGCACAGCTCGACAACTACCTTGTCGGCAAATTCCAGATCCAGTCCTTTGGCTATTCGGCTCGTCTCGATCCGTCGCTGATGTATGGCGTCATCCTTGGCGACAAGGCGACCGACCCGACGGCGCAGTGGGACAGCAAGGAGGCTCTCGATCTCTACACGAAGTCGATGGCCACGACCGACGCCGGGCAACGCAAGGCACTGTTCAAGCAGCTCCATGCACTCATGGCAAAGGATGTGCCGATCCTTGGCCTCTATTACGAGCCGTCCCTCGATGCCGTGTCGCCGAAAGTAAAGGGCTATTCGGTATGGCCCGCGGCAAACCCCCATGTATGGGGTGTCTGGAAAAGCGAATAGGCCGGCGGTTCTCCTGTCGCCAAAAGATCGGAGGCGTGTTGCCCTCCGATCTTTCGTTTGAAGGTACCTGGTGGTGAAAACCTGACGGTTGGTACCCGTCGTGGAAGACCTCTCTGGGTAGGATTTTGCGTTCACGTTCGCAATTAGAACGAGCAACCAGCGCCAATTCCAGTCATTCGTAGCCCTCCTCCAAACCTGACGTTCGCGCTACAGCTCGGCGATCCTGAGCCGACTGTCGGACGGTATGGCTGCCCGGATCCGCCTGGTCAGATCATATGCACGAGGTAGGGTTTTGCCATCTCTTCCTGCACATAGGTTATTCCCTGTTCGGCCAGCGCCGCGTGCAGCGTTTGCGCCGTGGTTTTGAAGATGAGTTGGCCTTCGACGCAAACCTTGTGTTCGCGCGCCCTTCTCCGGAACCACAGTGCCTGCATATATGGCACGCTGCGCCTTAGGCCGACTTGCCGAGAGCTTTTCAGGATAAACCGAATCTGCTCACGCAGGCCCGCGTCGGTGTCTTCGCCGTGTTGAACGCAGTGCTCGATCAGAATCGGGTGGAAGAACGGCGTGAACGCGGTGTTGACCGCACGGGCGGCTTCTGCCGGTCCTCGACCTTGAGTTCGCCCGCCTCGGTCCCCTCGCGAATGATCGGCACAAAGATCGTCACCATTCGCTCGATATGCGACTTGATGATCGCCCGGTTCTCCTGCATGGCGGCGACGATCGTGTCGTGCATGCGCCTTTCCGGGAGTTGACACTCTCGACACTGCGCGAGAAAGGGGCGCATCTTCGAGGCGCCCGCGTCCGCGACTGAGGCGGGCGCTCTTCCATGTTTACGAAAGGAACACCCCTATGAGGATCGGAATCATCGGCGCTGGAAACATCGGCGCCACATTGGTGCGAATGCTTCGGCGCGTCCTCTCCTTAAAGCCGTCACCGGGCTTGCAATGCGGTGGCGCATTATGACGTTGGCCGCATGAGCACGTCCGCACAACCAGTGCGTCTGGTCCGCCCCGAAAAGAAGCGGCGTCGCATCCCCATTGCAGTCATCATGGCGATGAGTTTCGGCAGCCTCGTGTTCCTGTCGGTCGGCGGCGTGCTCGCATTGTCGGTCGGCGCCAACCTTCGCAACACTTTCGACCTGCTCGGCGCCCAGTCGACGCTCCTGATCGATGCGATGGAGGATTTGCTGCGCGCCGAGATGGGGCGCGCCGAGAGCGCCGTGGACGGCGTCGCGCAGCTCTACAAGCAGGGCGAGTTCCAGATCGACGACGAGGCGATGTCGGCGGCACTTGCCAGTGCGCTGGCGGCAGCGCCGGGGGTGAACGCAATGTTGATCTGCACACCCGACCTGATTTGCAGGGGGGCGGCGGTGACCGGGGACAACGACGCCAAATATCCTGCCGGAACGATCCGGAAACTCCCCGCCGAGACCGAGAAATCGCCGCAAGTGCGCGCCGTTCTTGAAGAGCGCCAGCAGGTCGACGGACGCAGGTGGGGCGCCTTCGTGGCCAACGAATATGGCTTGTTCGCCAACGTCTCGGCGCCGCTGTCACGCGATGGCGCCACGAAGGCCTGGGTGATCGCCGCGGTGGAACTGCAGAACTTGTCCAAAATCACGCAGGAACTGTCGTCGCGCTTCGGCACGCATGCCTTCATTTTGGATGGCGACGGATCCATCCTGGCGGACCAGCGGCTGGCTTCCCCGGATGCGCTGAAGAACGGCATCCTGCCGCTGACGCCGCTCGCCAATTTCGGCGATCCGGTTCTCGCCGGATATGAGGCGCGCAAACCGGAAGCGGAGTTCAGCACGCAGCGTACCCGCGATATCGAGGTTGCCGAAATCCAGGTTGACGACAAGGACGGTTCGACGTCATGGGACGGAGAGAACACTTACGTCGCTATTACCCGTGAGATCACCGGCTATGGCGACCGGCCCTGGACGCTCGGCGCATATTTCAAGACCAGTCAGATCGGTGACGAAATCGAGCGCGTCATGGGATCGGCCATGCTTGGACTTGGCGCGATGGCGGTGGCGGTCATCGTCGCGATTCTTCTCGGCAAGCGCCTGTCGCGCCCGATCCAGGCGATTGCCGGCCAGGCCACGCGCGTCGCCGATTTCGATCTCGACGGCGTGACCCCCCTGCCGCGCAGCAGGGTGCTGGAGTTGGACAACCAGGCTTCGGCCTTCAATGCCATGCTGATCGGTCTGCGTGCATTCTCGACCTATATTCCGCGCTCGCTGGTGGCCAAGCTGGTGCGCACCGGAGAGATCGGCATCGCCGAACCGCGCGAAGCGGTCGTCACCGTCATGTTCACCGACATCGCCGGCTTCACCACCCTGTCGGAGCAGATGGACGCCGCCGCCGCGGCCAGGCTGCTGAACCACCACTTCGCGATCCTGTGCGGCGCGGTCGATGCACATGGCGGTACTGTCGACAAGTTCCTGGGCGACGGCATGCTGGCGTTCTTCGGCGCGCCGGATCGTCTGAAGGGCCATGCCGCCGCGGCCGTCCGCGCAGCCGCGGCGATCCGCGAGGAGCTGGACAAGGACAATCTGGAAGCGGCTGGCGAAGGCCGGCCTCCACTTCATGTCCGCATCGGCATCCACACGGGCTCCGTCATCGTCGGCAATATCGGCGCATCCGACCGCGTCAACTATACGATCGTCGGCGACACCGTGAACGTCAGCCAGCGGCTGCAGGACCTCGGCAAGCAGCTCGAACCGGGCGCCACCGCCGCAATCGCCATTTCCGGCGAGACCGCGTCGCGGCTCGACGAAAGGTTCGAAAGGATCCCGGCGGGCAAGCACCGGCTGCGCGGCCGCGGCGAGGCGACGGAGGTCTTCCAGCTTGGCAAAGTCGCGACGTCAGCATCGCCCCCTATGGACGTTCACCGCGCCCAAGCGGGCTGAGTAACATGGCGACAAGGCGACCGACCCGATGGCGCAGTGGGACAGCAAGGAGGCCCTCGATCTCTACACGAAGTCGATGGCCACGACCGACGCCGGGCAACGCAAGGCACTGTTCAAGCAGCTCCATGCACTCATGGCAAAGGATGTGCCGATCCTTGGCCTCTATTACGAGCCGTCCCTCGATGCCGTGTCGCCGAAAGTAAAGGGCTATTCGGTATGGCCCGCGGCAAACCCCCATGTATGGGGTGTCTGGAAAAGCGAATAGGCCGGCGGTTCATCTGTCGCCGAAAGATCGGAGGCGTGTTGCTCTCCGATCGTTCGATTGAAGGTACCTTCGCAATTAGAACGAGCAACCAGCGCCAGAAGCGGCCAATCAGACACACTTCGGACATGACGGCAATGGGCCGGTTGCGGTGTTGAGCAGATACATCTGAAATTTACGCCACTGCGACACGAGCTATTTCGGTCGTCAGGGAAGCTCGCTGAAGGGCTACTTCAGGCACTCGGGAAGACGTTTTGGAACAGTCATCTTAGCCAGTTGCTCGTCGGATGCACACAGCGGGAAACCGGTCAGGACCAAGGTTTCCAAGTAGCGCTCGCGCTCGGTGGGGCTTATCCCCGGCGCGTTGACCATACCTTCGACGGTCATGTCCGGGTAGTGCTTGAGCGCCTCCTTGACTGAGGCTTGCGCTTCTTCCATCCGGCCCGCGCCTGCGAGCGAACCGCTGCGCACCATCCATCTCCACTGGTTGTAGTTGTCAGGTGTCAGGCCGTCCATCATTTTCAGCGCATCGTCGTATCGCCCCACCATAAAGTAAGCGTTAGAGAAGAGGCCGGTGGCCCACATCGGGTAGTTAGGATCGAGCCGGATCACCCGATCGACCAATTCGGCACCTCGTTCTGGTTCACCGAAGGACGCGGCCCAGCCGGCATAGAAGGTCAGGATTTCAGCCGAACCGGGCGCGAGGCTCAGGGCTATTTGCAGCTCAGCTTTCGCGCGCGAAAGCTCGCCCCGCTCGCCTAAGCTCATGCCCAGCGCGGCGTGAGCTTCAGCGTCGCTCGGATCAAGTCGCACGGCGCGTTCGGCTGCATCGGCAGCCGCCTTTGCTTCTGTCTCGGGATTGACGCCGAAGTTCGCCAATAGCGAGTGAGAGTGGTAAAGTTCGACCCAGGCGCGGGCCAAGCCGGGATCCAGCTCGACGGCGCGGTTGAGCAGCACGATGGCCTGCTGAATATCGTCTTTGGTGATCCGCGCAAGCTTCTCGGTGCCAAGCAGATAAAGCTCGTATGCGCTAAGGTTCTCTGGCGGCTTGCGCTTGGCCGCAGCTCGGCCAGCTTTCTGGATCAGCCCCTCGCCGCCGCCTAGCCGGTTGGTGACTTGCTCAGATATCTCAGTCTGGACTGCGAACACATCTTCGGTGGGCCGGTCCCAGCGCTCCGACCACAGATGATTGCCGGATTGGGCATCGATCAGTTGCGCGGTGATCCGGACGCGGCCGCCCTGGTGCTGGATCGAGCCTTCGAGCACGTAGCCGACATGGAGCGCTTTAGCGACTTCGCGCACATCCACCGGCTTGCCCTTGTAGACTTGCGTCGAATTGCGAGCCACCACCTCCAATTCCGGGAAGCGTGCAAGGTCAGTGATGATGTCCTCTGTGAGGCCGTCGGCCAGCCGTCCAGTAGCCTCGTCGCCGCCATAATTTTCAAACGGCAGCACCGCTACCGATGGCCTGGCACTCACCGGCGCCGCCGGCCAGAATTGCCAAGCCGCTGCGGCGGCAAGCAGAAGGGCCACGGCCACCGCCATCCCCTCTAGCGCCCACCGCGGAGGAGACCGTATTGAGCGATGGCGGATGCCCTGTTTTTCAAGCGTTATGCGGAAAACCTGCACGGGTTCGGTGACGTTCTTGACCTTCTTCTCGCCCAAAGGTTCGAAACCGAAGGCAAGCTTTTTCTCGACCTCCTTGGCCACCTTACCGGAGACACAGATGCCGCCGGATTCCGCCAATTGTTGGAGCCGGGCGGCAATATTGACCCCGTCGCCGTAACGGTCGTCACCGTCGATTATCACCTCGCCAAGATTTATTCCGATCCTGACCAAGATCTGCTCGGCCTCGGGAAGCGACGCATTGCGCTCGGTTAGGCCACGCTGCAGCGAGACTGCACATTCCACCGCATCGACCACGCTGGCAAACTCGGCCAGCAAGCCGTCGCCCATGAGCTTGAAAATGCGACCGTGGTGCCGCGCAATCTCTGGTTCGAAAAGCTCTGCGCGACCAGCTTTCAGCCGTGCAAAAGTCCCCGCTTCATCACGCTCCATTTGAGCGGAATAGCCGACCACATCAGCAGCCAGAATGGCAGCAAGCTTGCGGTCCATGTCTAAGACCCTGCCTTCAGCTGAATAGTAGACGGCTTCCGACTAAGCGTAAAGGCGCTCGAAATTGCGCAGGGAGGGGGCAGTTCGCTAGGCTGACGCTGGTCTCTGGTCCGAGCTCATCATGGCAATGCTCCGATGATGGTTAGGCTGATCTTCAAGGCGGTGATTTTGCCAAGGTCCACAATTGGGCACAACCGCGGCTGTCACTGTGGTCGCTGGGACGTCGGCTTCAGGAAGCGGTCAAACCGATCGCAGCGTCCGAGATCGGCGCGAGGCCGACATCTTTTATGGCATCACGACCGTCTGCTTCGGGTCACCACTTCCCCTTCGGACTCTCCTGCGGAAGGGGAGAAAAGTGGTCGTGAGCTGTATTCGCCCCCGGCGCCAAGCGTTGGATGTTCACCTCTAGCGTCACGACGTGCCGCCGCCCGGCGTCGAAAGCTGGACAAAGGTCAGGCTTCGTTCAAGGTGACCTGGTCGCCCAGCCTGATCTTGCCCGGTTCGATGATTTGGCAGAGCGCGCCGAAGCCGCCTTCGCCATGGCGCGCTATGGTTTGCAGCACTGCCGGCTCGAAGGCGAGATCGCCTTGTGCCAGCGCTGTGAAGGTGCAGCGCGCGCACGGTTCCGAGATCACGATCCGCGCCTTGCCGATCGCCAGCACTTTCCCGATGATCTGCTGCTCGACGAAACCTCCCCGCGAAACGTCGGTTTCGATCACGATGTTGGGCCGGAACCGCCTGGAATCCACTTGCGAAGGATCCTCAAGCAGGCCGGCAAGTCTGTTCATCGAGGCTGACGTGACGATGTGGAGGTCGGCGCGCTGATAGCGTGGCGCGATATGATCCTGGGCTTCCGAGCCGAAGCGGACATGTGGGTGCAGCGCCGCCGGGAAATCGAGGAAGGCCGAAACCAGCTCGCCTGCGAGGCTGGAGCCGGCATCGATCCAGGAGCCGTCCAAGCCGATTTCCGGCCGGTCACCCTTCAGCCTTGCAACAAGGTTGGGCAGCGGTCGCCAGTATTTTAGCTTCTCCGGCGCGGCAACAGCGCCGTCGCGCCGGTCGATGATGCCCCAGATCCGATCGCCCGGAATCCCGCCCTCCGCAAGCTCGGTCCCGTCCAGCCGTTCGCCGCCCATCGAACTGATGGGGTATCGCCAGATCTCCGTGATACGGCCAAACGCTGTCATGGTGCGGCGACGAGCCATGCCGTCCTCATCGAGCCACTGCCTTGCGTGCGCCCGCGCCATCGGCGAAATGGCGATCGATCAGCATCGCCGCATCGAGAAGGGCGCGTGTGTAGGCGTGGCGCGGTCGATCGAAGACGTCGTCGCGGTCGCCGATCTCGACAATCCTTCCGTCCTGCATGACGGCGACCCGATCGGCAACCTGCTCCACCGCACCCAGATCATGCGAGACGAACAGGCAGGCGAACCCGTAGCGTTCCTGCAACGACCGGATCAGAAGCAGGATCTGTTTCTGCACCGTCATGTCGAGCGCCGAGACCGGCTCGTCGGCGACGACGAAGGCCGGTCGCCTGACGATCGCCCGGGCGATCGCGACGCGCTGGCGCTGGCCACCCGAAAGCTGATGCGGGAAACGCTTGAGAAGGTCGCGCGTCAGCCCCACTTCCTCGATGACCTCATCCATGCGCGCGGTCCGCCGCTTGCGGTCCAATTCGGTGTCGAGCTTCAGCGGCTCGGTGATGATCTCGGCAATCGACTGGCGAGGGTCGAGCGACGAATAGGGGTCCTGGAAGACGATCTGCATGTCACGACGCTGCGCACGCGCGTCAGCGGATCGATCGTTTGCAATCGCCGTGCCAAGAAACGAGATCGTTCCACTGGCCGGCCTGACGAGACCGACAATGGCGCGCCCGAGGGTCGTCTTGCCGGAGCCCGACGCGCCGACCAGCGCCAGGGTTTCGCCGCGCCGGATGGTCAGGTCGACGCCGTCGACGGCGCGCTTCGGCGACGCGCGCCCAAACAGCCTGGGACGGCCCGGATAGTCGATGACGACATTGCTGATCTCGACCAGGGGCGGGCCGTCGACGGTTTTTCTCGATCCGCCGGCGCTGCGCTTGGGAAGCGCATCCACCAACCGCTTCGTGTAATCGTGCTGCGGTGCGTGAAGCACTTGGGTGCTGCTTCCCTGTTCGACCGCCTTGCCTTCGCACATCACCGTCACGTTGTTCACATAGTGCGACACCATGCCGAGGTCGTGGCTGATCAGCAGGACGCCGGTTCCGTTCTCCCGCGTCAGCTCGACCATCAGGTCAAGCACGTCGCGCTGCACCAGCGTGTCGAGCGCGGTGGTCGGCTCGTCGGCGATCAGCAGGCGCGGCTTGAGCAGCATGACCGATGCGAGCATGATGCGTTGGCGCATGCCGCCGGAGAATTCGTGCGGATAGGCCGCAAGGCATTTGCCGGGATCCTTGATCTGGATCCTCTCCAGCATTGCCAGCGAGCGGTCCTTTATCTCGGCGCGCGACATGGCGCTATGCAGGCGCAGACCCTCCGCCATCTGCTCGCCGATGGTGACGGCGGGATTGAGCGAGACCATCGGCTCCTGGAAAACCATGCCGATCCGCGCACCGCGTATCTGGCGCAGCGCCTTTGGAGCGAGGCCGGTGAGCTCTTGTCCTTCGAAGTGGATGCTGCTGTCCGGCGTCGTGACCAGCGGGGCAGGGAGCAAGCTCACGATCGAGCGGGCCGCCATCGTCTTGCCCGAACCGGATTCGCCGACCAGCGCCAGCATGTCACTGGGGGCGAGGTCGAAATTCAGCCCGTCGACGATCCGCTTTCCCGATGGCCCGACCGAGATCGACAGGTTGCGCACTGAAAGCATCGTGTTGTTGTCCGCGGTCGGCACGAGCATGTTTCCAGGACCTACATTTTCGGGTCGAGCCAGTCGCGCACCGCGTCGCCCAGCATGTTGATGCCGAGCAGCGTGATCGAGATGCAGAGACCCGGCAGGATGATCAGATGCGGCGCCTGGCCGATATAGGGCCGAGCCGTCGACAGCATGTTGCCCCAGCTCGGCGCTGGAGGTGGGACGCCCAGTCCAAGAAAGCTCAGCGCGCTCTCCGACAGGATGATCCAGCCGAACATTGTGGTGGCGAGCACGATGATCGGGGCGACGCAGTTGGGCAGCACGTGCCGCGCCATGGTGATGATCTCGCTGTTGCCCATCACCCGCGAGGCCTCGACATATTCCCGCTCGCGAATGGACATCACCGAGGCCCGCACCACGCGCACCACGATCGGCATGTAGGCAAGGCCGAGCGCAACGATGATACCCTCGCGGCTGGCGCCGATCACCACCATCAGACCGAGCGCCAGAAGCAGGCCGGGGAATGCGAGGAAGGCGTCGTTGACCATCATGACGACGCGATCGACCCAGCCGCGCAGGAAACCGGCGAGAACGCCGAACACGATGCCGAGGATCAAGGCGAAGGCGACTGTCGCAAAAGCGATCCAGGCGCTGGTCCGCGCGCCGCTGGCGAGGCGGCTGAGCACGTCGCGCCCGAACTCGTCGGCACCGAGCAGGTGCTGGGGCGACGGCCCGCTGAGCCGCAACGGCAGATCGAGCTTGAGCGGATCGTAGGGGGCGATCCATGGACCGAACACCGCCAGAAGGATCAATGCCCCGGTGACGGCAATCCCGAAGGTCGCATTGAATTTCAGGCCGGGCCGGCCGAGCGCACGGGCGATCATGCGGCGACCCTCGGATCGAGCAGCGGATAGACGAGGTCGACGAGAAGGTTGACCACGACATAGATGAAGGCGATGAACAGCATCGTTCCCTGAATCACCGGATAGTCGCGGGCATAGATGGCGTCGACCAGCAGCCGGCCGAGGCCGGGAATGGTGAAGACGGTCTCGATGACGACGATGCTGGAAAGCAGGCTGCCGAGCACCAGGCCGATCAGGGTCAAGGTGGGCGCGAAGGCGTTCTTGAAAGCATGGCGCCACATCACAGCGCTTTCGGAAAGTCCCTTTGCCCGCGCATGGGTGATGTATTCCAGCCGCGCCACCTCGATCGTGCTGGCCCTGGCCATGCGCGCGATCGGGCCGGACTCGACGAGCACCAGGGTGACCACGGGCAGGATCACATAGAGAGCGGCTTGCGCGAAGTCGCGGCTGAAGGGCACGTAGCCGACGATCGGCAGCCAGCCGAGATAGAGGCCGAAGATCAGCATCAGCATCAACCCCAGCCAGAAACTGGGGATCGAGAGCAGGATGGTCGAGGTGGCGACGACGGTGATGTCGCCAAGACTGTCCTGTCTCCAGGCGGCCAGCATGCCGGCCGGCACGGCGATGACGGAGGCGACAAGCACGGCCAGGAGGACGATGATCGAGGAGACGGCAAAACGGTCGAGGATCAGCGGCAGCACCTCTTGCCCGCTGCCGATCGAGCGCCCGAAATCGCCTGTAAGGACGTTGCCGGCCCAGATCAGATATTGCACCACCACGGGCTGGTCGAGCCCCATCTGATGCCGCATGGCTTCGACCTGTCCGGGCTGTGCGAGGTCTCCCAGCATCAGCGTCGCAGGATCACCCGGGATGAAGCGCATCATCACGAAGACCGCAACCGACACCAGGATCAGGGTCGGTATGGCGCTGGCGATGCGGGTCAGGACAAAGCGGACCATCGTTTCTCCTGTGCTGATATCGAAGGTCGCCCCCGTGCCAGCATCGCCTTCTCGGCGCGCTCGCGGACCTCGTCGTCGAGGGTAAGTTCGTAGCGGGTGAATTCGCGGTTCTCGGCCGGCAACGGTGCGATCTCCATGACGCCGGCGGCTGGTTCGAAGACGATCATCGCCACCGTCGCCGAGAGATTGCCGCCTTTCTTCCTGATCCGCGGACGACAGACGCTGAACGGCGAAGCGAAATCGTCGAAGAGAGCTTCCTTCAAATCGTCGATCGTGACGTCCCCATGCCGCGCCGACAGGCGACGGCGCACGCGCTGGTCGCGATAGAGACTGTCCGGCACGTCGCGAAGCCCGGTTTCGCGCAGCTTCGACAACGCCACCGGGCTCTGCCAGTGATTGGCGTGGACGATCATGTCGTCGTCCGGATAGATGGCGAAGGCCTCGTCCGGCGCGCATTCGAAATCGACCGCGAAGCCCTCGGCGGTGCTCAGGATCATGTTGTTGGAGCCGGATTTCGGTGTCGTCGCCACCACCTTGATGGCGTCCGCGAAATGCTGCGCTTCAAGCGCCCGGCGCCGGATGAAGGGCAGCGGAATTCCGATCTCGCGATAGTCGCGGTCCGATTCGAGATAGTTCGCGGTGATGCCGATGCCGGCCGCGTTGAAGCCGCTGCGCGCCAGTCCGCCGGCTTCGGTGAAGGTGAGGAGGTCCGGCCCGTCCGTTCGCCGGATGCGCAGCACCACCGAGGTCTCGGCGCATTCGGCCTTCCAGTCCCAGTTCTGGCCATGGATGAGCCTGCCGTTGCGGGTCGCCTCCGGCAAGATCACAGCGCCCGTGCAGCCGTCGGGCTCGTCGTCGGAAATGCCTTTCTCGCGCCGGGCGAGCTGCAGGATTTCGGTACGCGCGTTGACCAGGACGATCGAGGACAGGTCGAGATTGGCGCCTGACGCGATCCCTTCCATTTCCTCGACGAGATCGGGCGCCCGTTGCCGCAAGCGAGGCAGGAAGATTTCGGAAAACCGCGCGACATCGTCCCGCCCGAAGCCGAACCGGTCGAGCTGCCCTGCGTAGAGCGCCACCGAAGCGCCGATGCGACCGCGCGCCTGTTCGCCATAGGCCATGCCGCGCGCTTTCGGCGCTCCTTCGATCTCGACAAGCGGAAAAGGTGCGACTGTTGTCATCAAGGGAAGCCTCAACTCGTTGAGTTCGGATACTAATGCATTTTGATTGAATGAAAAGCAGGAAAATTCGATAGATTGCCAGTTCGAACTGCGTGGCGCATATCTATAATGCGAAGATGCGAACGCCTGAGGAAGTGCCTATGAATGAAACGATCATCGACCGGCCGGCACGCGGCGAGACGGCCAGTCCGCTGCAGATCGATCTGGCGCGGCGGATCCTGGAGCGGATCAGGGATTCGGGCTGGACGGTTGGAACCCGCGTCTCGGTGCCCGACCTTGCCCGCACCTTCGGCGTCTCGCGTTCTCCGATCAGCGCGGCGTTGGAGCTGCTGGTCGCCCAGGGCATCTTGAGCCCGTTCGAGACGAGGGGGCTGCAATTGGCGCGCGAGGTCGCCGACCTCGACCCTGAGGATATCCTGCCCAGTTCACCGCTCGAGGAGCTTTACCGCAGGATGATGCGTGAGCGCGCGCTCGGCCAGCTGCCGCAAGAGGTGTCCGAGGCGGAACTGATGCCGCGCTATCAGGTGTCGCGCGGCGTCGTGCGCAAGCTTTTGCTCCGCTTTGCCGCCGAAGGGCTGGTGCAGCGCCTGCCGGGGCATGGCTGGCGTTTCGCCGACACACTGGTCGGCGAGGACGCCTACCGGGAAAGCTATGAATTCCGGACGGCCGTCGAATGCGCGGCGCTGCGGTCACCCATGTTCAATGCGGATCCTCAGCAACTGGCGCCGGTCCGCCGCGCTCACCAGCGCATCCTGGCGATCGTGTCGACGGGCAAGACGCTGATCGGCGGCGACGAATGGTTCCGGATCAACGCATCCTTTCACGAAGGGCTTGCGGCCTGTTCCGGCAACCGGTTCCTGGCGGATGCGGTGCGCCAGCAGAACAATCTGCGCCGGTTGCAGGAGTCGGCGGGTTTCGAGGAACTGCCGGCGGAACGCATCGAGCAGTCCTGCCGGGAACATCTGGCCATCCTCGATGCCGTCGAGGCGGGCGAGATCGAATGGGCCGAGGCGCTGCTGCGCCAGCATCTAAGGCAGGCATCCGAGTTCGCTTCGCCGCAGCGCTCGATCTGATGCCTGCTATGTCCGCGACGATGAGCATTTCCGTCGTCATTTTCCGCGCCTGATCACCACTGACAGCACCGAGACGACGGCGAAGCAGCCCGCATGCTGGCCGCTCAGTGAGCCAACGCGCCGACGCCATCTCGGATCCATGCGGGATCTGGGCGATCTGGAACGAGCGTCTCCGCTCCGTCAACTCCCGGGAACTTTGGGACTGATTTTCAGCGGCGCATCATTCTCATCCGGATTGGGGACAGGAGCTTCGTCGGGAAGTCTGTCCGGGTCCGGCTCACGCACCGGCTTCGGTTCAGGAAACGGCGGCGGTGTGGGCGCGGGAGTGGGCGTTGGTTCGGGAGTGGGAAGAATGGCCATGGTGTGATTTCCTTCCGCTCGCACTCTGCCTTGGCGGGTCACCGACGTCGGCTGGGATTTTTGAAGCCACCCGTTTCGATCGGTTTTCGCTCGGGCTGACGCACGCAGAACGACCACGCATGCCTATGGTTCCGACGCGAACTCCGATGATCCACGCAGGCATCGGCATTCGTGGCCGGACGGGGCCGTCAGAAAAGTGATCGAATGGTCCGCCCATGAGGGCCTTGCCGGCGTCGTGGAGCGCCATAATTTCCATTTCAGGGTGGGACGAACTCACCTGCTGAATAGGAGGCGGCCGTGAAGCACCAAACACTTGACCAACTGCATACCGTTGCCGACGTTCACGCTGAAGCAACAGACCTCGTAGCGACTCGAAGCCAGCGTCTCGAACGTTGGGCGAAACTGCTGGAGAAAAATCCCGATCGACGTCTCGAAGCGTTGACCGGCACCGAATACAAGTCCCCTGAGATACGCGAGAAAATGCGTTACAACGACTCGCCTCTCACGGTTGCCTTCGAGGACCCGATCTTTCGCGCGCAAGGCTTGAGAGATGACACCTACGGTGAAGCCAAGCGCTTCTTCGAGCTGACCGACTGGCAGCTGCACGAAATCGTCTGCCATTGCCATGTCGGCGCCTCGATACGAGCGCGATGGGCTGCCTCTCGCGTCCGTTCGGCAATGTCCGAAAGGTTTGGTTTCTTCGCCTGGCTGCGAGGAATATTCATGCACTGACGCTTCGGGCACTGACGCTACGGCATTGACGCTGCCGGCATTTATGTTGGGGGCCGGCATGTTCGGGTGATGGGGCGGCGAAGTGATTTCCACGCCTCGCATCAGCGGTCGTTGATGAGCGGATAGGCCGTTTCGACGGCGATCCGCCATCGGCGAAGCTCGAACCATAGGCTCGATACCACAGGGATGCGCGGATTTCAGTCGGCGGGCGCCGTGTAGCGACGATGGACTGCTTCCGCAATGGCGGCGCGGCTTTCCATGAGGATCGAGCTATCGTCATCCTCGATGACAGCCGCTGCCTCCGCAAGCGCCTTTTCCTTGACCTGTTGCGGAACCGCTGGCTGTCGATTGCTCCCGCGCAAGGCAACGTCGCGGAGGCTTGGCCTTCAAGCCGGTACACACTCCTAGCCGATGATCCTGAATCCGTTCGGCTCCTGGCCGGCATCGACGTCCTGGGATGTCACGCTGGAGACCGACGCTCCGGTCGGCCCTTTCCACAACCGGTCCAACATGGTCGAAACCGCGCCTTCGGCTCCGACGATCAGTGCCGTTACGGATCCATCCTCCTCATTGCGAACCCACCCGGACAGACCGAGCCTCTCGGCCTCGGTCCGTGTCCACACGCGAAACGAGACGCCTTGCACCCTTCCCCTCAGTCTGACGCGTACCGCCTTGCGCCCGTCCTCCATGGTCGCCTCCGTGCAGTTGGTTTGTTCACACCTTCAACTCACCAGCGGCGAGAAAGGCTCCGCCATCACATTTTACGCTTTATGACGGCAACGGAACCATGCGGCGGCGGCTTTGTTTAAAAGACGGACAGCTGCAGGTTGCTGGGCCTCGGAGCCACGATTTCATGACCAACGATTCTCCAACGGGAGGCGCCATCCCGGCATCCGTTCCGACGATCGATCCGAAAGCGGCGCCGACGCTTCAACACGCCGAGGCCGAGGTCTTTTATACAGAGGCGATCCGCGAACTCGCCGCAACGGACATCCCCTTTCTTGTCGCCGGCACCTACGCGGTGAGCGCCTATACGGGCGTCACGCGCCAGACCAAAGACCTCGACATTTTCTGCAAGGCCGGCGACTACGCGCGCATCCTGGCGCATTTCAAGCAAGCCGGCTATGCGGTCGAGATCGTGGACGACCGGTGGCTTGGAAAGGTCTTCAAGAGCACGCATTTTTTTGACGTCATATTCGCATCGGCGAACGGCACCATGCCGGTCGGCGATCAGTGGCTGGAGCATGCGCGGCAAATCGAGCTGCTGGGCAGTCAGGTGCGGATCGTCGGTCCGACCGAGCTTATCTGGTCCAAATGCTTCATCCAGGACAGAAGCCGCCACGACGGCGCCGACATCGCTCATACCATCCTCAAGGCGCAGGATCAGATCGATTGGCGCCGGCTGCTTTCCTACCTCGAAGTCCACTGGGAGGTGCTGCTGATGCAGCTTCTCAATTTCCGCTGGATCTATCCGAGCGAGCGCGATCACGTTCCCGCCTGGCTGCTCGACGAATTGCTTGACCGGCTCGCCAAGCAGCGGGAGTTGCCTACGCCCCGAATGAAAATCTGCCGCGGGCGCCTGCTTTCGCCGACCGACTACGAGATCGACGTCAAGGAGTGGGGTTTTGCCGGCGTCGGCGGAACAGGAGAATTTCGTGATGGCTGAGAGGAACGAGGCTGCTACGGCAAGGGTTGGGAACGGCGGCACCGTGAGGATTGCGGCTATCGGCGACCTGCATGTGCGGGAAGACGCCCAAGCCTCCTGCCGTGATCTCTTCGGCGAAGTTTCGCGCGAAGCGGACGTCCTCGTGCTCACTGGCGACCTCACCAATCTCGGCAAGCCGCGTGAGGCCGAAATCCTTGCGGAGGATTTGCGCGCCTGCGCAATCCCGGTCGTCGCCGTGCTCGGCAACCATGACTATGAATCCGGCGCGGTCGAGGACGTCGCCCACATCCTTCGGCAGGCGGGCGTCCATCTTCTTGACGGCCAGACCACGGAAATCAAGGACGTCGGCTTTGTCGGCGTGAAGGGGTTCATTGGCGGTTTTGGATCACGCATGCTCGGCTCCTTCGGCGAGCCGGCGATCAAGGCGATGGTCGCCGAAAGCGTCAGCGAATCGATGCGGCTCGAAAACGCAATGCGGCAGGTTCGCACCAATCGTACGCTTGTCGTCCTGCACTACGCTCCGGTGGTCGAGACGGTCGCCGGCGAGCCATTGGAGATTTTTCCGTTCCTGGGCTCGTCGCGGCTGGCGGAGACGATCGATCGGTTCAAGGTCAGCGCCGTGGTGCATGGCCACGCGCATCGCGGCATCTATGAAGGTCGCACGCCCGGCGGTGCCCCGGTCTACAACGTCGCCATGCACGTGGCGAAGCCGACCGGCCGTCCCTACGCCCTGCTCGAAATCTGAAACACCCCGCGCCTCGTCAGCGATCGATCTCGCCGAACACGATATCGAGCGAGCCGATGATCGCGGCGACATCGGCGAGCATGTGCCCGCGCGACAGAAAATCCATCGCCTGCAGATGGGCAAAGGACGGCGCGCGGATCTTGCACCGATAGGGAGTATTGCCGCCGTTCGAAACCAGATAGACGCCGAACTCGCCCTTCGGCGCCTCCACCGCGGCGTAGACTTCTCCGGCGGGCACGCGAATACCCTCCGTGTAGAGTTTGAAATGGTGGATGGTCGCTTCCATCGAGCGTTTCATCGTCGCCCGCGGCGGCGGCGTGATCTTTTGGTTCGGAATTGCCACCGGCCCTTGGCCTTCGGGCGATCGCAATTTCTCCAGGCATTGCCTCATGATCCGCACCGACTGGCGCATTTCCTCCATGCGGACGAGATAGCGGTCGTAACAGTCGCCGTTCTTGCCGATGGGAATGTCGAAATCCATCTCGGGGTAGCATTCATATGGCTGTGCCTTGCGCAAGTCCCACGCCGCGCCCGACCCGCGCACCATGGGGCCGGAGAAGCCCCAGGCCCAGGCGTCGTCGAGGCCGATCACGCCGACACCGACGTTGCGCTGCTTGAAGATACGGTTTTCGGTGAGCAACTCGTCGAGGTTGCCGCAAACCTTGAGGAACGGATCGCAGAAAGCCCAGATGTCGTCCAGGAGCTTCGGAGGCAGGTCCTGGTGCACGCCACCGACCCTGAAATAATTCGCATGCATGCGGGCGCCGGAGGCGCGCTCGTAAAACACCATCAGCTTCTCGCGCTCGGCAAAACCCCAGAGCGGGGGCGTCAGCGCGCCGATATCCATGGCCTGTGTCGTGACGTTGAGGAGATGCGACAAGAGCCGGCCGATTTCGCAAAACAGAACACGGATGAGCTGTCCTCGCTTCGGGACCGAGATTTCCAACAACTTCTCGGCGGCGAGGCAGAACGCATGCTCCTGGTTCATCGGCGCGACATAGTCGAGCCGGTCGAAATAGGGCAGAGCCTGCAGATAGTTCTTGTACTCGATCAGTTTTTCGGTGCCGCGGTGGAGCAGGCCGATATGGGGATCGGCGCGATCGACGACCTCGCCGTCCAGTTCGAGCACCAGGCGCAGCACGCCGTGAGCAGAGGGATGCTGCGGTCCGAAGTTGATGGTGAAGTTGCGAACTGCGGCTTCGACCATGACGCTGCTCCGCTGTACCGGGTTTCAGGGCCGAAGCCCAGTGCTCCGGCCCGCCACGCCCGGACCACCGATCAGGTGCCCGCCAATCACGTGCCCGCCAATCACGTGCCCGCCAATCACGTGGTTGTCTGGATGATCAGAGTCAGCATGCCGTCGCCGTCGATGTTGGCGGCAACAACCTGCGACGAATCCAGCCCGTTCGCCGCCAGCACCGATGCTGCCTGTGGCGAGGCATCGATCGAGCTCTGCAGAGTAAGCAGATCTTCAACGCTGGTCTGGGTGATCACGGCCTCGGCTTGCGTCTTGAGTTCCGGCGGCAAATCCTCGAGGGCGACAATGGCAATGCCAGTAAAATTCTGGTCGGTGAAACCTTGATCCGGCAGGGCTTGGTCAGGCAGGGCCTGGTCAGGCGTTTGGTTGGGCAAGCTTGGATCGGGCAGGGCTTCCGGAGCCGGGGGTGCGATTTGGGGAAGCTGCGGGTCGGTGGATTGCGCGTGGATCGGCTGCGCCAGGGCCAATCCCGAAAGGGCGGCAATTGTCGTCAATATGCGCATGATCGTTCCTTCCGTTTTCCGTTTTGCTCGAGGAGGATCACCTGGTGACCACACAACCATTGTCCCGGATTATGGTTCCCGTCCGTCACGGATATGGCCATGGTGGAGCCTATCCTGGCGCGAGCGGTCGAACGATGGAACGATTCCGACAGGCGTTCATTCTCCCCTGATCACACCTTCATCACAGGATCGGCGGGGCGCTGCAGCTCGAGGAGAAAGCCATGAGAATCAGCGAGTGCATGACACGGAAAGTTCAGGTCGCCAGTCCGGACCAGTCCTTGCGGGATGCCGCACGAGCCATGGCCGATCTTGACGCCGGTGTTCACCCCGTGGGTGAGAATGAGCGGCTGGTCGGCATGATCACGGACCGCGACATTGCCGTCCGTGGCATCGCGGAGGGCAGAGGTCCCGACACCAAGATCAGGGATGTGATGAGCGCGGAGGTACAGTGCTGCTTTGACGACCAGGAAGTCGGCGATGTCCTTCAGAATATGCGCGATCTCAAACTGCGGCGAATGCCGGTGATCAGCCGCGACCGGCGGTTGGTTGGCATTGTCTCGCTCGGCGACCTCGCCACGAACGGCGAGCCCGCCTGGGCCGGCGAAGCGCTGGGCGGCATTTCGCAGCCGGGCGGCGACCATTCTCAGACGGCGCACTGATGCATCATAAACAGATTTGAAGTTCCTGCTCGATCGACGGCATCGGCGTTCAGGAACTTCGAATCCACAACCGTACTGGAGTCACTCCTTTGCGCTACAGGGCCGCACGCCCGGACGCGCGAGCACTTGGTTTGCGCATGATTCCCAGCGAAAATCGATTTCCGGGATCATCCGGGCCGACGCTACGCTACGGAGAATCGATCGATGACCCACAGCCATGTCCCGTCGCCCTGGCGGCGGGCGACCTCGGCGGTTACGGTGCCATCGGGAAGATGGGTTGACGTCAGTGCCAAATCTCCGCTGACAACAGCCGGAGCCTGATTTCCGGCGGCATATTTTCGGCCCGTTGCGGTGATGTCGGCGAAGAGTGCCCGGATCGCTTCGCGGCCACGCGTCAGTCGCCCGTCACCGCTGTCGACGACGGCATGCGGCTCAAAAAGCGCGGCCATGCCGTCGATGTCTCCCACCCACTGCCGGGAGATCAGCAGACGCTCCAGATCCTGGGGATCACGCGCCGGCTCGCGGCTTGCTTCATCGGTCATGGCGAAACTCCTCCGACGCTCGGTAGCAAAGCGTTCGATCCTGCGCCAAGTTTCGTTGGAAGACGAGCCGCAAGCTCCGCCATGCTGATCGCAAGGTGGAGCAGCCTGGCGATCATCCTCCCCAGCCGAGATCGCGATCCGCAACGCGCCATTCGGCGGTGCGGGCGCGGCGCCGGTGGCTGCGGCTGTCGTTGAGGAAGTCGGCGATCCTTGCCGCCGACTTCGCCGAGGCGAAAGTCAGCAGCCGATCGTGATGGACGACGGGCTCGCCGGTCTCATTGTCCCAGATCTCGAACCGGCAGCTTGGGTTCGGTATGGCTTCGAAACGGATCTTCATATCGATGGTCCCGGTGATCGTCGGACCGAGGTTCCGCGATCCCGGCTTATGGATGGCTTACGGGCGTTTGGATTATGCCTTTGGCAGCGGGCGCGCTCGCGCGGGTCGCCCTCGGCTAGCCGCCTTCGGCGCGAGGCGCTGGGCGACATGGTCGGCGATCGCCAGGCTTGAGGTCAGGCCGGGGCTCTCGATGCCGAACAGATTGACCAGGCCCTCCACGCCATGCACCGCCGCGTCCTGGATGACGAAGTCGGCATTGGCTTCGCCGGGACCGGAGAGCTTCGGCCGGATGCCGCTATAGGCCGGCCGCAGGCTGCCATCGGCCAGGTCCGGCCAGTATTTGCGGATCTCGTCGTAGAAGCGCTCGCCACGTATTGGATCGACGCGATAGTCGAGTTGATCGGTCCATTCGACGTCAGGCCCGAAGCGGGCGACGCCGTCGAGGTCGAGCGTCAGATGGACGCCGAGCCCGCCGGGTTCGGGCACGGGATAGACCAGCCGCGAGAACGGCGCCCGGCCGGCGACCGAAAAGTAATTGCCCTTGGCGTAGCGAAGTTCTGGCACGAATTGCCGGTCGAGCCCGTCAAGCGAGCCGGCAAGTGCCGTGGCGCCGAGCCCGGCGGCGTTGACGAAGCGCGCGGTGGCGATTTCAAAGCGCTCGCCGCTGGTGCTGTCGATCGTGTCGAGCACGATGCGCCCACCTTCAATGGCGCCCGAGGCGATGCGTGTGTTGAGGCTGAGCGCCGCCCCGTGCTCCTCGGCGTCGCCCAGCAGCGCAAGCATCAGCGCGTGGCTGTCGATGATGCCGGTGGCGGGAGACAAAAGCGCGGCCGTGCCGCGCAGCTTGGGCTCCAGCCTGCGCGCCTCTGCTGCGGTCAAGGGCGTCAAATCGCCCGCGCCGCAAGCAGCGGCATTGGCCAGGATCGAAGCGAGCATCGGCTCCTGTTCGGCATCCGTGGCGACGATGAGCTTGCCGCAGCGCGCATGCGGCACCGCCCGCTCCTGGCAATAACGGTAGAGCCTTTCGCGGCCTGCCACGCAGAGCCGGGCCTTCAGCGATCCGGCCGGATAGTAGATGCCGGCATGGATGACCTCGGAATTGCGCGAACTGGTCCCGGTGCCGATGGCGTTCTCGGCCTCGAGGATCAGGGTGTCCATGCCACGCCGCGCCATCTCTCGCGCGATCGCGAGGCCAATGACGCCGGCGCCGGCAACGATGCAGTCGACATGGTCCACGATCAGGCCACCTCAGCCTTGTTGTTGTGCCTGCTGGTGAGCCGTTCGGGAATCAGGTCTTGGCCATGCGCACAGCCGCCTTGGCGCAGGTTCCGGCGTTCAGCAGCCCCGAAGCTGAAATTCTGCATGTCTTTCGTCCATCCGCCGGCCCTTCCGAAAGGTCTTGACACCCTTACAAGAAACGGATGCAGCAAACAGCATTAATCCAGAGGCCGATGCGCACGCCGAACGGCGGCAGGACGCACGTCCCGGCATGCAGGACAGGAGCCATCATGGACGCTCGACCGAATTCTCCCGAAGCCCGCGACATCAGCTACCACATGCACGGCTACACCAATGCCCGCAAGCACGAGGAAGCAGGGCCACTGGTCATCGAGAAGGGCGACGGCATCTATGTCGAGGATCTCGCCGGCAACCGCTATATCGAGGCGATGGCCGGGCTTTGGAGCGTCGCGGTCGGCTTCTCCGAGAAGCGGCTGGTCGACGCTGCGGTGCGCCAGATGTCCAAGTTGCCTTACTATCACGACTTCGGTTCCAAATCGCATTCGCCGCTGATCGATCTCGCCGAGAAGCTGGTGCAGATGGCGCCGGTGCCGATGAGCAAGGCGTATTTCACCAATTCCGGCTCCGAGGCCAACGATACGGCCATGAAGATGATCTGGTACCGGTCGAATGCGCTCGGCCAGCCGGCGCGCAAGAAGATCATCAGCCGCATTCGCGGCTATCACGGCGTCACCATTGCTTCGGCGAGCCTGACCGGGCTGCCCAACAACCACAATTCCTTCGACCTGCCGATCGCCAATGTGCTGCACACCTCGACGCCGCACCACTGGCGCGAGGCGCTGCCGAATGAGAGCGAAGGAGAGTTTTCGAGCCGGCTTGCTGACGATCTGGAAAAGCTGATCCTGGCCGAAGGACCGGAAACCGTCGCTGCCTTCTTCGGCGAGCCGATCATGGGCGCCGGCGGCGTCATCGTGCCGCCGGCAGGCTACTGGGAGAAGATCCAGGCGGTGCTGTCGAAATACAACATCCTGCTCGTCGCCGACGAGGTGATCTGCGGCTTTGGCCGAACCGGCGAAATGTTCGGCTCGCAGACCTTCGGCATCAGGCCCGACATCATGGTGCTGTCGAAGCAGATCTCTTCGTCCTACCTGCCGATCTCGGCCTTGCTGATCAACGAGAAGGTTTTCGAGCCGATTGCCGACGAAAGCAATCGCATCGGCACCTTTGGCCACGGCTTCACCGGCGGCGGCCATCCCGTTGCGGCGGCGGTCGCGCTGGAGAACCTGAAGCTGATCGAGGAACGCGATCTCGTCGGCAATGCGCGCACGGTCGGCGCGCATATGCAGAAGCGGCTGCGCAAGCTCGCTTCGCACCCGCTTGTCGGCGAGGTGCGCGGCGTCGGCCTGATCGCGGCGGTCGAACTGGTCGGCGACAAGGCGAACAAGACGCCGTGGGAGACGGCCGGCGCGCTGGGCGGGCTCGTCAACGGTTTCATGCAGCAGAACGGCGTCATCTCGCGCAACATGGGCGATGCACTGGCCTTCTGCCCGCCGCTGATTATCACCGAGCCCCAGGTCGATCAGGTGATCGACGCGTTTGAAAGGTCGCTTGAAGCCGCGGCCAAGCAGGTCCTGTAGTGGCGCCCGTCGCTCGAGATCATGCCGTTATAAGAGAACCGCATTTTTCTTATAACTGGAGCCGCCTGACATGAAGACGGTCGTCCGCAAGCGGCGTTATAAGAAAATTGCGAAAAACTTATAACGCCGCAGGAGAGGTTCAGGAATCCTTGTTGCCGTCGTGCGGCCAAATCAGAATGGTTTTGCGCGCAGACCCTGGGACCCATTCCGTTACCTCGGAGCGCTGCTGCGGTGCAGAACGCTTTGATCGCGGAGGGACAGCGCCCCATAGGCGCTAACTTAGGGCACGAGCGTTATCCTTGCTGCGGCGGATTGGCTTTTTCGTCGCCTCGGTGGATCGC
>NZ_JBVVPV010000020.1:0-105988 GCF_055811735.1 Mesorhizobium sp. WSM4850 | reverse complement strand
ACGTCGCAAAGAGGGCGCCCACAGTGACATTGCCAATCTCCCCCCTTGTGGGGGAGATGTCCGGCAGGACAGAGGGGGGCGCCTCCCTCCGCCATCAACGGTTCTGCACCGTCGTGACGCTCTGAGGTAACGGCATGGATCCTAGGGTCTGCGCCGCGTCGCTTCGCTCCTTGCTTCGCCCTAGCTAGGACGACGAAGGCGCGCCGATCGACGGCGCAGCCTGGATATTGAAGACTCAGGTGAGGCTTCTGGACCAGTCGTCTACCTGGCGCTCTGCCTCTTCCTTGGCGATTCCATACCGCTCCTGAATGCGTCCTGCGAGTTGGTCACGATTGCCCTCGATGCGATCAAGGTCATCGTCGGTAAGGTCGCCCCATTGCTCCTTGGCCTGGCCTTTGAACTGCATCCATTTTCCCTTGATTTGATCCCAGTTCATGAATTCCTCCTTTGTTGTCTAGAGGAAATGCAACTGGACACCACATGTTCCCAAACAGCGGATCGCCATGACGATTATTGCCGATGACGATTGTCATTGGCGACGCGGCAAACACGCCGCCGGCCGGAGCCAGCGGGGCGAATTGGAGCAGGACGGGAACGATCCGCGTCTTGAAAATCACACTCGCCGGAAAGGTCCCTCAGCCGGATCAGCTGGCGCGCGCCAAGGCTATGACGTTGTCTGCATCCGCCCCCGGCAGATCGAACAGCATCGGAAGTTGGCGGGTCATGGCCATTTCAACGATCAACTCTTCGATGGAAGCTGTCGGCAGATCGGTCTCGAGACTATTCGAGATCATCGAGGCAAGCTTGTGGACTGGCACTGGTGCCGACTTCGCACGGTCGTCGAGCAACCTGCTGATTTCGATGACAACGTCTGCGTCAATGCTCTTTGGCAATTCGCGCATGGCTTTTCCTCCCTGCCCCTATCATGCGCGTGCCTGAGGGCTGAGTCTCGACAAATCAACGTATGGACTTAACCAGATACGTGCTTCGACCCGATTGCTTTGGCCGGGCGCTCGGGCCTGCGGCGAAAAAGCGAACTGCATTGGTGTCGCATGCGGCAACGAATTCGCCCGTTTTGCGTTGGCCAATCGTACATCGTGAGCAAACGTGACCAAAGGAGAGTAAGCATGACAGCCGACGCGGCGAAGCTCTATCCCCGCCACCGGGATCGGATCTCCGGCAGCGAAGCTTATATGGTAAGGCATTTTGCCCGACAGAACGGCATCACCCCAGAGCAAGTCCATCAGTTGATCAAGAGATATGGAAGCAACCGCGCCAGGCTGGTGGCTGCGGCGAAGGAGCTTCGCGCGTCGCTCCGACCGGATGTCCCCAAGGCCATGCTCGCCTCGGGGCGCCGCGCCGGGCGTCTCAGCGCCAGTGTTGATGCTGGAAATGGCTTAGGGACGCAGTGAGCGGACTGCGGAAAACAATCTAGCCGACGACTTCGTTTTAGACTTTTCGATCCTGGCCGCCGTCGCCGGCTTCTGTTTGCGATTTACTTGCTTCAATGGTCGCCTCCAGGTCGGACCGGCTGCCATATCGAACCGAGTAGGCTCGTGTAAATTCGGCGCCCAACAGAAAGATCTCGGACGAATAGAAGACCCACAGCAGCACGACGAGCAGTGCACCGGCTGCCCCGTATGACGAAGCGATGGCGCTGGTCCCGATATACCAGCCGATCAGTGACTTGCCGATCGTGAAGAGAAACGCCGTCGCTACGGCGCCGACGCCTACGTCGCGCCATTGCAGCGCGCGGTCGGGCAGTATCTTGTAGATTGCCGCAAACAACAGGGCGATCATGGCAAACGACACGATCCCGTTGATTGCGCTCAGGATGAGGGTGCCAAAGGGCAGATATGCGTTGATGATATCGCCAAGCGCCGAAATTGCAGCGCTCACGACGAGGGATACCAGCAGCAGAAAGCCAAGCGCCGCGACGAGACCCAGGCTGGCAGCGCGCGCCCGGACGAGCCGTGAAATCGATGTGCCAACCGGTTTGACTTTCCAGATCTCGTTCAGGGCAACCTGCATTTCGCCGAAGACGCCGGATGCGGCAACCAACAGCGTGACGAGCCCCAAAATGCTGGCAAGAGTTCCCGCCTCTTTTTGTGACGCGTTCTCGATTGTCGCTTGCAAAAGCTCGGCGCTCTGCGGACCCATCAGGCCCGCCAGCTGGGCCGAAAGCGCCAGTTGTGCGGCATCGTTTCCGAAGGCCATGCCTGCGATGGCGACAACGATGAGCAGGATCGGCGCAAGCGAGGTCGTGGCATAAAACGCCATCGCTGCGCCGTGGCTCAAGGCATTGTCATTGATGAAGCCGACAATGCTCTCCTTAAGGAGCGTCCAGCCCTCTTTCGCCACATCCCACATGTTTGCCTCGCCTGCTTCTCAAGCAAATAGAGGCAGTGCCGCGGCGGACCAGACCGTGGCAGGTCGCAAACCTCTATAGGATTGGGAGCTGGAGGTCGCTCGGCAGCGACCGCTCACAGTCCCTTTCAGGCTCAGTCGAAGAACCAAATCCTCTGTGCAGAGCAATCAGGTGACGGATCCCGGCTTGTTTGGCGCGACCTGCCCCGCGGCTCTTCTTGTGAGACCATCCTGCGTCGGGAAGGCCGCGAATGCCGCGATGGCCAGATAGACCGGAATCCCCAATTCGAGGATTTCCTCGAACACTGTCGAGGTATCGTTCCGGGCAAGATGGATGCCGAGAAATGTGAGATTTGACGGCGCCCCGTCGATGACCTTCGAAAGGATGGCGCAACCGATAGCGGCGGCAATGGCAACGGCAGTCGCTTC
Organism: Mesorhizobium sp. WSM4850; assembly: GCF_055811735.1. Classification (NCBI taxonomy): domain Bacteria; kingdom Pseudomonadati; phylum Pseudomonadota; class Alphaproteobacteria; order Hyphomicrobiales; family Phyllobacteriaceae; genus Mesorhizobium; species Mesorhizobium sp. WSM4850. Next base: position 103,192 of record NZ_JBVVPV010000020.1, on the reverse strand, counting down.
GCCGTGGCGGAGCCCGTGCACAAAGCTACGGAGGCCGTCTTTGAGGAGAAAATAGAAGGCAACGGCGAGGGCGATAACGACCGTCGCGCCGATCAGCTTTTCCAACAGCGGAACGTCAGGCGAAATGTAGAGGGTGGTCTTGGTGATGTTGTGGGTGGTAAAATGCGCATGGAAATCCAGCTCGCGCAGGCACATCGCGATCGAGATGGCAACGAGATACCAGCGCTTGAGCAGCTCCCGATAGGACATTTCCCGCACAAGCGTCGCCACGACGATCAGGTAACCGGCGGCCGAGAAGACTTCGATGGGACCGCCCTCGCTGAGGTAGAACTTCCTGATATCTTCGGGAAGAAAGGCGAGCGGCAGGGCGATCAGAAAGACGAGCACCAGCAGCGCAAGGCCCATTTGAATGAAATAGTGGCCCTTGCCGTAACCGATCTTTCTTTCATCCCATGCCATATGTGTCTCGCCCATCTGTCTTGTGCCGGTTCTCTATTAATCGTGATTTCACTCAATTTGAAAGACTGGACCGTTGTCGAGTTGCCGCTTCGTAATGCCCGGCCACCTGCCGGTGCCCTGACGGCGTAAGCGCGGCGAACCTGACGGGGCAAAGTCCGGCGTTGGCTGTACTGTCCAGACGTGTCTTTGCAGCCATCAGCGAGACGACCCGTTCGCTCACGCCACTGACCAGCCGCCATCCCGCGGCCGCGGTGTTAACGAATCAATCGGCGCCCCACCGCCTGTTGCGTAAAGGCGCTGTTGGACGCTCTCACGATCCGACCAACGGAACTGTGACAGTTGTCGCATAATTGATCGGATATTGGTCGAAGTACGGGAACTCGATCACGAAAGCATATCTGGCCGTGAGATGCGCCATGCGGAAGCCGCCGCTGGGAGGGTCGATTGCTATCGTCACATCGACATCTTTCAATCCCAAACCCAGCAATTTTTCTGTGGCTATGGCCTCTATTTCGGCCTCGGTCAGCGAGTTCTTCATCTGCAGCGCCCGCGAGGACGTTTCCAGCGTATAGCGAACGCTGGACATGGCATTCAGAGCCCAGCCGAATGCGAAGATACCGAACAAAAGTATTATTAGAAAAGGTGCGATCAGCGCGAATTCCAACGCAGCTCCGCCTGATCCATTACGCGAGAATGCTCTCCATTTAGCGGACACGAATCACCTGTTGATGACTGAGTTCGCGCGAGAAGGAAAACACGCCAAAACTGAAGGGCGGGAACCAGGTGGCCGTCGCTTGTATTTCAACGAAGACGGAGGGAACTTTCAAATCGTCGCACAGCATCGATGGATCGGCCACGGTGCTCCCACACATGTATTTGCGCGCCAATATAACCTGCGCGTCCTCGGGGCGGTTTTCCCAGCTCGAAAGGCCAACGGCTTGGGTGGCCGCGTCGTTGGCTGCTCCTTGCATCACAAGATTTGCTGCCGTTTTGACGCCTGCACGCATCGACAACGAGCTTGATACGAAAGACCAGCCGTTGATGACGCCAAGAAGTACCAGGCAAAGGATCGGCACAACCAGTGCAAACTCCACCGCAGCAACACCCGAATCGCTCCGGAAAATTCGGACTGGTCGCCGTTTCACGAAGATTACTCGACAAGCCGAACGGACTGCGTCGCCGGAATCTCTCGCATCCCGAGGCTCGTGCAATCCTGGTTGATGCTTGTGTTCCCAGACCACTGCACGGTCCTGGCGACGACCTGTGTGCAACCACTTTTGCCCGAGAAATTGCCGAGGTAATCGACCTCCTGTGTTGGAAAATACAGGGCGCCTGTCAAAAGCGAATCCGCCGTGCCATTAAACGTGTTCGATCCCGCCAGGTTTGCTCTGTCGCCGTAAAACAGCACACCCGAATAGGTGCCTGACGTCGGTGCGCTAAGCTTGACAGTGGCCGTGCCGTTCATGCTGACGCCGGAGGTGCCGGCCAGATAGATGATAACTCCTTCGCCGGAAATATTTGCATTCGAGCTCGCTTTGAAATCGCCTCCCTGAATGACGTATACCCCGGGCGAGAGCGTTACATTGCCGCTCAAGGTCAGTCCCTTGCAGTATGTTCCAGGTTGCAAGGTCGACTGATTGCTGTTTTGACAGGGGTTCGTGGCCGGTGGCGCCGGCAGGTCGGCAAAAGGATCGGCAGCGGGCAACGCCTGGGTTATCGGGCTGGCGCAAACGGTCGTCACCACGTTGCTCAACGAAACACCGCCTGCCGATATTAGGCAATCGGTATCAAGGCTGGCCGATCCCTGAAGTTTGATGGCATCCGAAGCCATCGAATTCGACATTACGGAGCAGCCAATCAGTTTTGTGGTCGAACTGCCGGAAAAGAGTGCCGCTTTCGAAGCGGAAGGACTGAGCGCCAAAATGCAGGCTTTTGAAGCATCCGTGATAAGAGCCACCGCCCTTGACTGCGCGACAACCGCATTTTGCGTGAATATCGATGTAAAAAATCGATCGAGGTTCTGATGAACGATGACCTCGACCGCTTTTTTTGCGACATTCGGTCCGGACGATGGAGGCGTGAAGACCTCGATTGTGCCGGTCGATGGTCCCCAGCCGTTCGTGGTCGCTGACAGCGACGCGGCCGAGACAATCGTTGGCTTGTCGGATCCCCGAACTTTCTCCAAAGCGCCGGCATAGGCTGCCGCATCCGCCACCGCCTGTAGCTTCAGGCTGCTATAATACCAATAGGAAGTTTCGACACCGAGGCCCGCTCCGCCGACAACAATCGGCAAAGATAGGGCAAAAATAGTAGCAACGTTGCCGCTCTCGCCGATTCGTCGCAGACAGCTGAAAGAACGCCTGAAGGTACCGCCACTCAATCCCATTTTCTTATTCAAGCAAAGATGCATAAAGGAATGACTAAGAATTTCACTCGATTTGTTAGCTGCGCTCCTCGCCATCCGCCGACACTGAGCCAGCTTCTTCCTTTTCCCGGGGTCATGCGCAACAAATTGCCGACGGCTGCCGGTTTCGTTGGCAAAAGGTTACCGTTCCCTGCTATTCCCCCTCAAATCAAAAGCAGTGGACTTGCGCATGACCAATGTCGCCCTGACCGGGCTTGCCAGCGATCTCGCCAAGCGCGCCGCGGAAGGCCGTCCGGTGCGCATCGGCGTCATCGGCTCCGGCGAGATGGGCACCGACCTGGTGACGCAAGGCATGCTGATGCAGGGCATTTCGGTGTGCGCCGTCTCGACCCGCCGCCCGCACACGGCGCGTGATGCCGTCCGCATCGCCTATGGCGACGAGGCGAGGGCACGGGAGGCCGATACGCCGTCGAAAGTCAGCGAGGCGATCGAGAGCGGAAAAATCGCCATCACCTCGAACGAGATGCTGGTCACCAATCCGCTCATCGACGTCGTTATCGACGCCACCGGCAAACCCGGCGTCGCCGCCGATTTCGACCTGATGGCGATGGAGCACGGCAAGCATCTGGTGATGATGAACGTCGAGGCCGACGTCACCATCGGCTGCTATCTGAAGCAGCAGGCCGACCGGCTCGGCGTCGTCTATTCGGTCGGCGCCGGCGACGAGCCGTCAAGCTGCATGGAACTGATCGAGTTCGCCGCAGCACTCGGCTACACCATCGTCTCGGCCGGTAAGGGCAAGAACAACCCGCTCAACCACGACGCGGTGCCCGACGACTATCGCGCGGAAGCGCTGCGCCGCAACATGAACCCGCGCATGCTGGTCGAGTTCGTCGACGGCTCGAAGACCATGGTCGAGATGTGCGCCATCGCCAACGCCACCGGGCTGGTGCCCGACATTGCCGGCATGCACGGTCCCAAGGCCGACCGCGATGAATTGGCCAAGGTGCTCATCCCGCGCGCCGACGGCGGCATCCTGTCGAGGAAGGGCGTCGTCGACTACACCATCGGCAAAGGCGTGGCGCCCGGCGTGTTCGTCATCGTCGAGGCGACGCATCCGCGCATCATCGAGCGCATGGACGATCTGCATATCGGCCATGGACCCTATTACAGCTTCTTCCGGCCCTATCATCTGACCTCGCTGGAAGTGCCGCTCACCGCCGCGCGCATCGCGCTCTATGGCAAGCCGGACATGGTGCCGCTGCCGAGGCCAGTTGCCGAGGTCTGCGCCGTGGCCAAGCGCGATCTGGCGGCGGGAGAGAAATTCGACGCCATCGGCGAGACCTGCTACCGCTCCTGGACGATGACTGTCGAGGAGGCCCGCGCCAACCGCGCCGTGCCGGTCGGCCTGCTCGAAGGCGGCAGGGCGCTGAGGCCGGTCAGCAAGGGCGAGCTGCTGACATCAGCCAATGCCGCGCCCGACCCGACCACCAGGCTGTTCGCCTTGCGCCGGCTGCAGGACGAGATGCTGTACGGGGCGGGGTAATGCGCAGAATTTTGATGCCGGCGGGACAGCGCGCCCCTCTGTCCTGCCCTCTTTGCCAAAACTTGGGATCTCCCCCACTTGGGGGGAGATTGGCAGCTTCTGGCGGCCACTCACCACTGCGATGTTGGAGATAGGCGAAAGCCGGCGTGACGTCCGATCTCCCCCCAAGTGGGGGAGATGTCCGGCAGGACAGAGGGGGGCGCGAAGGATCGTTACGGAACGTTTGTTATTGCAACTGATCGTCGACCTTCGCCGCCGGCGACTCGCAAAGCCGCCGCTACTTCCCCAACTCGATCGACCGCAGCCGCGCCGCCTCCACCGCTTCGGTGAGCAGTTTTGTCAGCCGGTCCTCGCCCATCAGCACGGCAAGCGCGGCCGCCGTTGTGCCGTTGGGGCTGGTCACCTGCTGGCGCAACACGCCCGGATCTTCGCCGCTTTCGGCGGCGAGCGAGGCGGCGCCATAGACCGTCTGCACGGCCAGCAGCCTGGCGGTTTTGGCTCGCAACCCGGCCGTCTCGGCAGCCACCGCCAGTGCTTCGATGAAATGGAAGACATAGGCCGGGCCAGACCCTGACACCGCCGTCACCGCGTCCATCAGGCCCTCGTCGTCGACATCGGTCACTTCACCGCTCGCCGAAAGCAGATCAGCAACGAAACGTTTCGTATCGATGGAGACCAGCCGGTTGGAAAACACCACCATCATGCCCTTGCCGATCGCCGCCGCCGTGTTGGGCATGCAGCGCACGACCGGCGCGCGATCGCCCAGAATAGCCTCGAAAGTGGCGACCGGCGTTCCGGCGGCGATGCTGAGGAAGGTGGTGCGGCCATCATTGAAGCGCTTGTAGGCGGCGGTCACGTCGCGGATCACTTGCGGCTTCACCGCAATGACGGCGAGGGCCGGCACCGCTTCTGCCGGAATGCCGCCGGCATCCGCGGCAGCACTGCAGCCCAGCGCTTCGGCGCGCTTGCGCAAATCGGCATTGGGCTCGACCACGAAAACCGCCGCCGCGGCGAGCTTGCCCGATTTCAGCCAGCCGGAAAGCATGGCGTAGCCCATATTGCCGCAACCGGCGAGGACAAGCTTGATCGTCATTGGAGCCTCCGCAGAGCATCGGACCCAAAAGTGGGTACCGGTTTTGGCAAAATCCGATGCTCAAACCAAAAGATGGCTTCCCATAGACGTTCGTGGCGGGGCGGGGAAGCCCTGTTGGGACGGAGGATCAGGACGGACCACGAACCGCCATCGGCCGCAGCGACACTTGCCTCAGTCCGAACATGCCGAACACGAAGAACAGCCAGACCGGGTCGGCGCGATGGAAGAAGAAGCTTTCAAGGAAGGCGTTCAGCGCTGCGAACAGTACCACCATCATGAAGAAGTCCCCCAGATAGATGTTCTCCTTGCGCAAGGGAATGCGCATGTAATCGCGCAGCGGCGCGACAAGGAACGAGTAGACCGCCACGCACAAAGCCGGGATGCCCATCAGCACCGCGATGTCGAGATAGCCGTTATGGCCGTGCACGATGGTTCTGATGTCCCAGGCGCGGTCGAAAGGCTGGTCCTGGTTCAACAGCAGCGGCGTGCCCCAGAAGCTCTCGAAGCCATAGCCGGTCCACGGCCGCTTCGCCAGCATCTCGCCGGCGAACTCCCAAAGAGTCGTGCGCCCGGTGTAGGTCAGGTCGGGGAAATAGAGTGCAGCCAGATGCTTCACCGGCGGCAGGAAGACGATGCCCAGCGTGCCGATCGCCGCGGCGATGATGGCCAGCGCGAACAGGATCGGCGTGCCAAGCCGCATGCCGATCAGGCTTGGCAGCACAACGATCAGGATCGAAAACGGCACCAGTCCGGCCGTCGTCTTGGAACCGGTGTGCAGCATGAAGATCATCGCTGCGCAAAAGATCGATGCGCCCCAGAGCCGCTGTCCGCGCCGGTAGAGGTACAGCCCGGCGAAGCTGAAGCAGGCCGTGACGGGCCCGGCGATGTTCTTGTGGGTGAACACGCCGCGCCACAGGCCGGCATGTTCCGGCTCCAGCGACGCGGCGGTGTGCAGCGCCTCGTTTGGAAAGACGATGAGCCCGATATAGGACAGGCCCATGATGACGACGATGGTGAAGATGATGACTTTCGAGAAAGCTTCGGCGTCGCGCGGCAGCGCCAGGATCGTCACCATTGTCAAAATGCCGATCAGCGTGAAGAAGGCGGCGCGCATGGCCGACGGCGGATCGGTTGCCATCACCACAGAGAACATCAGGAAAGCCAGCATCAGCAGCCAGGACGGGCTGAGCAGCGAACGCACCACGCGCGGGTCGGCGAAAGCTACGAGCGAGAAGACCGAGATGGCGCCAAGCGAGCCGAAGCCGAGCTGGTTGACGATGTCGCCGCCATCGCCGGTCGTTGCGGCGCCGGCCGGCTGGAACGGACGGAACGACACCAGGATGACGGTGAACAGCAGCGCGGCGACCGCGGTCGCGACACCGTCGCGTGTGAAGGCCGCGCTAAGCGGCGCGCGTTCAGTTCTTCTCAGGCTGCCGGTATTGCTCATTGGCGTATCCGAATTCGGCAAGCACGCGCCCGACAGCGACATGGATTGGGTATAAGGCCGTCGCCAACGACCCCGTCCGCGCCAGCCTGGCCGCGCCGCGAAACGGCGAGACGGCAAGCAGCGCCAGGCTCTTCAAGAAAACCCTGGTGCCGGCGAACGGCGTGCCGGCCCGCTTCTTCTTCTCGACCAGTGTCGAGATGACGCCGTTGCGCAGGCTGCGGGCACGGATCCAGTCGGCCTCGATGCGCCGGGCCGGAACTGTTTCATGCACTTGCGCTTCGGCGCACCAGCCAAGCACAAAACCTGTTTGTGCCGCCCGGCTCAGGAAATCGGAATCGCCGCCGCCCATGAAGTTGAATTTCAGGTCGAGGAAGGGCGGCCCCATGGCGGTGAGCACGTTGCGGCCGACCAGCAAATTGCCGGAGGAATACAGCGCGGGTACCCGCCCGGTCTGCCGATAAGGTGGCGCAAAGACCGGGTGCTCGGCCCATTTGGCATGGGCCGCGTTGGGAAACACAGGCATTTGCGGACCACCGACAATGTCGGCACCGATCGTCTCGGCCGCCTGGCACATGCGCTCGAGCCACTGGGGATCGGCGATCTCGTCGTCGTCGATGACCAGCAGGTGGCTGAAGTCAGGAAAGTGAAGGATCGCCGTCTGCCAGCCGGCATTGTAGGCGCTGCAATTGCCGCGCTCATGCGCGACGATCACCATGCCCGGAATGGCGCCGCGCTCGAACAGCGGCAGCGCCGCCTTGGCGCCGGCGCGCGCCTCGGCTTCGTTCTCGATGACGATGATTGCGAAGCGTCTGTCGGTTTCCTGGGCCTGGAGCGAAGCAAGCGTCGCCAGCAGTTGCTCGGGCCGTTTGAAGGTCGGCAGCGTAACGACCGCCTCGACGGCAGCGGCGACAAGTCCCGGCGACCGCCCTGCGATCGATACCGATCCGTCCGATGGCAAAGGGATCATCCGTGTCCAGCCCGGGATGGTGAGTTTGGCTCTCGATAGCATCGCGGTGATAACGTTTCGTTAATCACCTTCGCGGACAAGCCGGCAAATCGGCAACGCCGGGCCACCAGATAGCTTCACTTAATCAAGGCTTCACCGCGCCTTGCTAACCAATCAGCGCTGGAAGGTGAGATGCATCTGCTGTTCGCCACATCGATCGTGCCCGACGGGGCCCTTGCCTCGGGCTACGAGATCGCCAATGCCGCGATCATCGCCGCGTTGCGGCGCGCCGGCGCGCGGGTCACGGTGATCGGCTTCACCTGGCCGGGCAAGCCTGCGAGCGATCCGCAAAACACCATCGTACTCGGCGCCGTCGATGTGCGCACGGAAACCGCCTCATCGCTGCAAAAGCTCGCCTGGGTTGCAAGGGCGATGCTCTCCGGCCTCACTTTCGCGTCGGTCAAGCTGCGCGTGGTCAACGACAGCGAGGTCCGCGCCGCCGTCAAACGCGCCGGCCCTTTCGACGGCTACGTCTTGAATTCCGTGCAGTTCGCCGGCGCCTTCGAAAGGCTTTTCGGCGACCGGCGGTCGATCTTCGTCGCCCACAATGTCGAGCATCGTTCGGCGCGTGAGAACGCCGCTGCCGCCGGCGGCCTTTTCCAGCGCCTGCTGTTTCGCCGTGAGGCAAGGCTGCTCAAGACTGTGGAAGAACGGCTCTGCCGCCGGGCACGCTTCGTCTTCACGCTGGCCGAGGAAGATCGCTCAGCGCTCGGCGTCGCCTCCGACGACCGTTCGGCGGTGCTGCCGCTGGTGACCTGCGCCGAGCCGCCGGTGCAAAAAACCCCGCGCCGCATCGACTGCGACGCGGCGCTGATCGGCACCTGGACCTGGCAGCCGAACCGCATCGGCCTCGACTGGTTCCTGGAAAAGGTAGTGCCGCATCTCAGGCCCGATTTCCGGGTCAGGATTGCCGGCGGCATGCCGTCCGGCCTCGCGTCCGCGCATCCCGGCGTCGAATTCGTCGGCCGCGTGCCGGACGCGCAGGCTTTCGTGCGCAGCGCCGCCGTCATCCCGCTGATCAGCACCTCCGGCAGCGGCGTGCAGCTCAAGACCATCGAAACCTTCGAGCTCGGCCTGCCTTCCGTCGCCACCAGCCATTCGCTGCGCGGCATCGACCATCGCCCGGTCAATTGCGTGGTGACCGATGATCCGGTCGCCTTCGCCGGCGCCCTTGAAGCAGCAGTGGCCGATGTCGGGGACGTCGACGGCAGCGCTTTCCACCGCCGGCAGCTGAAGGCGCTCGATGCCGCAATCAGGCTCGGCCTGGAAAAGCTCGGGCCTGTCGGCCAGGAGATGTTTGCATGAATGTGCACAACGCCCGCGCCGTTTTCGGGGCCGACAGCTTGAAATCGATCCTGGGCATCCCGGTCCTTGCCATCCGCTGGGACGATGCGGTCGCGCACCTGACCCGGTTGATTGCAGAGCGGCGCTTCACCAAGGTCACCTTTCTCAACGCGCACAACGCCAATGTCGCCTATACGGACCCGGTCGTTGCCGAGGCGCTCGACGATTTTCTCATCCTGCCGGACGGCGTCGGCGTCGATCTGGCGGCGAAACTGCTTTACGGAGCATCGTTTCCGGACAATCTCAACGGCACCGATTTCATCCCTGCCTTCCTGCAGGCGTCCGCCAGGCCGCTGACCGTGGGGCTGCTCGGCGCGACCCGTGTCAACGCCGAGGCGGCGTCGAAGAAGCTGGCAGCGCTCGCGTTGCAGCACCGGTTCGTCGTCATCCATGACGGTTATTTCTCTCCCGCCGAGGAGCCGGCAATCGTCGATCGCATCGCCAGATTGCGGCCGGACGTGCTGCTTGTCGCCATGGGCGTGCCGCGCCAGGAATTATGGATCGCGCGCCACATCGACGCGCGCCACTGCACGCTGCCGATCGCCGTCGGCGCGCTGCTCGATTTCCTGAGCGGCACGGTGCCGCGGGCGCCGCTGTGGATGCGTCGGCTCAGGCTCGAATGGCTGTTTCGGTTGTGCATCGAACCGGGCCGTCTCTGGCGCCGCTATGTGGTCGGCAATCCCCTGTTCCTGTCGCGCGTCATCGGCCAGAAATTCTTGCGCAGGCCCGCTGCTGCCAAAACTCGCCCCAGAGCAAGCCCCGGAGCAGATCATTGAACAACCGGTTCGTGCCGCGCCCTGACACCGAGGCCGATTTCCTCCGCCGGACGCCGACGGCGGCGGTCGTGACGGCAAGCTATGCGCCGGATTTGGAGCGCTGCCGCCTGCTGTGCGACACAATCGACCGCTACGTTTCCGGCGTGGCGCACCACTATATTCTTGTCGAGCATCGTGACGTGGCGCTGTTTCGTCAGTTGGAGAACAATCGCCGCACCATCGTCGACGAGCGGGACCTGTTGCCGCGCTGGCTGCATGCCTTCGACGATCCGCTCAGCCTGTTCCGCCGGCGCATCTGGCTCAGCCTGAAGACCAAACCGCTGCGCGGCTGGCATGTGCAGCAGCTTCGCCGCATCGCGATATCGGCGCATACCGGCGAAGACGTGCTGGTCTTCTGCGATTCCGACGTGGCGTTCCTAAAACCTTTCGACTGCAGCGGCTTCTGGCGCGATGGCAAGGTGCGGCTGTTCCGCCGCGACGGCGTGCTGTCCGGTGACGGTCATGAGGAGCATCGCATCTGGTCGCGCAATGCCGGTTCGGCGCTTGGCATCGAGCCATCGGAGGTTTCGACCCACGACTACATTTCGACGCTGATTGCCTGGCGCCGCGAAACCGTGACGGCGCTGTGCGCGCGGATCGAGAAGATCCATGGCCGCAACTGGGTCGAAGTCATCGGTGCGGCGCGCAAATTCTCCGAATGCATGATCTACGGCCGCTATGTCGACGACGTGCTCGATGGCGCCGGCCATTTCCATGACTCGGAGGCGTTCTGCCGCGTCCACTGGACGGGCGAGGCGCTGTCGGATGACGAGTTCCGCCGTTTCGTCGCCGCCATGGCGCCGCAACAGGTGGCCATCGGCATGCAGTCCTTCATCGGCACCGATGTCGGCCGCATCCGCCGCCTGATCGGGCTCGATTAGTGCTGGGTAAAAGCGCGATTACCTCGACCCGGTTCTGCATGACAATGCCGGGACCGAACCCCAAAGTATTTAAGCATCACGGCTGCTCATGGCTCTTCGAGAACCTTGACCGAGACTAGCAATTGCCGCCGCCCTTACACATCCGCTTAAAGTCCAGAGTCTACGCTGATCGTTCCATTCCTTGTGTTTCATTGTCAGGGCGATCGGGCGTGAAAGACTTACGGGCGATTTCGGGACAGGCGGCCAAGGCTTTGGATTCTGCGCTCATGACTCCTCACAGTAGAGGACTAAGCTCAAAGCCCGTTTGATCTGAGTATTGCCGGGGGGACGCGCTGCGCGGGTCCTGCAGAGAGGAAGGCCGAGATGCCCAACGCGAATGCGGTTCCAAAAACCGCAATGCAAAGATTTCTCGACGCAGTCGAAAGAGTGGGGAACATGGTTCCTCATCCGGTCGTCATTTTCCTGATCCTGATTGCAATCGTCATCGTCTTGTCGGCGCTCCTGAGCGCCTTCGGCGCCGCGGTGACGTTCGAACGCATCAATGCGGATACGCATGAGATTGAAACGGCGACCACCGAGATCCGTAGCCTGCTGAGCATTGAAGGCATACGCTTTCTGTATGCCTCGCTCATTCCCAACTTCATGAGCTTCACTGCGGTCGGGCTGATGATCGCAGCAATGGTCGGCGCCGGCGTGGCGGAGGAATCCGGCCTCGTTACCGCGCTGATCCGAAAGCTCGTGGTCGTGTCACCGGCCTGGGCCCTGACCTATATCCTCGCCTTCGTCGGCATCATCGCCAGCGTTGCCGCCGACGCGGGTTATCTGGTCCTGATTCCACTGGCCGGTATCGCTTATCTCGCAGTCGGGCGTCACCCGCTTGCCGGTCTCGCTTTGGGTTTCGCCGCGGTGGCAGGTGCCTTTACAGTCAATATGCTTATCAAGCCGCTTGATGCAGTGCTGGTCGAATTCACGAACGATGCGGCGCATCTCGTCGACCCCAACAGATCGATCGGCTTGGCCTCGAATGTCTGGTTCTCCATAGCATCCGTGCTATTTCTGACGGTGATCATCGCATTCATCTCCGACCGCATGATCGAACCGCGGCTCGGGGTTTATAAGCCCGAGAAGTCCGGGGATGGAACGGTTCCCGATCAGAGTGCAGGACTGTCCGAAAGAGAATCCCGCGGATTGCGCTATGCCTTATACGGGCTGATCGGCCTGATCCTCGTCTTTTGTTTCTTGACACTGCCGTCTTGGGCGCCGCTACGAAACCCCGAAACCGGCGAGCTGATCGGCAACTCGCCCTTCATGAACGGCCTGATCGCGCTGATCATGCTGATCTTCCTGGTGACTGGCTGGTCGTATGGCATCGGCGCCGGCACGCTGCGCACCCTGACCGAGGTCATCGGCGCGATTGAAAAGTCGATCAAGAACCTAGGCGGGACGATCTTTCTGTTCTTCGTGCTCAGCCAGTTCGTCGCTTACTTTACCTACACCAACATGGGAACGGTGATGGCGTTGAGCCTGTCGGGTGCGCTGCAAGCTGCAAACATAGGCGCATTGCCCCTTCTGCTCGGCTTCATCCTCGTGGTCGCGATCATCGATCTGCTGTTGACTGGAGCAATCGCGAAATGGGCGATCTTCGCTCCGGTCTTCGTACCTTTGCTGATGAAACTGGGCGTCGAGCCGGAAGCTGTTTTGGCGGCTTATCGTGTCGGTGACTCACCGATGAACGCGATTACCCCGCTCAATGCCTATTTTGCTCTCGTAGTTGGATTTGCCCAAAAATACGACAAATCCGCAGGCGTTGGCACGATCGTATCGCTGATGCTTCCCTACGTCCTGTGGATGTACGTCCTGTGGACGGCACTCTTCGCGGGCTGGCAGGCGTTTGGCCTCCCATGGGGCCTGTAATGGCTGATCCAGCACGATGCGAAACAGCACTCAAACCGTGGAGGAGGTAAGATGAGCGAAGTTCCGATTCCCCTCGATGTCGCTGCCGCCGAAGAGCACCTGATGCGGTTCCTTTCGATCGAAGGTGTGACCGGATACGAGGCCAATATCGCGGCGGCTGTCAGTGACGCACTGAAGGCCGTTGGCGTGTCAGCTTCGGCAATCCGCTTCGATGACGCCAATACCCGCATTGCGTTGCCAACCGAAACTGGCAATCTGATCGTAGATCTGCCTGGAACGCGCAGCGCACCAAGGCTGCTTTTCTCCACCCATCTTGACACAGTTCCGCTGTGCGCCGGGGCGAAGCCCCGAAGGGAAGGCGATCGCATCGTCTCCGACGGCACAACAGCACTCGGAGGCGACGCTCGTACCGGTGTGGCGCTTCTGGTTGTGCTTGCCGAAACGCTCATCAGGCACAAGCTGCCGCATCCGCCGATCACGCTGCTTTTCACGGTACGGGAAGAGAGCGGGCTTCACGGGGCGCGCGAGTTGAACCCCGCCGATCTCGGTGGCCCGGTCATGTGCATCAATGTCGATGGGCAGCTCGCCTCCGATCTGATCATCGGCGCGGTCGGACAGGAAAACTGGGAAGTCGAGATCAAGGGCCGCGCGTCCCACGCTGGCGTGGCGCCCGAAAAGGGCATATCGGCGACGCTGGTAGGAGCGATCGCCTTGACTGAGGCGCGGCAGGCAGGCTGGTTCGGCAAGGTTGTGAAACCCGACGGCCGGGGAACCAGCAATGTCGGCATTTTCGGCGGGAGGGATGGAAAGCCTGCGGGCGATGCAACCAATGTCGTCACCGACTACGCATCCATCAAGGGAGAGGCTCGCAGCCCCGAGGCAGCTTTCGCAACGAAGATCGCCAAGGGTTACGCAGATGCCTTCGGCAAGGCGAAGGGGCAGGTCAGAGATCATGAGGGCCAGACGGCAGAAGTAACGTTCAGCCACCAGACCTCCTACCCTCCTTTCAAACTCGCAGAGAACAGCCCGGTCGTGACGCGCGCCATCAAGGCGTTGAAGATGCTGGGTATCGAGGCCAGCTGTCTCTTCTCCAATGGCGGGCTGGATGCAAATTGGCTCGACAAACATGGCATCCCTACCATCACCATCGGTGCGGGCCAGGCCGAGATCCATACCATCAAGGAATACGTGAACCTTGCCGAATACGAGAAGGGCTGCCGCCTGGGCGTACTTATGGCGACACTGGAAGAGTAGCAGTCATGCCGCGGGTCGGCCGTAGGGCCGGCGAGGAACCAAGCGATTGAGCCCCATAGCGTACACTGCCACCATCATCGCAGCCGTCGTCGTCCTGTTCGTCTGGAACCGGCTGCCAGTCGTCGTTGTCGCGATGGCGACGGCCACCGCGTTGTGGGCAACCGGCGTCCTGACGATTGATCAGGCGCTCGGCGGCTTCGGTGATCCCGCGGTGATCTTCATAGCCTCCCTCTTCATCGTCAGCGCCGGCCTCGACGTGACGGGCGTCACCGCATGGGCCGGGCAACTTCTGATCCGTGGCGCAGGCGAAGAGAGCCGCGCCCGCCTGCTGCTGCTGACGATGAGTATGGTCGCGCTCCTTACGGCGCTGATCAGTGTCAATGGCGCCGTGGCTGCACTCCTGCCAGTGGTGGTCGTCATCGCCGTCCGCCTGAAGCGAAGTTCGGCCCAGCTGCTCCTGCCTCTCGTTTTTTCCGCGCATGCCGGCTCAAAGTTGGCTCTGACGGGATCGCCAGTGAACGTGTTGGTGTCGAACGCGGGCAGCGACGCCGGCGTGGGCAGCTTCGGTTTCTTCGAATTCGCGCTTGTAGGCTTGCCGCTGCTGGCAGGAACGATGGCCATCATCATAGTGTTCGGAAAACGGCTGTTGCCCGAACGCAACGGCGCGACCATGCCTGCCGACTTCAGCCGCCATGCGAAGACGCTCGTCGAGCAATACGGCCTTGCCAGCGGCGTCTACCAAATGCGCGTGCGCGCAAGTTCGCCGTTTATCGGCATGCCCGCGTCTGCGATCGAGTTGGGCACCTATCCCGACCTGCAAGTCGTCGCCGTTCAGGAGGGTGAAACGGCCAGCCCGCTTCGCAGACCTGTTATCGCCGAGGGGGATCACCTGCTGCTGCGGGGCGACGCCGAGTCGGCCGCTGCGTTCGCTGCCGACAAACACCTCGCATTTAGCGAGTCGGCGGCGCCAGGGCAGGGAGAGGAGACGCTGTTCAACCGCAGCTCGGGCCTCGCCGAGGTGGTTATCCCGCCACGCTCCGGCCTTATTGGCCAGAACGTTTTCCCGGGCATGGTCACCGAGAGCGGCGACCTGATCGTCCTTGCCGTGCAGCGCGCCGGCGCAGAGGTGGTCGCAACCAACGCAACACGAGATGCAGGAGGTATCGTGCTGCAGGCCGGGGACACGATGCTCCTGCAGGGAACGTGGAAAGCTCTCGATCACCGCCTCAAGGATCCGGATGTCCTGGTCGTCAATTCGCCCGAACTGGTGCGTCGTCAGGCGGTGCCGATGGGGCCGGGTGCCCGCCAGGCCGTTGCCATTCTGATCGCGATGGTCGTGCTCCTCGCCACGGGCATCACCCCGCCAGCGGTAGCCGGCCTGCTCGCCGCCGGAGCGATCGTCCTGTCGGGGATCATGAGTGTCGATCAGTCCTACCGAGCCATCGATTGGACGACCGTGATCCTTGTCGGCGCGATGATGCCGCTGTCCACCGCCATGGTCGAGACAGGCGCCGCGAAACTGATGGCAGAGCATCTGGTGTCGCTGGTCGGCGACGCCGGTCCCATTGCCCTGCTCGCCGGCCTGTTCGTGCTGACTGCCATAATGGGGCAGCTCATCAGCAACACCGCGACTGCTCTCATCGTCATCCCGATCGGGGTCGCAGCCGCGCTAACCATGGGTATTTCGCCCCGTCCCGTGCTCATGAGCACCGCCGTGGCGGCGGCCGCAGCATTCCTGACGCCGATCGCAACCCCCACGAACCTGATGGTCATGGGTCCCGGCGGTTACGCTTTCGGTGACTACTGGAAGCTTGGTCTACCGCTCATGCTCTGGTTCTTTGTCGTGGCCGTGCTCATAGTGCCGATGATCTGGAGCTTCTGAATTGCCATGAATGCCCGCTGGGTTCCGGTTCTGCTGGGCATCATCTGCGCAATTCTCTTGCTGGCCGCGCTCTATTTCGCCGACGCGATCATTGCGCCGGTCGCCTGCGCCCTCTTTATCATCGCGATCGTCTGGCCGGTTCAGAAACGGCTGCAGGCACGCCTGCCGCAGCTTCTGGCGCTCGCCATTGTTGTAACGCTCGTCATGCTGGTCTTCATCGTGTTCGCGTCCGTCGTGGCCTGGGGTTTCGGTCGGATCGGCAGATCCGTCATCGCCGAGACGCCGCGGCTTCAAGCGCTCTACGAACAGGCGACAGCCTGGCTGGAGACGCACGGGATCGCCGTTGCCGGCCTATGGGCGGAGCATTTCAATGTGCGCTGGGCTGTGGCGGCGATGCAGGGCCTGTCAGCACGGCTGAACACGACGATCTCGTTCTGGATCGTGGTACTGATCTACGTGCTGCTCGGCCTGCTCGAGGTCGGCCCGCTGGCGCGTAAAATCCCCAGCATCTTCAGCGGCGAGGCTGCGCGCATCCTGATCGTCGGCGGCGAACGCACAGCAGCCAAGCTGCGCCGGTACCTGGTGATCCGAACGATCATGAGCATTGCAACGGGTGGCATGATCTACGTGTTTACCCTGGCGCTTGGCCTGCAGCTTGCCACGGAGTGGGGCGTCATCGCCTTCACTTTGAATTTCATCCCCTTCGTCGGCCCGTTCGTCGCAACGCTGCTGCCGACCTTCTACGCGCTGGCCCAGTTCGAATCCCTGTATTCCGCACTTTTCGTCTTTGCCTGCCTCAATCTCATCCAGTTTGCGATCGGCAGTTATGTAGAGCCGCGTTTGGCCGGCAAGGCGTTGGCGCTGTCGCCCTTTCTCGTGCTGTTTTCTGTCTTCCTTTGGATGTTCCTCTGGGGCCTGTTCGGCGCCTTCATCGGGGTCCCGATAGCAATTGCAGTGCTGACCTTCTGCGCCCAGTCTCCGTCGGCTAGGTGGCTCGCCCAGTTGTTAGGCGCCCCTGACGATGAGGTGGGAAGCGCCCAAGGTAGATAGGGACGATAAGAGCAGCCAGCCCCGGAAATTAACGTTTCACGCGGGCTCGGATTAGACCGAGAACAGTCATCAGAACGACGCCACCGAGCAGGCCCGATACGCCGACCCCGATCAGGACGGCAGGGGTAAGCCCGCCCAGCCCGCGCATGACGGAATCGGCGGCGTTTTCAGCGTGCCCAACCAAGTGGCCAATGCCGGGAGTCTGCGCAGCTACGAAAGTCAACGCAAAACCTCCGGCCATGCCGGCCAGAACGGCTGCGATCTTGGTAAGTTCAACGCTGGGCCACCACCACCGCACAGCGAGTGCCCCCGCCGCGCCGCAGAGCATCTCGATGGCGATGGCTATGACAGTTTCGGTCGGGGACAACAGTCACTTTCTCCAGCACGAACGGGAGCGGCGATGCCGCCTACGCCGACGGCGCCGAACCGGCTTCTGCGGAATGGCGCTTGAGGGCGTCGCGCAGAACCTGCTCCTTGGTCTCGTCGAGCGAGGTCTTGAGGACGATTCCACCGAAGCCCTGGATCTGCTTCAGAACCTTGTCTTCGGTCATCTCCTGAATCAGCAGGAAGAGCGCGGCATTGCCTGGCACGATGCTTGCCGACAGATCTTTCATGAAGGCATCATTGATGCCGACATCGGTCAACGCGCCCCCAAGCGCACCCGAAGCCGTGCCAACCGCCACGCCTATAAGCGGATTGAGGAATAAAATCCCGATGAGCAATCCCCAGAAGCTGCCGGAAACGGCGCCGGTAGCCGTGGTGTTCATAAGCTGGTTCAGCTTGACCTTTCCCGCCTCGGTCTTGGTGGCGATGACAGCGTCGCCAAGCTTGATCACATATTCCTTCTGTAGACCGAGCAGGGTTTGGCGGACTTCTTCAGCCTTCGCCTCGGTGGGATAAACAATGACGATGAGGGTTGACATGGAGGCTCCTGTCGACGGCAGCCATTAGGGCTGCGTAGGGGGTGCCGTATTTTAGGGCGTCCAGCACCTGAAGAAATCGGCATGGAGTCCTGCTTATGTGCCCCATGTCTCTTTTTCGCAGCGCCGGGGAATCGATTGACTGATGTCAAATCCGTTTCCAGTCTTGCCACAGCCTGAGGCAACTAACTTGGCCTCACGCTTCATCATGCCGGCGTCGCTGGCGAAATCGGGCGATAGGCCGAGGGAACAGGAGCGCTTTGGAGAATATCGTCCGATGTAGGACGAGAGGCACAGTTTTGGAATTCTGGGCCAATGGCAAGGCGGCCAGAAGACGCTATCGTCAACAACGGAAGCGGAAGCATCCTAAGCTGTGGTCACGGTCCATCTGATGATCTCCGAGCGTTCCTTTCTCCATCAATGACCGCTCAAGCCGAAGCGACCTTGATACACAAAAGGACTTGATCATGTCGGACCTATCCAAAAAAGGCCTCGACCGTCGCGATCTGATAATAGCATCCATCGCGACGGTTGGCGCGGCGGCCGCCTTCGCGGCCAACGCTGGTTCTGCAACCGCCCAGGACGTAGCGGCTCCCTCTGCCGACGCCGCATCCGGTGGGTCTCAGGGTACGGTCTATACCGGCGAAGTGATCCAAGGGAAGAAGGTCGTCAGTGCGCTCGACGTCAGCGACCTGGAAGCCGGGCAGAAGCACCTCTTGTACTTTCAGGGCGTGCAGATGCCCACCGGACAGTATTGGTATGTGTCCGTGGCGGTCGCCAAGGGGGCAAAGCCGGGCAAGCGCGTCGTTCTGACCAGCGGTGTGCACGGCGACGAGATGAGTTCCGTGCATACGGTCCTGACCGTGATGAACCAGCTCGATCCAGCGGAAATGTCGGGCACGGTGATGGCGGTCACGGAACATCGCCCGATGGAGGGCATGCAGCGCAGATGGCCCAATTCGGGCAGGGGCGCCGGCCTGATCGACATGAACCGGGAATGGCCCGGGAACGAGAACGGCTTCACCGCGCCCAGCCGGCACGCCGGGCTGCTGTTCAACCGGCTGCTGCGGCCGAACGCCGACGCGGCGATCGACTTCCATACTGGGACAAGCGGATTCGAAGTCACCGCATTCAATATTGCAAGCATGGATGTGCCCGAGATACGGTCGATGGTGGAACTCTACCCGGTCGGCCAGATCTTCGACAATCATACATATCCCGGTGTCCTGCATAACGCGTTTGTCGACGCGGGTATCCCGTCTTTTTGCCCGGAGGTCGGCGCTGCGCGCGTCCTCGATCTCGAGATGATCCCCCTGTTCGTGGAGGGCACGATGAATGTCCTCAAGCATCACGGCATCCTGGCCGGCCCAATGGGACGGACAGGCAAGGACGTGGGTGTTTTCTTAGGCAACAGCGCGGTTCCGGTCGTGGCAACCCAGGGCGGGTTTATCGAGCATCTGGTCAAGCTCAACGACAAGGTCGAAGCCGGACAAAAGGTGGCCATCCAGCGCAACAGCTTCGGCGAAGTGGTCGCGGAATATACAAGCAGCGTTAATGGAGAGATTGCGGGCCAGCGCAGCGAAGTACCGTCCGAGCCTGGCGACCCCTTGGCATTCATCCTTTTCAACAAGGCGGGGCCGGATGGCGGTGAACTTACCCAGAGTGAGTACGCCGCGACAGCGCCGAGAAAGGCGCCAGCTCCGACTCCGGCTCCTGCGTCCGGTTCCTGCCCCCTTTTCGGTGGCGCCAAGGACGGCAACACGCGGACAGGAGGCAAGTTTTGTTTTCTACTCATCTCGATCTTAGCTTCGATGGAGAGAGGTCATGAGCACAGAGTCCTGAGTTTTGTCTGGTTGTCCCTAAATTATGGACCGGCACCGTCTTTGCCTTGACAAGGCAGCCGACGACGAATTGTTCTCGAAGAGCCCGTCGATATGGAGGAAGTCTTATGCGTCGTCTTTTGTTCGCTTGCTTTGGTGTAGCTCTCAGCTTCGTTCTCCCTGTAGTTTCGTCAACGCCCGCCCATGCAGTCACGATAAACATGAATATCGGCACCAGCCTCAATAATGGCCGTGCCATCACTTGTCGTGACGGCGAGCGAATCTTGCGCAATCGCGGCTTCAGAGACATTCGACGTGTCGATTGCCGCGGGCGGTTCTTCGTCTATCGCGGCAGGCGCGGCGCAGGCCGTTTCGAAATTGCGGTGAGCGCGAACAATGGCCGCGTCGTCGATCTGCGTCGCCTTAGAAGATAATGGTTTGGGCTAACTTTCCAGGGTCTGGATTCCGTTAGACTCAGCCTGAGGACTCGATCGTTGCGCCGTCCCTACGAGTTTGTTGTCCGTTAAACGCTGAGGACCAATGGGTTGCGCGTCCTGACCAAGCTCGTACATTCATTCCCCGCGACAGGGATACTGGTAGCGACCCTTGCGTTCGCGGTCTCGCTTACGCCCAGCCTTATACCACGATCCTATCTGGTCCAGGGTGTGCTTTCGGGACTTTCAGCTGCACTCGGATACGGCATCGGCTTCGTCGCTTATTCGCTGTGGACCTATCTCGAATTGCCGCAGCTACGGGACCGAACCCTGAAGGCGATGAGAATTGCAGTCGCCGGCACGTGCGTTGTGATTGCCGCTGTCTTCCTTTGGAGAACTCTGGAATGGCAGAATTCGATCCGCGTTTTGATGGATCTCGCTCCGCTGGACACCGCGAGTCCGCTCAAGACAGGGATTGTCGCTGTCGTCGTATTTGCGACACTCATGTTGTTGGCACACCTTTTCAGGCACACCTTCCTGGTGTTCTCCGGCTGGCTTGGGCGCTTCGTCCCGAGGCGGGTCTCCCATCTTGTCGGCGGCCTGCTGGCGGTCGCGCTGTTCTGGTCGGTCGTCGAGGGACTGGTCTTCAGCCTGACGCTTCGAATCCTGGATTCTTCGTTCCAGGAGATGGATGCTCTCATTGAAGATGACCTCAGCAGGCCCGCGCAATCGATCAAGACGGGAAGCGCGGCTTCTTTGCTGTCATGGGAAGAACTCGGCAGGCAGGGCCGCAGGTTTGTCAGTTCCGGTCCAACAGCGGCAGAGATAACCACTTTCTTCGGGGAAGGGGCTGTGGACCCTATTCGGGTGTATGTCGGAATGAGTTCGGCCGACACTGCGGATGAACGCGCGAAGCTGGCCTTGCAGGAATTGAAACGTACCGGCGCGTTCGAGAGATCCATACTGATCATCATCGTGCCGACTGGTACCGGCATGATTGATCCGGCTGCGCTGGACCCGGTTGAATATCTTCACAGGGGCAATGTCGCGAGCGTCGCAATGCAATACTCTTACCTCGCCAGCTGGTTATCCCTCCTGGTCGAGCCGGACTACGGTGCGGAGGCCGGCGACGCGCTGTTCCAAGAGGTCTACACCTACTGGTCTTCGCTTCCACGCGACGCCCGCCCGAAACTCTACTTGCACGGCCTAAGCCTCGGGGCGATGAACTCTGAACAGTCGGCGAACCTTTACGATGTCGTCGCAGATCCGTTTCAAGGCGCCTTGTGGAGCGGGCCACCTTTCGCAAGCCGCACCTGGCGATCCGTTACCGACGCCCGCAATTCCGGATCGCCCGAATGGCTCCCCCGCTTTCGCAACAGCTCGATCTTCCGGTTCACCAATCAGAACGATGCCTTGGACATTCCAGACGCGGAGTGGGGACCGATCCGGATAGTCTACCTTCAATACGCCAGCGATCCGATAACCTTCTTCGACGTCGCCACGCTTTATCGAGAACCCGATTGGATGAAAGAGCCGCGCGGACCCGACGTATCGGAAGAGGTTCGCTGGTATCCGCTTATCACGATGCTGCAACTGACGGTCGATATGGCAATAGCGACGACGTCTCCAATGGGCTACGGCCATGTCTTTGCACCGCAGCACTATATCGATGCGTGGCTGGCCGTAACCGATCCGCCGAGCATTACACCTGAAGACGTTGCTCGGCTGAAGGTCCTTTTCATCACGCGCGGGACGACGCCTGTCAGCGGATAAATCAGTTTTGTCATTGTTACAAAAGTAGGAGAAACGCCGTGAAGCTGCTGTCAGCCCTTGTTGCCGCAGCCATATGCTGCCTAGCGTCGCACGGCGCGTATGCTACGGATGTGAAACTGTCCGGCAGCGCCTTCTACCGGGAGCGGATTGCGCTACCCTCAGATGCCACTCTCCTTGTGGAATTCATAGATCTGGCCAAGCCAAAAACCGCCCTGGCCGCAACTGCGGTGGCGCCGGCCGGACAAGTTCCCATTGCCTTTGGCCTGGTTGTCGATTCAAGCAAACTCTCGAACGGAGAGGCCTATGCGATACAGGCCCGCATTGAGGTCGGCGGCTCCGCCTGGTTCGCCAGTGCCGAGCCGACCCCGGTCGATCTGGCGAGAGCGGGAGAATTGTTTTCAATCCTCCTCGTTCAGGCAGGCAGTAAGGACGCAGAGGAGGCTTCCGGCGTCTCGCTGGCAGGTACCGAATGGAGGGTTTTAGAGCTGGACGGCAAGAGCGCCGATACGAACGTGACGTCGACGCTTATTTTTGATGCTGATGGCGCGGTGAGCGGCAATGGTGGCTGCAACGCTTTTCGCGGCGACGTCGACATGGAAGGTACGACAATGAAATTTGGCCAGCTGGCATCGACAATGATGGCCTGCGAAGATGCCAAGTCCGTTCAAGAGGCGGTCTTCCACGCAGCGCTTTCGCAAACTGCGGCGTATTTTGTACAGGATGGAAATCTGATGCTCGTCGATGCTGCTGGTAAGACCATCGCTCGCCTGGGAGCGCCGTGAGGCGGCTAAGCTGACGTTAGCGCGGACTCGTGCTCAGTCCGGTCAGGTTCCATCTACAGTGCGGAGTAGCTGGTAAAGCGTTTGCGGCCCTTCGTGTCGTGCCTGGCATTGCTGCGCCACGACTAAGCCATCGCTCGCCCAACCTATATCCCGTGCTTCCTTCGGTGAAATGCCGAATTCGTGCCTGAACGTTCGACTGTAGCTGGAAGCATCGACGAAGCCCCATTGCTCGGCGATCCGGGATATGGACCGCGTATCGCCAATGTCGGAGAGCGCGTCCCGCGTTCGCAGTAGCCGCTGCCTCCGAATGTAAGAAGCTACTCCCCCGAGCGGCTCGAAAATTCTGTATAGCCGGGAGCGGGACACGCCAAGTTCCGCGCACAGCGTTTGGGATGTCAGTTGGTGATCCACAAGTCTGCCGTCAATCATCCGTCGCGCTCGGCCTAGAAATGTCGCGTCGATTGGGGTTTGTGCTTCTCTCAAGCGATCCTGGGAGGGCGCGAGACATACGGCCACAAGGCTTCGTGTTGCCTCGACGACGTATGGTATCTCCGGCGACTGCAAATCCGCCAGCGACCGGTTGAGAAGAAGCAGGTAGTCTGCCAGCAGCTTACCGAGCCCTCCTTCGAACTTGGCATCCAACATTCGATGGAGCCCGGCAGTCGAGGTAAACAGATCGTTTGGGATGAAGAGCGTAAGGACCCCGTCGTGATTGATTTGTCTATCGAACGGGCTGGCCAGGCAGTGCAGTTCAGGCACAGCTTTCTCGCCTTTATGCCACTCACCCGGCAAGCAAAACGGCAGGGTGACATACCAATGGTCAAGAACGGCATTTTTCAGATGCTTCTGGCGATGAGCATGATTTTCGCCTGGAAGCTCAGTTCGCATAAAAGCGAGTCTATCCAGGTTCCACACCGTTTGGCGGGCCGGAAAGGATTGAGGACAATCCCGCACGGCTGACAAGTCCATCACGCCTCGATTGGCGAAACGGAAAGCCGGAAATTGCTCGTGAGGTTGAAAGCTAAAGGTTGAAAAATCAAGAGAATGCGTAAATTTCGCATTCTTACTTTTGTGCTCTTCGAGCGATTGGAGCGCGGAGTCTTGATACATTAGATGACTCTAAATTACCGTTGCTCCGCGTAATTCCCAAACAAACATCGCCTTTTTGTACCATATCGTACCACGCACAAGCCTCAAAGACAAAATTGACAGAGCGTGTCAGCAATTGTCCTTGAATTGGGCCTGATGGCTCGATGCTTGCGAAACGGCCAATCTTCTGAAAAGAACCAATCTAGCAGTATCGGCGTTGGAAAATGCTTCTTCATCCGTGAATGATAAAGTAATGGAGAATGCGGCGGGTTGGAATTGGCCCATCCCGTATCTCGATCATTGACAGCCAGTCCCGATGTTTGCCCTAGACCGGCTTCGCCGGCCTGAGCATCGCCGAGTAGGTGAGCAGCGCCGAGGCGAGATAGAGCAGCAGGAAGACGACGTTGAGCGACAGCACCAGATCGGGCGTGTCCAGGATATGGGTCAGCACATAGGTCAGCAGCACCGCCTTCATCCCGGCAAGCAGCGCCAGGTTGATCGCCCGCACCAGCGTCTGGCCGCGCGCGAACAGAAGCTCGGCCTGGTATTCGACGAGATTGCGCAGGCCCGGCACGCAGATCGCCAGCGCCACCAAAGGGGCGGCCTCCGCAACATTCCTGCCGAGCGCGTTGGGGAAGAAATGCAGCACGATGGCGAGTGTCGCCAGCGCCAGCGTCGAGACCGCGAACACGCCGCCTTCGATGCCACTCCTGACCGAAAGGCGAGACAAAAGTTCCGGCGCCCGCATCATGCGCTGAACCAGCATCATCGAGAAGGTGCGGATCGGGATCGCCGTCAGGTCGACCAGCCGCATGATGATGGCATAGATGCCGGCGAGGTGCGGACCGCCGATCGCCAGCACCAGCAGCTTGTCGAATTCCATCTGCAGGTAGAACAGCACCTCTGCGCCGGCAACGTAGATGGAATCGGCGAGCCGCCGCAGATAGAGCGCCAGCCGCAGCCGCAGCCGCTGTCGCGGATAGAAAAATCCGAAGGCGATGAGCAGCGAGGCGGCGTTGGCGCCGATGTAATACCAGGACCAGGCTCCTATGGTCGGCTGCGCCGCGAACATGAACAGCACGGCGCCGAGCGCCCGCAAGGCCGTCGCCAGGATCGTCAGCAGGGCGGCGCGGCCGAATTTGCCGAGGCCGTTGTTGACGATCAGCGCCACCTCGACCGGCCGCCACAGCAACGCCTCGGCAAACACGATCGCCGCAAAGACCGACAGCGGCACGGTGCCGGCAAAGAAGACCAGGTAGACGCCGTAGGAGGCGGCAGCCAGCAACGGCAGCGATATCGCGCCAAGCAGCAGGAAGCCGGCCGTGAAGGTGCCGATCAGATTGGGGCGGATGGTGGCGGTTCGGTAAAGCGCCGAGATGAAGCCGAAGGCCAGGATGCGCGACAGCATCACGCCGGCCGCTGAAGCGGTGGCGAACATGCCGAATTCGGCGATCGACAGCGTGTTGGCCAGCGCGATGAAATAGGCGAGCGAAAACACCAGCCGCCCGCCCGCGCCGCTGATCGCCGAAAGATAGTCGCGTACCAGCCGCCGTCGCTCGGCGACGAAAACGCGGATCCGGGCGAGAAGCCGTTTTTGCGGGATGTTGCCAGCCTGAGTCATGTGTCGAGACAGCATAGGCCGGAAAGTTTAACGCGCGGTTCTGGGCGCTTTCGATGCTTTCAGGAAGGGCAGAACCCTAGAGGGAAACCGTGTCTTCAAGGCTGGGAAATTAACCTTTTGTTTCCTATACTTGTTTAGCGTGGTTTAACGAATGGCTGACCGCGCGTCCAAGCCGCAAAGGGCAAGCTCCACGACAATGGTCGACAGGCAAAACCGTGAAGATTGGAAGCGCGAGCGCTCGTTGCTGGCGCTCGGCCAGGCGTTGCGCGGCGAAGAAGAACCATCGCTGGTTGCGATCGGGGACCGGGCAGACCCGTCATGGCGCGACGATGCCGCAACGCGCCATCGTCTCGCGCGCTTACGCCGCGAGGGGCGAGCGCATCCGGACCTCTCGGCAACCCCGGAGCCCACGGCGACCCCGGAACGCTGGGTGACTCCGGAGTTACCGGCAAACGATGAAACAAGCCGGTTTCAAGCCGAGGATGCATCGGCTTCGGCCGCGCAGATGCCACCTGAGAGTGACGAGCCCGTTGAAGCGGACCATGCGGAAGCCGCGTTCGAACCTCGATACGCCATGCCGCGGGAGGAGCCGGTTGCTGCCGCTGTTTCCGAGGACCGCCGCTCCGATGCCGACCCCCGATACGCCGCGTTCGAACCTCGATACGCCGCGTTCGAGCCTCGACACGCCGCACCCGAACCTCGATATGCCGCATCCGAACCCGGATATGCAGATGACGGGCGGCGGTCTTCCCATCAGGATGACGACAGACAAGAATGGAAGCCGTTGATCGATCCGATGCAGGTCGTCCGCGGCATTGCCCGCTCGAAGCTGCTGATCGTCGCCATGACGATACTGGGCGCCACGCTTGGCGTCGCCATCGCGCTGTCGACGCCGAAGAAATACGAAGCCACCGCAGAGCTGATCGTCGACCCGCGCGACCTGAAGCTCACCGACCGCGACCTCACGCAATCCGTGGTTGCGTCCGACGCGACGCTGGCCATCGTCGAGAACCAGGTTCGCGTGCTCACCTCCGGCACCGTTCTCAACAAGGTCGTGGACAAGCTCAATCTCGTCAATGATCCGGAGTTCAACGGGCAAGGTTCCGATGGGCTGGGGATGATGACGGTCATCCGGTCGGTCCTGTCGCGCAATGACGGGCCGGCTGCCGGTGAAGGTCGCCGCCGTGCGCTGGCCGTCGCCAATCTGGCCGAGAGCCTTTCGGTCGAGCGCGGCGGCAAGACCTTTGTCATCTCCGTCAGCGCCACCACGCAAAATGGCGAGAAGTCGGCGCTCATCGCCAACACGATGACGGATGTTTTTCTGCAGACCTTCGGTCAGATCCAGTCCGACACCGCTGGCCGCGCGACCAACGAACTGACCGGCAGGCTCGACGAGCTGCGCAAGGGCGTCGAATTGGCCGAGCGCAAGGTCGAGGATTTCAGGGCCGCGCACGACCTCGTCGACGCGCAAGGCCATTTGATCAGCGACGACGAGATGCTCAAGCTCAACCAGCAGCTGGCCATCGCCCGCGCGCGCACGCTGGAACTTAACGCCCGCGCGGCGTCGGCGCGCTCGATCGACGTGAATTCGGTTCTGAGCGGCACCTTGCCGGAGGAGATCAACTCCAACACCATGAGCGAGCTGCGCTCGCAATATGCGACACTCAAGCAGGAGGCCGACCGCGCAGCGATCCGGCTCGGGCCGCGCCATCCCGAGCTCCAGGCGCTCAATGCCCAGCTTGCCGGATCGCGCGAGCGTATCGCCGGGGAACTGCGCCGCATCGCCTCGTCGCTGCAGGTCGACTTGAGGCGCGCCGTGCAGCTCGAACAGGATCTGGCCTCCCGGCTGGCACAGTTGAAGGTCCGCAGCGGCGACGTCAACAGCGACCTGGTCACGCTGCGCGAACTGGAGCGCGAGGCCGCTGCCAAACGCTCCGTCTATGAACAATATCTTCTCCGCGCCAGGGAGACCGGCGAGCAGAAGGACATCAATACCGCCAACATCAACGTGATCTCCAAGGCCTTCGCCCCGCTCGAGCCGAACGGACCGTCGCGCGCCATGACGGTGCTTGCCGGCCTGCTGGCAGGGCTTGCTTCCGGTGTCGGCCTCGGCGCCATGCGCGGCGCCTATGCGAGCCTGCGCGAAACCGCCGATTCGCGGCCGCGCCGCAGGGCAGAGGAGCGCCGGACACCCATTGAAGACAAAGCATACCAGCCGCCCGTTCCGCCCCAGGCCGGACCAGTGCCTCGTGCGCAGCAGCAGTATCCCCGAGCCTCGGACGAGGCAGATCAGGCTTTGAAAGCCGCTGAACAGCAAGCCTCCATCGAGGAAATCCGAGCCAGCTTGCGCGAATTCCGCGAAGCGGTTCGAGAACTCACCGAAAGCCGATCGCGGCGCTATTTCTGAGCGCCGAATAGAATAAAAGCCATCGGTTTCGAGTTAGCGGCATAAGACGGCGCTTTGACGGGATTGCCCGGTCGGATTTTCGTGAGAATGCCGCCCGAAGCAGAACGATGTTGAGGGTGGTTGATGGCCGAGTTGATTGACGGAAAAAGCGTTGCCGAAGGCGTGGTGCGGCGCGTCAAGGCTCTGACGATCGAACTGATGGAAAAGGGGGCGCACAAGCCCGGTCTCGCCGTGGTCATCGTCGGTGAGGATCCGGCGAGCCAGGTTTACGTCGCCTCCAAATCCCGCACCGCCAAGGAATGCGGCTTTCATTCGGTCCAGCACACGCTGCCGGCCGAGATGTCCGAACAGGAACTGCTTGCCATCATCGGCGAACTCAACGCCGATCCCGGCATCAACGGCATCCTGGTGCAGCTGCCGCTGCCTGGCCATATCGATGCGGGCAAGGTCATCCAGGCAATAGCGCCGCAAAAGGATGTCGACGGCTTCCACTTCATCAATGTCGGCAAGCTCGGCACCGGCGAACTGGAGACGGCGTTCGTGCCTTGCACGCCGGCCGGCTCGATGCTGCTCATCGAGCGTGTGCGCGGCAAGGATCTTTCCGGGCTCAATGCGGTGGTCGTCGGCCGCTCCAACATCGTCGGCAAGCCGATGGCCAATCTTCTGCTTGCCGCCAACTGCACCGTCACCGTCGCGCACAGCCGCACGAGGGACCTGGCCGCGCTGGCGCGCACCGCCGACATTCTCGTTGCTGCTGTCGGCAGAGCTGAAATGGTCAGGGGTGACTGGGTCAAGCCGGGCGCCACCGTCATCGACGTCGGCATCAACCGCATCGCGGCGCCAGAAAAGGGCGAAGGCAAGACCCGTCTCGTCGGTGACGTCGCCTTTGCGGAAGCGGCCAGGACGGCCGGCGCCATCACGCCGGTGCCCGGCGGCGTCGGCCCGATGACCATTGCCATGCTGATGGCCAACACGCTAGCTTCCGCCTATCTCGCGGCCGGATTGAAACGGCCGTCTTTCTGAACCTGGAAAGCCCAAAGCTTTGCCGAACCTCACTGTTCCCTCAGAGCGGCCGGTCGCCAATGATCCCATTCACGGCGGCCGGCAGTTCGGGTTCCTGCTGGTCGACAAGTTTTCCATGTTCTCGCTGGCCGCCGCAATCGACACGTTCCGGTCGGCCAATCGGCTGCTCGGCCACGACTTCTATGGCTGGACGACGGTGTCGGCCGACGGCGATGCCGTCCTGGCCTCCAACGGCCTGCCGCTCAAGATCGACTACGCTGTCGCCGATCTGCCGCCGGTCGATATTCTTTTCGTCTCGGTCGGGCTGACGACCGAGTTTCCCGGCAAGAGCAAGGTGCTGGCGGCGCTGCGCAGCTGGGGCCGGCGCGGCAACGCGCTCGGCGCACTGTCGGTCGGCTCCTATCTGCTCGCCGAGGCAGGCCAGCTCGAAGGCTATCGCTGCACCATCCACTGGGAAAACCGCGCCGGCTTCGTCGAACGGTTTCCCGACATCAACTGCACCGGCAACGTCTTCGAGATCGATCGTAAGCGTTATACCTGCGCCGGCGGCACCACCTCGATCGACCTGATGCTGGAGATCGTGCGCGGCGATTTCGGCTCGAGCCTCGCCAACGGCGTCGCCAACCAGTTCCAGCACGAGCGCATCCGCTCCGCCGGCGACCGCCAGCGCGTCGGCCCTGAGCGCGACCTGACCGGAAAATCGGAGAAGCTGCGCCGCATCGTCGAGCTGATGGCCGACCATCTCGACGAGCCGCTGTCGGCGGTGCAGCTCGCCAAGTCGGCGGGCCTGTCGGTGCGCCAGGTCGAGCGGCTGTTCCTGCGCCACCTCAGTGTGACGCCCGGCCGCTATTACATGCGGCTCAGGCTTGAGCGGGCGCGCGAATTGCTGCGCCAGACCAACATGCCGATCCTCGACGTGGCGATCGCCACCGGCTTCACCTCGCACTCCTATTTTGCCCAGAGCTATCGGCTGCAGTTTGGCCGGCCGCCTTCCGAAGAGCGGCGCACGACATATTGAACGGTTTGGCGCAGTCCGCGCCGCCACGTGCCCCGGCGCCCGGGCTTGTATCCTGACGCGGCGTCAAATAGCTTCCCCCGGCGGCACGGACTGGCGGGCATGGACTGGCTGGCAGAAGCTGACTGGCTGCGACGAACTGGCGACCACTGACTGGTCACTGACCGGGGGGAGATTTCATGGCGGGACTTGCACGGAGCATCGTTGCGGCGGCGCTCCTGTTGTGGATGACAACGCTCGGCCTTGGCGCCGACCGTGTCGTCATCGTTCTCGACGCCTCCGGTTCGATGTGGGCGCAGATCGACGGCAAGCCGAAGCTCGAAATCGCCCGCGAATCGCTGCGAACGGTGCTGCAAACGGTCCCCGCCGACAAGGAAATCGGCTTCATGGCCTATGGCCATCGCGAGAAGGGCAGTTGCGAGGACATCGAGCTCATCGTGCCGCCGCAGGCCGGCTCGGCAGGTGCTGTTTCCACTGCCGCCGACAGCCTGAAATTCATCGGCAAGACGCCGCTGACATCAGCCGTCAGGCAGGCGGCCGAGGCGCTGAAATACACCGAGGACAAGGCCACCGTCATCCTGATCACCGACGGGCTCGAGACCTGCAAAGGCGACCCCTGCGCGCTCGGCAAGGAACTGAGGGCTGCCGGTGTCGACTTCACCGTAAACGTCGTCGGCTTCGGCCTGACCGCGGACGAGGGCAGGCAGGTTGCTTGCCTCGCCGACAACACCGGCGGCAAATACATCCAGGCGTCGGATGAGAAGGCGCTGCAGGACGCGCTGGTCGAGACCATCGCCGCCGCACCTGCACCGGCGCCCGAACCAGCGCCGGCGCCGCAGCCGGTCGCCGCGCCGGAAAAACCGGAGTTCAACTTCATCCCCGCCGTGGTGCTCGCCGAGGGCGGCGATCCCGTCACCGACGGCAATTCCTGGGAGATATTCAAGGCGAAGTCCGACGGCACGCGCGGCGAATACGTCGCCACCGAATACGGAGCTTATAAAGGCAATCTGGAGCCGGATGATTACACAGTCGTGGCGCGCCATGGCGAGGCCAGGACCGAACAGAAGATCACGGTCGAGGCGGGCCAGGTCTACAAGCCCCTCTTCGTGCTTGATGCCGGCACGCTCATCATTCATCCGCGGCCAAGCGAGGGAGCGGATGTGGCCGATGGTGCGGCTGTCGTGATCGCCTTTCCGGGCGTTGAAATGCCTGCGACCTATTATGGCGACACCAAGGTGGTGTTGCCGGCCGGCGATCAGAAAGTCACGGTCAGGATCGGGCAGGGCGAGGTTACCGAAACCATCCCGCTCACTGCCGGCAAGGTCGTCAATAAGGATATCGTCGTTGGCGTCGGCCGTGTCGTTGCCAACGCCTACTACATTGCCGGCGGCGACAAGGCCGACGGCTCGGGCATTGGCTTCAAGGTGTTCAAGGCAAAAAAGAAGATCGACGGAACGAGGCAAGAGGTGGCTTATGCCTATGGCCCCGACAGCAAGTTCGATCTGCCGCCCGACGACTATGTGCTGACGGCGACGGTCGACCTTGCCGTCGTCGAGCAGCCGTTCAGCGTCAAGGCCGGTGAGCACCAGGATCTGAAGATCGCCATCAATGCCGGCGTGCTGGCGATCACCGCGCCAGGAGCTTCGAAAATCGAGATTTTCGATGCGAAGAAGGACATCAACGGCAACCGCAAATCGCTCGGTTACGCCTATGACGAGAAATATCAGGCGGCGCTGCCGGCCGGCGACTATGCCGTCGTCTCTGAGAAGTCGGACAATAGCTCAAAGGAAGGCACAGTGACCATCAAGGCCGGCGAGCGTTCCGAACTGACGGTGCAGTAGGGACATTCGACGTCTAAAAAGGGGGGGTCGCGAGCCCAGCCCCTGACCCAAATGTGGACCCCAAGTATCTTGCAGCGCAATATTCGCCTGCGGCGCGGACGTTTCGCGCGGTTTAGCTTGCGGTAAAATTTTCGCAAAAGCGTTCTGTTCGCAGGATCGTCGCAGAACATCCGGTTTGCGACGTCGCAAATATCAGTCGCGAAACCGATTCAAGACTCGGGAATTTTGCGACAAGAACCGGGTAACGACCCCCGCAAGAAAAAATTTTCGAGCATGTGTCGGGGCGCTTGGCTGTCGGTCGTCTTGTATACCTGACGGGGAGATTTTGCAGCATGGCGAAGATCGTATTCGGAATGAACCAGTCCCTCGACGGCTATGTCGACCACGAGGAATTACCTGCGCCAAGTCCCGCGCTCTTTCGTCACTGGATAGAGCACGTGCGCGACCTGACCGGCAGTGTGTACGGTCGCCGCATGTACGAGGCCATGCGCTATTGGGACGAAGACCGTCCTGAGTGGGGTACGGAGCAACACGAGTTCGCGGCGGCGTGGCGGCGCCAGCCGAAATGGATTGTATCGCGCTCGTTGAAGTCGGTCGGTCCCAATGCCACGCTTATCGCGGATGACGTCGAGGTAGTGATACGCAGGCTAAAGGCCAAGCTAACAGGAGAGATTTCCGCTTCCGGACCAAAGTTGGCGCAAAGCCTGACCGAAATGGGTCTGATCGACGAATACCGCCTCTACCTTCACCCCGTGGTGCTTGGTCGCGGCAAGCCCTTCTTCGCCGGCTCTCGGCCACCACTCCGCCTTGTGGCCAGCGAGCGAATCGGCGGGGAAGTCATCAGGTTGACCTACGTTCCTGCCTGATTACAGACCACGCCGACCAGGCCCGCTTTGAGGTTGAAAAGACACGCCAACGTCGCCGCTGAATGCCACGCCATTTTTGCAGACTTGACGCACACAACTTCGCCATTCGGCGGGGATCGGCCGAACGGCTCGGTTGCGCCATTTGCCGACCTTCATTGCGTTTCTCCAAACCTGCCGTTCGCGCTACAGCCTGATACGACCCTAAGCGGAAGCTCGTTCGCCCCCGGCCGAATTCACGCCCATGACCCGAAGCTGCCTTCCATCAATGCGGATTTTTTCAGAATCTCCCGTTCGGGTTGGCCGCGGCCTCAGGCAGGATTCGAAGTGTCGCGGCCAAACGGGCGCCATTCAGACATTCCGGTACCATCATTGTTCACGGGGCTTGGTATCCTGCAGCGTCTGCGAACTCTGCCACAGCCAGATTGCGAGAGAGCCTGAACGCCCGCGGACCTGTGCTTCCACAGGTCCTCTTAGAGCACCAGATTTGAACAACTCGCAGTCGCGGCCGGCGACTTGCAGCATTTCGTCGCTCACTGCGACTTCGGCATTTTGGCCGGCCGCGATCTCCATCAAGCGACTGGCGACGTTAACCGTATCACCCGTCGTCGCGATGTGCTGACGGCCTTTGCCACCGAGTCGCGACGCAACGATTGTTCCGTAATGCGCTCCGATCTTGAAGCCGAGCCTAGATGCAGTTGATGCGGGCAACGAGACGAGCCAGTTGCTGGTACGGCTGGAGAGCGCTGCGCAGCAGCGGGCAGCATTGAAGGCATCATCTGTCGCTGCTTCCGGTAGGCCGAACAGGATCATGGCTCCGTCACCCATGAAATTCGTGACGACGCCACCGCAGCTTGTCACCTCTTCGTCCACCAACGCATGGAACGTGTTCAAAAGTTCGCGTGTGGCGTTCGGCCCCAATGTTTCGCTCAGTCCGGTGAAACCGGACAGGTCAATGAATATGATGGCGGCGTCCCTCCGGACAGGTTCCAGGAGAAAGTCGCCATGCTTAGCGAGCCACCCCGCAAAGCCCGGGGCCTCAACTCGTTGAAGCAATTCGCTCTGCGTGGCGAAATACTGGGCCTGGTTCCTGCCCAACCAAAGCTGCGCGGCCCCGAACAAAATAGCCGGCGGAACGGCGGCGGCCATCGGCAACGCCGCGCTCAGCCAGATATGGTGTGAGAATGCGGTCATATTGACCACGAACCAGATCACAACCACGCCGATGATCGCTGCAAGGCCGATGGCATTGCGACGCCATGCCAACAGCCCCACAAGAACCACCGGCAGCACCACCGCAAAGCCGGCATCTGCAAGGCGAACGTACTGATCTCGCACTATGCCGTCGCCGGTCATCAGATGGGCAATGGCCGTCGACATGACCTCGACGCCTGGGAGCACGGGATCAAACGGTGTCGGGAAAACATCGCCGGCGCCGGTTGCAGTTGCTCCGATCACAACAATTCGATCCCGAATAATGCCGCCATCGACTTGGCCCCCCAGCACCGTCGTGGCGCTGATCGTGCGGATCGTGCCGCGGGGGCCATAGAATGTCAGAGGGAGTATGTGACCAATGTCCGTCCGAATCCGCTGTCGGCCCAGAGATAGATAGTCGGGCGCTATTCCCGGATCCTCTCCCACCGCCATGGCGGCAACGCGCAGGGAGAAAGACGCTTCCGTCCGATCTCCGGCCCGAAACAGCAACGGGACGAACCGAGGCGTTCCCGTCCAGTCGGTAACCACATTCACGACGCCGACCGCGGCGATATCCGAGAACGCTTTCAGGGGCCACAAAAACCGGTTGGCATTCGGCACTCGGGCGAGAGGGCCATCGCCCTCGACTGCAATCGATTGTTTACCTCCCGAGTAGACCGCTGCAGCAGCGATTACGCTTGAAGTTCCACGCAGCGAACGCGCGAGCGCCTCATCATCATCTTTTGTCCCGGGATCAACCAGCAGCAGGTCGACCGCAATGGCTTTCGGCCCAAAGCGAGCTATCGTGTCGACAATCCGGGCAAGCGTGGCGCGGCTGAGGGGATAGCGGCCCTCGTTTCGGACCGCTTCGTCGTCTATCGCGACAATGGTAATCAGCTCCGGCGGCGTTGTGGTTCCCCGAACAAGCGTTCGAAGATCCGTCATCGTTGCTTCGACGCGATCGAGGCCCCACATGTTGCCGCGCCAGTGCGCAAAGCCAAGCCCGGCCCCCCAAAGACCCGCCAGGACGAGCGCGATCAGCGTCTGAAGCGCTCGCCCGCTCATTTAGCTTACTGACCGAAACGCGCCATCAATGCCGAAACACGTGCGGCGGGCCAGCGCTTGACCGTCAGTGTGCCTGTTCCGGCTTCCACATCGACGCCTTCACCCGGCCCGAGGACTACGCCAGCATTGGACGCCGGCCTTTGCACGGCGACGCGACCTTTGACGACGAAGACAGAAGTCTTGCCTCGGGCAACGTCAACTGCCCATTTTGTACCTCGCACCGCCGCGATCGCCTGCGGGGTGACGACAGCGAAGCCACCCCGGACCCTGCCGGCTGGAGCATCGAGGAACAGCGCCTTGCGCCGTAATCTGACCGCATCGGCACTACCATTTCGATCACGGTCCACCAGTGCAAAACGAGCGCCATCTTCCGCAATGATGGTAAGGCCTTGCCGGCATCTCAGAATTTGTCGGGACGTCCCTGCTACCAGTCTGAACGTACAGCCGGCGTTATTCGACTGCGCTGAAACGGTATCCACCCAGAAGACACAGGCAAGCATGCAGGCCATCAGGCTCCGGAGATATCGGCCACTTGCGCTCATGAACGTCCCCTTGCTTTTGCGAGAATCTGCGGCAAGAAAATCTATGCATTGTCTTCTGCGGTCAGCTTGGCAGCATACTCATGCGTACGAACCGGCACTTGCAGCCGCGTTGCCTTGGAGGTAGCACGGTGCCGACCAGCGATCTTAGCACGATAGCTTGCTCCAACACCAAATAAGGCGACATCAAGCCGTTGAAGCGGCCGCGATGCGAATGTCGCGAACGTCACGCGGCGACGCTGCTGTTCGGCTCATCTGCCAGAACGAGCAGGTCGCGCCATTTCGCGACATTCTGACCGCTTCTCCAAAGCTGATCTTCGAGCAGCGGCAGCAGTCGACCTTCGCGATCGTCAGTCAAACTTCCGGGCTCCGCATTAACTGAAGAGTGCCACGATTCCATAACAGCAAGCAGCAATCAGCGCCGTAGAGGGCATGGTGATGACCCAGGCGATCACGATCGAGCCGGCTATGTCCGAGCGGAGGCAGAGGTGCGCCGTGCCGCTCCGACGCCGACGATCACGCCGGTGATGGTGTGCGTGGTGGAGACCGGGATGCCGAGCCAGCGTCGCGCCGAACAGCGTGATCGCGTCGCCGGTCTCGGCGCAGAAACCCTGCATCGGATTGAGCCGGGTGATCTTCGAGCCCATCGTGTGGACGATGCGCCAGCCGCCAAAACAGCGTGCCTAGCGCCAGCATTGCCTCCAGGTGATCACCACCCAGAAGGGCACGTAGAACTCGCCCCCGAGCATGCCCTGCGAGTAGAGCAGCACCGCGATGATGCCCATCGTCTTTTGCGCATCATTGCCGCCATGGCCGAGCGAATAGAGCGAGGCTGAGACGAATTGCAGGGTGCGGAAGGTATTGTCGACGGCGAAGGGCGTCTGGCGGACGAAATCCAGGAGACGGTGAGTATCAGCACCAGAGCCAGCACGAAGCCGGTGAGCGGCGACAGCACGATGGCCGCGACCGTCTTCAAGAGCCCCTCCAGACGATGGCGACGCTTCCCGCCTTGGAGACATCCCCGCCGCCCTTTTCACTGCAGCGCGAATTCCGCCACGTTCTTTCCGAATGCGCTGGCGCCGTGGTCGGCACGGCCGACCATTTGCCGCAACCCGGCGAAAAGCTCGCGGCCAAAACCGAATTCATTGCCGACAAGATCGCTGTCCGCTGCCCGGCGCAGCGCGAAATCGCCTGCCGGCACCAAGACTTCCAGCGTACCGGCGTCGGCGTCGAGCCTGATGATGTCGCCGTCATGGATCCTGGCGATCGGCCCGTCCTCGACCGCCTCCGGCGTCACATGGATCGCCGCCGGCACCTTGCCGCTCGCGCCCGACATGCGCCCGTCGGTGACCAGCGCCACATGCTGGCCGCGATCCTGCAGGACGCCGAGCACGGTAGTCAGCTTGTGCAACTCCGGCATGCCGTTGGCTTTCGGCCCCTGGAAGCGGATGACGGCGATGAAATCGCCGGTCAACGTGCCGGCCTTGAACGCCTCGTTGAGCCCTTGCTGGCTGTCGAAAACCTTGGCAGGCGCCTCGATGATGCGCCGTTCCGGTTTCACGGCGGAAGTCTTGATGACGGCGTGGCCGAGATTGCCTGACAGCATTTTCAGCCCGCCCGTCGGCTGGAACGCCTTCTTGAACGGCGCCAGCACCTTCTCGTCGCCGCTTTCGCGGGGCGAGGCCTCGCGCACCACGCCGCCATCGGCGCCGAGCTTGGCCTCGACCGCATATGGCCGCAGCCCTTCGCCCCAAACCGTCTGGACGTCCTCGTGCAATATTCCCTCGTCGAGCAGTTCGCGGATCAGGAAGCCGAGCCCGCCGGCTGCGTGGAAATGGTTCACGTCGGCAAGGCCGTTCGGATAGACCCGCGCCAGCAGCGGCACGGCTTCCGAAAGGTCCGAAATATCCTGCCAGGTAATGGCGATGCCGGCCGCGGCGGCCATGGCGATCAGGTGGATGGTGTGATTGGTCGATCCGCCGGTGGCGTGCAGGCCGACGATGCCGTTGACGAACGAGCGCTCGTCGATCATCCGGCCGACCGGCGTGTAAGCGTTGCCGAGCGCGGTGATCGCCAGCGCCCGCTTCGTCGCCTCCCGGGTCAGCGCGTCGCGCAACGGCGTGCCGGGGTTGACGAAGGAGGCGCCCGGCGTGTGCAGGCCCATGATCTCCATCAGCATCTGGTTGGAGTTCGCCGTGCCGTAGAAGGTGCAGGTTCCCGGCCCGTGATAGGATTTGGACTCGGCCTCGAGCAGTTCGGCCCGTCCTGCCTTGCCTTCGGCATAGAGCTGGCGGACCTTGGCCTTCTCGTCATTGGGCAGGCCCGTCGTCATCGGTCCGGCCGGGATGAACACCGCCGGCAGATGGCCGAAGGTCAGCGCCGCGATCACCAGCCCCGGCACGATCTTGTCGCAGACGCCGAGATGGACGGCGGCGTCGAACATGTTGTGCGACAGGCCGATCGCCGCCGCCATGGCGATCACGTCGCGCGAGAACAGCGACAGCTCCATGCCGGGCTGGCCCTGGGTGACGCCGTCGCACATTGCCGGCACGCCGCCGGCGACCTGGGCAATGCCGCCGGCCTCGCGCGCCGCGTCCTTGATCAGCGCCGGAAATGTCTCGAAAGGCTGATGCGCCGACAGCATGTCGTTATAGGAGGTGATGATGCCGAGGTTCGGCACGCGGTCGCCGCCCAATGCCAGCTTTTCCGAAGGGCTGCACACGGCAAAGCCGTGGGCGAGGTTGCCGCAGGACAGCACGGCCCGGTTGGCGGTGCGGCTCGATGCCTCGGCGATGCGGCCGAGATAGGCCTCGCGCCCCGGTCTGGAGCGTTGGCGGATGCGCTCGGTGATGGCTTCGATGTCGCGTCTCGCGGTCATGGCGTCGGTCCTTTCAGGCGAGGTCCCGCAAACACGGTCCGTGCGGGACCCCTTGGCAAGTTGAAATCAGGGTGCCCAGAAAACCTGTACGGGTCTCTCGGCTGCGTCGAGCACGGCGCGAATGGGCTTTCGCGTTTCCGATGCCATCGCGCTTTCGAATGCCGTGCGCTTGTCCTCGCCCTCGATGTGCAGCGCGATGAAGCCGGCACTGACGATCCGCGCCAGCGACAGCGTCAGGCGCGGCTCGCCGGCGCTTGTCGCGTGAACCGGGAGCACGACCCTTTCCGACGACGGGTCGAGCAGTGTTTCCAGATTGTCGGCATCAGGAAAAAACGACGCGGTATGGCCATCGGTTCCCATGCCAAGCACGACCACATCGAGCGGCCAGGGCAGCGACCGCAACATCCTACTATCGGCCTCCGATGTGTTGCCGACGCTTTCTGCCTCTTGGTAGAGCGGCACGAAACGTGCGGCTGCGGCGGCGTGTTGCAAAAGATTGGCGGCGACCAGCCCGGCGTTGGAGCGCGGCGAGGAGACCGGCACGCAACGCTCGTCGACCAGCGTCACCGTGACCTTGTTCCAGGCGATCGGGATGCTCGAAAGCGATGCGAAAAATTTCGCCGGCGTCGTGCCGCCGGAAACGGCGAGCAATGCCGTGCCGCGCTCAGCGATCGCATTGGTTAGGCGGCCTGCGACGTGGCCGGCAAGTGCAGCCGCCAGGTCTTGGCGTTCGGCAAATGCGTGCCAGTTGTAGGCGGCGCCGTTCAATTGCTCTCGTGCCATGTCCGCCCGTCGCGTTCGATCAGCGCAATCGAGGCGGAGGGGCCCCATGTGCCGGCGGTATAGCCCTGCGCCTCCTGCCTGGCGCCTTCCCATGCGTCCTGGATCGGGTCGATCCATTTCCACGCCGCCTCGACCTCGTCGCGGCGCATGAACAGCGTCTGGTTGCCACGGATGACGTCCATGATCAGTCGCTCATAGGCGTCGGGGGCGCGGCCGTCGAAGGATTGCGCGAAGCTCATATCGAGCGGGATCTGGCGCAGCCGCATGCCGCCAGGCCCCGGATCCTTGATCATGATGAACTGCTTGACCCCTTCGTCGGGCTGCAGCCGGATGACCAGCTGGTTGGCCGAGATCGGCCCGGCGCTGTCGCCGAAGATCGAGTGCGGGATCGGCTTGAATTCGATGACGATCTCCGAGACGCGTGTCGCCAGCCGCTTGCCCGTCCTGAGGTAGAACGGCACGCCGGCCCAGCGCCAGTTGCCGATTTCGGCCTTGAGCGCAACGAAGGTCTCGGTGTTGCTGTTCTTGCCGAGCTCCTCGACATAGCCTTTCACCGGCCCGCCGGCCGAGGCCCCGGCACGGTACTGGCCGCGTACCGTGTGCTTGGGCGCTTCATTGCCGTTGATGCGTTTCAGCGCGCGCAGAACCTTCAGCTTTTCGTCGCGCACGGCGTCGGCGTCCATCGACGACGGCGCCTCCATGGCGACGAGGCAGAGAAGCTGCAGCATGTGGTTCTGCACCATGTCGCGCAGCGCGCCCGCCTTGTCGTAATAGGTGACGCGGTCTTCGAGGCCGACGGTCTCGGCCACGGTGATCTGCACATGATCGACATTGGCGGAATTCCACAGCGGCTCGTAGAGCGCATTGGCAAAGCGCAGCGCCATCAGATTCTGCACCGTTTCCTTGCCGAGATAGTGATCGATGCGGAAAATCTGGCTTTCATGGAAATCGTCGCCGACCAAATCGTTGAGCTGGCGCGCCGAGGCGAGATCGCGCCCGATCGGCTTCTCCAGCACGATGCGCGAGTTCGGCGTGATCAGCCCGTTCTCTTTCAGCTTGTGCGAGATGTCGCCGAACAGCGCCGGCGCAACCGCCAGGTAGAAGGCGCGGATGCATTCGCTGTCGCCGATCGCCGTCTTCAATTTGTCGAAGCCCGCGCCGGTCGTCGCGTCAGCCGAGACGTAGGAAAGCCGGGCAAGGAACGTCTCCAATTCCGCGGCGTCGATATCGGCCGGTTTCACATGGTCGGAAATCGCCTGCCTGGCGAAAGCCTGGAATTCCTCGTCGGTCATTTTCGAGCGCGACGTGCCGATGATGCGCGTCGGTTCGGAAAACTGATGGCCGCGCTGGCGATGATAGAGTGACGGCAAAAGCTTGCGTTCCGACAGATCGCCGGTGCCGCCGAAGATGATGAAGTCGAAAGGGTCGACGGGAATGATCTGGCTGGTCATGGTCTGTCCGCTCTGACGCCGCTCGCTGGTGTACGCGTGGATATAATCTAATCGATTTAGATTTTCCAGTGACACGGCGTCACATCCCCGGGGCCAATCGGACGTGTGCCGATTGTTCTGAGGTGTGCCCTTGACACTGGCGCAACCCGGACGCTTGTCGGCGAGGTGGTTCCGGGAGGCCTTCGCAGATGCAGCATAGAGCGGGATCGAGGCGAAAGCCAAAGGAGAAATCGAGAGTCTCTTTCGGCGACCATTGCCGGAGGCTGCCGGAGCGGGGAGTCTTCAATCATGAGTGAGAAAGCCATGCGCCTGGAAAACAAAGTTGCCATCATCACCGGTGCCGCGTCAGGCTTCGGCGAGGGCATGGCCAAGCGTTTTGCCGAGGAGGGCGCCAAAATCGTTGTCGCCGACCTCAACGCCAAGGGCGCCGAACGCGTCGCCAACGAGATCGGCCGGGCGGCGATCTGGACCCAGACGGACGTCTCGACCCGTTCCGAGTTCGACGAGATGGTCTATGCCGCAAAGAGTGCCTTTGGCCGCATCGACATCATGGTCAACAATGCCGGCTACACCCATCGCAACGGCGATATGCTCGAGGTCGACGATGCGACCTTCGATCTGATCACGGCCGTCAACATGAAGGCGATCTACCACGCCGCCCTGGCGGTCGTGCCGGTGATGGCTAGGCAAGGCGGCGGCGTCATCCTGACCACGGCCTCGACCGCCGGCATCAGGCCACGGCCCGGCCTCACCTGGTACAATGCGTCGAAGGGCTGGGCGATCACCGCGACCAAATCCATGGCGGTGGAACTCGCGCCGAAGAACATCCGCGTCAACTGCCTGTGCCCGGTCGCCGGCGAGACCGGCATGCTGGAAAAATTCATGGGCGCCGACACGCCCGAAATCCGCGAGAAATTCCGCGCGTCGATCCCACTTGGCCGGCTTTCGACGCCGCTCGACATAGCCAACGCGGCGCTATGGCTGGCGTCGGACGAGGCGGCCTTCATCACTGGCGTGGCGCTGGAGATCGACGGCGGACGGTGCATCTGAGCCGTCCGGCCCTGTCGGTTTCAAGTTTGACCTGACCGTCCCTCGCACGCGGGCGGCTGATTGCGGCAGCCAAATGTGCCGTGGGCAACGTCAAAGAACGGCCTGACCGATGCTACGCGCCGGTCTTGACGAAGCTCTTGTAGATCCAGCCGCGTTTGCCGTTGAAGACGATCTGGCACCATTTCTTGCAGCCCATCACCTGAACCGAGGTCTTGGCCGGAATGGTGACGATGGCGGCCGCACTGTTCTTCGGACCGGTGCGCATGGTGACGCCCCTGAGGATACGTCCTGCCGCGCTTGCTTGCTTGGCCTCGACTTTGGCCTGGGCGCCATCCTTCTGTGTCGCGGCCGGCAGCGGCTTCGGGGTCGAGATGGCGGCGGTTGGCGCACCGTCCGTCGCCGCCTTGGCGGGAGCAGCGACTTTGGCAATCAATGCTGCCACTTTGGTTTTCGCTGCCGGATCGGCGAATGCCGCCGCGGTGGACGGCTTGTCTGCTTTTTCAGCCTGGCCCGCCGTCTGGCCGCCCGCCGTCTGGCCGCCCCCCGTTTGGCCGGATGTGGTCTTCGGTCCCGATCCTGTCCAGCGGGGATCATTGGGCGCCAGCGCCGCTATCTCGGCCTTCGCTGCAACTACCGCCGACGAAATCGCATCGGTCTTGCTCGCAGCCTGCTGCGCCGCGGCCGGCACGATCCGTGTCGTTTTCACCGGAATGCTGGAAACGATCTGCTCGGGACTCGCGACCGCTTGTCTCTCAGTGGCCGGCAATGCCAGCCATAGCGCCATCGCTGCCACGCCAAGCAGCGCTGCTGTACCAAACGCGGCGATGACCAGATGCAGGTTCGACCGGATTTGCCTCCAGAACCTGGGCTGCATGTCGTAGCCAAACTGCATCGCAAAGCGCCGTCGTTCCGGCGCGCCGAAACTGAAGGGCTCTCTCACTCTTACAACCTCCATTTGCGGGCCAACGTTCTTACGACCTGTGCCGGGAACCGGCATCTGGTCGGCATCGGTCCCAATCCAACGCGGGCAGGCCCGCAAAATCCCCCTTCGACTGCCCAGAACCGGCATCCTTTGCCGGCGATTGTGGCATCACTGCGCCCTTGCGGGGCGGATTCTGCACCTTTACGATCGATTCTTCAACTTGCAAGGGATTTTGCAACCTGTGGTTATATGCGGTCCCTCAAAGCATACCAGTTGAGCGCAAGAAACATCAGAGGCGCGCGCAAGCGCCGGCCACCGGGAAAGGCCGGGATGTTCAGGTCCTCGATCAGCCTCAGCCGGTCCCGGTTGCCGGCGACGGTTTCGGCATAGAGCTTGCCGAAAAAGTTCGACAGCATGACGCCGTGGCCGGAATAGCCGCCGACCGAGATCACATTGGGCATCACCTCCCGCACGAACGGTTTTCTCGGCATCGTGATGCCGACATAGCCGCCCCAGCCATGAGTGATCTCGACATCGCTGAGGTCAGGGTAAAGCTCGGCGATCTGCCGGCGGATGTGGACATGGATGTCTTTCGGATCGTTGACCGCGTAGATCTCGCGCCCGCCGAAAAGCAGACGCCCATCCGTCGATTTGCGGAAGTAGCGCACGACGAAGCGGGAATCGTCGACCGCCTCACCGCCCGGCAACACGTTTGAATCCGCAAGCGGCACCGTCGCGCCGATGAAGGAGCCGATCGGCATGATATGCGCGGCACTGATCGGCTCGAGCGTGCCGCCATGGGCGTTGACGCCGATCAGACATTTCTCGGCTGATATCGTGCCTTTCGGCGTCGTGACCCTGACCTTGCCGCCAACGGACGCGATGGCGGTCGCCGGCGTCTGCTCGAACAGCAGCGCGCCCGCCTGCGCCGCCACGTTTGCCGTGCCGATCACCAGCTTCAGCGGATGGATGTGCCCGGTGCCGGTGTCGCGGGTGCCGCCGAAATAGCGCGCCGAGCCCAACCGCTCCGCCGTCTCCCTGGCGTCCATGAAGCTGATGTGTGGATAGCCGAAGCGGTTCGCCATGATCTCGGCATGCGCCTTGTAGTCATCGACATAGCGCTGCTTGTGCGCCACCGACATCTGGCCTTGCATGTAGTCGATCTCGATCTTGTTGACGGCGGCGAATTCGAGGAGATGCGCCTTGGCCTCTTCGGCGAGGTCGAACAGCGCCTTGGCCCGGGAAAAGCCGTATTCCGCTTCGAGCTCCTCGGCCCAGGCGCGCTGACCGGTGCCGAGCTGGCCGCCATTGCGGCCCGATGCGCCGTCGCCGAAACGATGCGCTTCGACCAGCACGACATTGCTGCCGGCCCTGGCGAGGTGCACCGCCGCCGACAGGCCGGTAAAACCGCCGCCAACGACGACGACGTCGCACCTCAGGTCACCGTCAAGCGCCTTGTATTCGGGCCGCGGCCCGGCCGTGTCCTCATACCAGGAGCGGCCGGGGGAGATTGGGGATTGGTAGGGCATGATGCTCGGAGTAGGGGAGTAGGGGAGTAGGGCAGTAGGGCAGTAGGGCAGTAGGGCAGTAGGGCAGTAGGGCAGTAGGGCAGTAGGGCAGTAGGAGCTATTCAGGTGACAATTTGCGGATCAGAAGGCGCAGTAGCGTCCCTACGCTCTCGCTGCGATTCATCAAAGATTCGACCGCCTCGTGCGAGGCGATTCCGACACGGTGCGCAATCATAAGATGCGTCTCCAATTCTTTGAGTGATCCTTGGGCGATCCTGAGAAATTGCTGATAGGAAGCTCGACTCTCTCGGCCGTAACCCTCAGCGATGTTGGCAGGCACTGAGGTAGCTGCCCGACGCACCTGACCTGTCATTCCATAGGTCTCGTCTTTCGGCCAAGCTCGTGTCAC
Organism: Mesorhizobium sp. WSM4850; assembly: GCF_055811735.1. Classification (NCBI taxonomy): domain Bacteria; kingdom Pseudomonadati; phylum Pseudomonadota; class Alphaproteobacteria; order Hyphomicrobiales; family Phyllobacteriaceae; genus Mesorhizobium; species Mesorhizobium sp. WSM4850. Next base: position 58,749 of record NZ_JBVVPV010000020.1, on the reverse strand, counting down.
TTCATAGATGGATACTGCCAGGTCCATTGCCTGCTGCCAGACGATCAGATCCCTGTAGGACTCGATTTTCGCCATTACGTGCCGCCCCCTACTGCCCTACTGCCGTACTGCCCTACTCCCCTAAACATTCAACAACAGATACTCCCGCTCCCACGGGCTGATCACTTCCATGAAGGTCTCGAATTCCGCCCGCTTGATCGCCGCATAGGTGGCGGCGAACGACTTGCCGAGCAGCGCGCAGAGTTCCTCGTCGGCTTCGAACAGGTCGACGGCCTCGAGCAGGCTGCGCGGCAGGTCGATCTCGGCCGCGTTGGCGGTGGTGAGAACCGGCGGTTCGGCCTTGATCTTGTTGGTCATGCCGATCAGCCCGCAGGCGAGCGATGCGGCCATCGCCAGATAGGGATTGGCGTCGGAGGAGGGGATGCGGTTCTCGACGCGCCTGGCTGCCGGGTCGGAGCGCGGGACGCGGAAGGCGGTGGTGCGGTTGTCGTAGCCCCATTTGTTGTTGACCGGCGCCGAAGCCGACTGCGTCAGCCGGCGATAGGAATTGACGTAGGGCGCAAACATCACCAGCGCGTTCGGCACATGTTTCTGCATGCCGCCGAGGAAATGGAAGAAGGCTTCGGTTTCCGAGCCGTCCTCGGCAGAAAAGACGTTTCTGCCGGTCTTCTTGTCGATGATCGATTGGTGGATATGCATGGCCGAGCCGGGCTGCCCCTGGATCGGCTTGGCCATGAAGGTGGCATAGATCTCATGCTTCAGCGCCGCCTCGCGGATGGTGCGCTTGAACATGAACACCTGATCGGCCAGTTCGATCGGATCGCCGTGGCGCAGATTGATCTCGAGCTGGCCGGCGCCTTCCTCGTGGATCAGCGTGTCGATCTCCAGGCCCTGGCTTTCGGAGAAATGGTAGATGTCGTCGATCAGTTCGTCGAACTCGTTGACGCCGGCGATCGAATAGCCGGCGCCACCGCCGATCGCCCGTCCCGAACGCCCGACCGGCGGGGTCAGCGGGTAGTCCGGATCGGGATTCTTGCGCACCAGGTAGAACTCGATCTCGGGCGCCACCACCGGCTTCAGCCCGCGCTTGTCGTAAGCGGCAAGCACACGCTTCAGCACGTTGCGCGGCGTGAACTCGACCGAGCGGCCGTCCTGGTGGACGAGGTCGCAGATGACCGCCGCCGTCGGGTCCTCTTCCCACGGCACCACGGTCAGCGTCGAAAGGTCCGGCATCAGCTTGAGGTCGCCGTCGTCTTCCGGATAGTTGAAGCCGTTGCCGTTCTCGGGGTAGCCGCCGGAGATCGTCGTCATGAACACCGCCGAAGGCAGCGCCAGCGAGGTGTTGGAGGTGAATTTCTTCGACGGCATCATCTTGCCGCGCGCAACACCGGCCTGGTCGGGGGTGATGCATTCGATATCCTCGATGCCGCGCCACGCCAGCCAGGCGCCGACTTCCTTCCAGTTTTTCACACCACGTTGATTTTTCACGAAGGCAGGCGTGCGGATACGTCCTCCGCGGCTCGACGGACGGACTTCCTTTTTTGCAGGCGGCATCATTCACCAGATTGGGTTGCGGATTTGGGAGTATAGCCGGGGCCGGTGATGGAAGGGAAGGGGAGCCGGCCCTGCCTTTGCCCGCCAGTTGAAAATTGCTCCAGGCAGCTTAGGTTCGACGCAAGTCCAATGACCTCGGCTGAAGACGTCGAATGCGGAACCATGAATTGACCACGATCGGCTTCGATGCCGACGACACGCTCTGGCAGAACGAGCAGTTCTTCCGCATCACCGAAAAGCGCTTTGCCGCGCTGCTCGCCGATCATGCCGAGGAGGAGCACATCTCGGCAAGATTGCTGGAGGCCGAGAAGCGCAACCTCGCCGTCTATGGCTTCGGCATCAAGGGGTTTACCCTGTCGATGATCGAAACGGCGATCGAGATTACCGACGGCCGCGCGCCGGCCTCGGTCATCGCCGAAATTCTCGCCGCGGGCCGCGAGATGCTTGGCCATCCGATCGAGGCGCTGCCTCATGCGCGCGAAACCGTCGAAAAACTGGCGGATGCGTATCGCCTGGTGCTGATCACCAAGGGCGACCTTTTCGATCAGGAACGCAAGCTGGCGCAATCGGGCCTCGGTGACCTGTTCGATGCCGTCGAGATCGTCAGCGACAAGAGCCCCGCTACTTATACCAGCATCTTCAGCCGCCACGGTGATGGCGCCGAAAAAAGCATGATGGTCGGCAATTCGCTCAAGTCGGACGTGGTGCCGGCCATCGAGGCCGGCAGTTGGGGCATCCACGTGCCGCATGAGCTGACCTGGGCGCTGGAACATGTCGAGCCGCCGGTCACCGCGCCTCGCTTCCGCCAGATAGCCGATCTCTCGGAACTGCCCCGGCTGGTCGAAAGCATCGGGAAAGCCGGCTGATCGCGTGTCTCGGCGTCGGACCGGACGTGCGCGGCAGGCGTATCGATGCCGGACATTGCGCGTCGCAATCCTTGTTGTCGGCTCCGCCAAAGAGCCGCGTGTCGCTGACCCTACATCGCGCGGCCCCTCCATCGCGCGGCCCCCTCCAACGCGCGGCTCTCGTACAATCGATGCTGCAAAATCGTTTTCTACTTGCAAATCAGTCGCAATTGCAGAATATGCGACAAGCGCGGCGTCACAGCGCCCGCGGGCATGCGAGTAATCGCGACAGGAGATTTTGATGATCGAGAGATACGGGCGATGGGTTGCCGTCGGGTTGATGGCTGCGGTTTTCGCTGCGGCAGTGGCTTCAAGCCCAGCGAAAGCGCAGGAAAAATTCAAGGCGGTGACGACCTTCACCGTCATCGCCGACATGGCGAAGAACGTGGCGGGCGACGCAGCAATCGTGGAATCGATCACCAAACCTGGGGCGGAGATCCACAATTACGCGCCGACGCCGGGCGACATTCAGCGGGCGCAGGGCGCAAAGCTCATTCTGTGGAACGGGCTCAACCTCGAACTCTGGTTCGAAAAATTCTTCCAGAACCTCAGCGACGTGCCCGGCGCCATCGTCTCCGAGGGCGTCCAACCTATGAGCATCGCCGAGGGACCCTATACCGGCAAACCGAATCCGCATGCCTGGATGTCGCCGACAAACGCGCTGATCTACGTCGACAACATCCGCGACGCCTTCGTCGAGCACGATCCGGCGCATGCCGAGACCTACAAGGCCAATGCAGAAGCCTATAAGGCAAAGATAGAGGCGGCCGTCGCGCCGATCCGCGATAAGCTTGCCTCGATCCCGCAGGACAGGCGCTGGCTGGTGTCGAGCGAAGGCGCTTTCTCGTACCTCGCACGCGATTTCGCGCTGAAGGAGCTTTATTTGTGGCCGATCAACGCTGACCAGCAAGGCACCCCGCAGCAGGTTCGCAAGGTGATCGACGCCGTCAGGGACAACAAGATCGTCGCCGTCTTCAGCGAAAGCACGGTGTCGGACAAGCCGGCCCGGCAGGTCGCGCGCGAGACGGGGGTCCATTACGGCGGCGTGCTCTACGTCGATTCCCTCAGCGAGGCGGACGGCCCGGTGCCGACCTATATCGACCTGCTGCGTGTGACATCGGATACAATTCAGAAAGGCCTCGCCGCAGGGCTGTCGCAATGAACGAAGCCGTTCCGCCTCTTGCCGCCGCGTCCGAGGATGCGGGAGGCGGTCTCGCCGTGCGCGGCGCGACCGTCACCTACCGCAACGGCCTCACGGCGCTGCGCGATGCGAGCTTTGAAATTCCGACAGGCACGATCACGGCACTTGTCGGTGTCAACGGCTCGGGCAAGTCGACGCTGTTCAAAGCCATCATGGGCTTCGTGCGGCTGGCAAAGGGAGAGATTCTTGTTCTCGGACGGCCGGCCGCGGCCGCGCTGAGGAAGAACGTCGTCGCCTATGTGCCGCAGGCCGAGGAGGTCGACTGGGACTTTCCAGTACTGGTCGAGGACGTCGTCATGATGGGGCGTTACGGCCATATGGGCATGATGCGCATTCCGAAGGCTGCTGATCGCGAGGCGGTTACATCAGCGCTTGCGCGTGTCGGCATGAGCGATTTCCGCAAGCGCCAGATCGGCGAGCTTTCGGGCGGGCAGAAGAAGCGCGTCTTTCTCGCTCGGGCGCTGGCGCAGGACGGGCGCGTCATCCTGCTCGACGAGCCCTTCACCGGCGTCGACGTCAGGACCGAGGACGCTATCATCGAACTGCTGCGCGCGCTCCGGGACGAAGGCCGGGTGATGCTGGTCTCGACGCATAATCTGGGTAGCGTGCCGGAGTTCTGCGACCGTGCCGTGCTGCTCCGGAACACGGTCCTTGCCTACGGGCCGACAGGCCAGACCTTCACGCAGGCGAACCTGGAAAAGGCTTTCGGCGGCGTCTTGCGTCATTTCGTGCTGGGCGGCGCCGGGCTGCATGAGGATGACGACAGGCGCCGCCTTGCCGTCATCACTGACGACGAGAGGCCACTGGTCTTCTACGGAGAGAACGGAGCCATGCAGCACAAGATGCGGGAACCGGACGAATGAGTGTCCTGCTCGAGCCGTTCGGCTACGAATATATGCTCAATGCCATGTGGGTGTCCGCCCTGGTCGGCGGTGTCTGCGCCTTCCTGTCCTGCTATCTGATGCTGAAAGGCTGGTCGCTGATCGGTGACGCGCTCTCGCATTCGATCGTGCCGGGCGTCGCCGGCGCCTATATGCTGGGCCTTCCCTTCTCGATCGGCGCCTTCTTCTCCGGCGGGCTCGCCGCCGCGGCGATGCTCTTCCTCAACCAGCGCACCAAGCTGAAGGAAGACGCCATCATCGGCCTGATCTTCTCCTCCTTCTTCGGCCTCGGCTTGTTCATGGTGTCGCTGTCGCCGACCTCGGTGAATATCCAGACGATCGTGCTCGGCAACATTCTGGCCGTCACTCCGGAAGACACGCTTCAGCTCGCCATCATAGGCTTCGTCTCGCTCGCCGTCCTGCTGGTGAAATGGAAGGATCTGATGGTGGTCTTCTTCGACGAGAGCCATGCCCGCTCGATCGGCCTCAACCCGAGCGCGCTCAAGATCATGTTCTTCATGCTGCTATCGGCGTCCACGGTCGCCGCGCTTCAGACCGTCGGCGCCTTCCTGGTCATCTGCATGGTGGTGACGCCCGGCGCGACCGCCTATCTTCTGACGGACCGCTTTCCGCGCCTGCTCGTCATCGCGGTCGTCATCGGCGCGGCGACGAGTTTCACCGGCGCCTATGTCAGCTATTTCCTCGACGGCGCCACCGGCGGCATCATCGTCGTGTTGCAGACGCTGATCTTTCTCGCCGCCTTCTTCTTCGCTCCCAAGCATGGAATGCTGGCAGCCCGCCGCCGCTCGGCGAGAGCCTTGGAGGCCAGCCTGTGAGCATCCTCGATACACTGCTTGCCCCCTTCCAGTTCGGCTTCATGGTCAATGCGCTGATTGCTTCGGTGCTGGTCGCCGTGCCGACGGCGCTGCTTTCCTGCTTTCTCGTTCTCAAGGGCTGGTCGCTGATGGGCGACGCCATCAGCCACGCCGTCTTTCCCGGCGTGGTCATCGCTTACATCCTCGGATTCCCCTATTCGATCGGCGCCTTCGCCGCCGGGATGATCTGCGCTCTCGCCACCGGCTTCCTCAAGGACAACAGCCGCATCAAGCAGGACACGGTCATGGGCATCGTCTTCTCCGGCATGTTCGGCCTCGGCCTGGTGCTCTACGTAAAAATCCAGTCCGACGTGCATCTCGACCACATATTGTTCGGCGACGTTCTGGGCATCGGCCTGCGCGACATCGTCGAAACGGGGCTCATTGCTGCGATCACGGCCGGCATCATCGGCATCAAATGGCGCGACTTCCTGCTGCACGCCTTCGACCCGGCTCAGGCGCGCGCGGTCGGTCTTCGGGTCAACCTGCTCCATTACGGCCTGCTTTGCCTGATCTCGCTCACCATCGTCGGCGCGCTGAAGGCGGTCGGCATCATCATGGCCATCGCCATGCTGATCGCGCCGGGCGCCATCGCCTTCCTGCTGACAAGGCAGTTCAGCGCCATGCTGATCCTGTCGGTGGCGATCGCGGTCGCCGCATCGTTTCTCGGCGTCTATCTGTCCTTCTTCATCGACAGCGCACCGGCGCCGACCATCGTTCTCATGCTGTCTGCCGCCTTCATTGCTGCTTTCGTCGTCACCACACTCAAGGCGGGCCGAATGGAGCTCGGCGAGGAGGGCTAGAAACTGGCGGTCATTCTCTGGTTTGACGAGAGCGACGCTGTTTCTGGATCGGCTTCACGTAGATCTCCAGTCTGTGGCTGATGATCGTGAATCCGTGCTGTCGAGCGATTTCCTCCTGGAGCCGCTCGATCTCCGCCGACTGGAACTCGATGACATCTCCCGTCTCGATGTTGATGAGATGATCGTGATGCTCGCGGGGGACGGTTTCGTATCTGGCGCGCCGATCGCCGAAGGTGTGCCGCTCCAGAATGCCCTTTTCGCGCAGAAGGCTGACGGTGCGATAGACAGTGGCGAGCGCGATCGTCGGCTCGATGGCGACAACACGGCGATGGAGTTCCACCACATCCGGATGGTCGCTGGATTCGGATAGAACGCGCATGATGACGCGGCGCGGACCGGTGATGCGCAGTCCGAGTTCCCTGCAAAGCGCGGCGATGGTCTGTTCTGAGGACATGTCATGATCCGCCAATATCGACAGCCATGTCGCGAAGTCGGAACATGCCTGCGGATTTGTTCGAAGGTGCTATCCCAGATGCGTCGCAATTGCAAAAGGACATCGGACTGGGTTCGCTGTCAGGCGGTCACACACTGACACAAGATATCCAGATCCGATCGCAAGAAGCGAGGAAGGGAGCCGGATAGCACGCCGGCTAGCTGCGTCCGAGCCCGATCAAATGGTCGATCACCGGCTGCAGCCGTTCGGTCGTGATCGGCTTGACGACCACCGCATCGACGACGCTCGACAGGCCGAGGCTCTCCGGTGTGCCGCTTTTGGTCGAGAGCAGGATCACCGGGGGACGCGATCTGCCCGAGATGCGTCGAAGCGCGTCGATACGCGACATCAGTGCGTCGCAATCCTTGTTGTCGGCTCCGCCATCGAGAACGACAGCTCCGGGAATGAGCGAGCGCAGCGTCGTTGCTGCCGTTTCGGGCGATTCCGAGATCGGTTTGAGCCCGGACCGTTCGACGATTTTGGACACCACCACCCGGTTGACCGGCGATTTTCCGACGACGAGCACGCGGGTGAAGTCGGTGAGCATTTCGGGGTCCACATTCCGGCTCATCAAACTCAGCTGGTCCAGAGTGCGAATCAAGGGGTGCATGAGCAGGGCGGGCACTCGTTGGTTTCAATGCAGGGTTGTACCTTGGGAACAATTGCCGTGAGATCGCTGCCTATGTCAAGCTGAAATGACCGGCGTCGAGAACATCGCAAGAAAACTTAAAATTTAAAGCAAGTTCTTTTCTTGCCGTGCATGCAAACTGGTTGTGCAAGTGCAAATCACCTGCGCAGAGAACTGCGCAGGTGATGCCGGATCCGCCAGCAGGATTTCGTCGGATTTCGATCAGCCGACGCTCCGCTGCGTGACGATGACCGGGATCAGCAGGTCGCCCCAGTTGCCGTCGCCGCCATGGTGCCGTGCCGAGCGCACCAGTTCCACCGACACACCGGCCTCGACCGCCTTCATCACCGACTGGTTGAGCCTGTGCAGGTCGTTGGCCAGCATGCGGATGGTCGCCTGCTGGTCGACGGTCATCGTGGTGGCCTGTTCTTCGGCCCGTTCCTTGACGCGGCTTATCGATGCCATTGGTCTTCTCCTTGCGTATTTTTTACCCCTTTTGGGGCGTTGCCTCTATTTGGTTGCGTTCGTGCTATTCCGCCGCCGGTTTGAACTGGGCGTGCTCGGTCGATTCATGCATGGCCGTGGTCGAAGACCGGCCACCGGTGATCGCCATCGAAACGGCGTCGAAATAGCCGGTGCCGACTTCGCGCTGGTGCTTGGTCGCGGTGTAGCCGTGGGCTTCCGCCGCGAATTCAGCCTCCTGCAGTTCGGAATAAGCCGCCATCTGCCGCGCCTTGTAGCCGCGGGCGAGTTCGAACATGCCGAAATTGAGCTGGTGAAAACCGGCCAGCGTGATGAACTGGAACTTGTAGCCCATGGCGCCGAGTTCCTTCTGGAACTTGGCGATGGTGGCATCGTCGAGGTTCTTCTTCCAGTTGAACGACGGCGAGCAATTATAGGCGAGAAGCTTGCCGGGATGGTGCCTGTGCACGCCCTCGGCGAACTTTTTGGCCTGCGCCAGATCGGGCTTGGAGGTTTCGCACCAGATCAGGTCGGCGTGGGGCGCGTAGGCGACGGCCCGTGCGATGCAGGGCTCGATGCCGTTCCTGACTTGATAGAAGCCCTCCACCGTACGGCCGGCGCCATAGTCGACGAAGGGCTGGTCGCGCTCGTCGATGTCGGAGGTGAGCAGCTTTGCCGCTTCCGCGTCGGTGCGCGCGACGACCAGCGTCGGCGTGCCCATGACGTCGGCGGCAAGCCGCGCGGCGTTGAGGTTGCGGATGTGTGCGGCGGTCGGGATCAGCACCTTGCCGCCGAGATGGCCGCACTTCTTCTCCGACGCCAGTTGGTCCTCGTAGTGGACGCCGGCGGCACCCGCCTCGATGAAGGCCTTCATGATCTCGAAGGCATTGAGCGGTCCGCCGAAGCCGGCTTCCGCATCGGCGACAACAGGCGCGAACCAGGTGTCAACCGAAAGCCCCTTGCCTTCAGAGGTCTCGATCTGGTCGGCGCGCTGCAGGGTGCGGTTGATGCGCTTGACCAGTTCGGGCGCCGCATTGGCGGGATAAAGCGACTGGTCCGGATACATGGCGGATGCGGTGTTGGCGTCGGCCGCGACCTGCCATCCGGACAGGTAGATCGCCTTCAGCCCGGCCCGGACCTGCTGCATCGCCTGGTTGCCCGACATGGCGCCGAGCGCGTTGACGAAATCCTCTTCGTGGATGAGCTTCCAGAGCCGGTTGGCGCCCATTTCGGCGAGGCTCTGCCGGATCTGGACCGAACCGCGCAGCCGCTTCACGTCGTCCGGCGAGTAGGGCCGCTCGATGCCGTCGAAACGGCCTTCCGGCGCCGAGGGGACGAGGTTGTAAAAATCAGTCATTGTTCGCTCCGACAGATCGTTGTTGGGATAGAAACGCCGCCTCATGAAAATTTCTGCGCCGTTTTGGTATGACAGCATTTACATTTTGGCGCGGGCCAGGCGAGGAAAACCAGAGGATTGGCTGAAAAATAAGGGAAAACCTGTGTTGCGTTTGACATTCAGGCGCTGTAAATCTGTCATGATTGTAAAAGGCCGGCATGGCAGCGCCGCGCGGGAGTCATGTAAATTCTGTCAAGGACAGCCGAGTGGCCGATCAAAAAATCTTCGCCGGGCCGCGCATCCGCCGCATCCGCAGCGCCAAGGGCCTGACCCAGACGGCGATGGCCGAAGGGCTCGGCATCTCGCCGTCCTACCTCAATCTCATCGAGCGCAACCAGCGGCCGCTGACGGTTCAGCTGATCCTCAAGCTGGCATCTGTCTACAAGGTCGACCCGCATGAATTGCAGGGCGAGGCGAGGGGGTCGGTCACCGCCTTGAAGGAAGTGTTTTCAGATCCGCTGCTGGTCGGCGAATTGCCTGGCGACCAGGAGCTGATCGAGCTTGCCGAGGCGGCGCCCAACGCTTCCGCCGCGGTGATAAAACTGTTTCGCGCTTACCGCGAGCAGGCCGAGCGCCTTTCCGACCTCAACGAACTCCTGGCGCGTGAGGGCAAAGCGACGGCGCTGTCCGGCGCCCGCTTGCCGATCGACGAGGTGCACGAGATTTTCGAGCGCCGTCCGAACCATTTTGCCGCGCTCGAAGAGGAGGCCGAGGCATTCATTTCGGTGCTCGATCCCGGCGACGATCTGCTCGGTGCGCTGAAGGCCTGGCTGAAGCGCGAATACGGCATCGTCGTCAAGGTGCTGCCGGTCGCCACCATGCCGAACTGGCGCCGCCGCTACGACCGCCATTCGCAGCGTCTGTTCCTGTCCGAGCGCCTGTCGCCGTTCGACCAGTTGCGCGAGGTGGCGATGGAGGCCTGCCTGATCCGCATGACGGTCGCCGTGGCAAGCGAGATCCAGGCGCTGAAGCTGACCACGGATGAGGCCCGCCGGCTCGCCCGCTTCGAGCTTGGCCGCTACGCTGCCCACGCGCTGATGATGCCCTATCAATCCTTTCACGCAGCCGCCACACGCGCGCGTTACGACATCGACGTGCTGCGCTCGCGCTTCGGCGTCTCCTTCGAGCAGGCGGCGAACCGGTTGACCACGCTGCAGCGGCCGGGCACGCCGGGCGTGCCCTTCTTCATGCTCGAGGTCGACAACGCCGGCAACCGCTTCCGCAAGGCTGGCAGCCAGGGTTTTCCGCAGAGCCGCTTCGGCGGCGGCTGTCCAAAGCTTCCCGTGCATGCCGCCTTTACCCAGCCCGGCCAGATCTTCGTCGAGGCGGTGGAAATGCCCGACGGCGCCGAATTCCTCTGCGTCGCCCGCACGCTTGAGGGGCCGCAAGGCTCGTTTGCGGAGCGCCCGCGCCGTACCGCACTTCTGCTCGGCTGCGACATCGGCTTTCGTGACGAGATCGTCTACGGCGCGGCACTGCCGTGGCCGGCTGCCGCTGCGGCCGGAAAAGCCGGACAGGGCACAAGTCCGGCCACGCCGGTTGGCCCGGCTTGCCGGCTGTGCGAACGCATCGGCTGCCTCGCGCGCGCCGAGCCGCCGGTGACGCGCCCGCTCGGCCTGGACGAGATGGTGACCGGACTAAGCGCCTTCGATTTCCAGTGAGGTCCCGGCAGGCGACTGCCGTCTTTGCCACAACCATCGCTGCCCGGTGGACCACGCTCCGCCGCTGCCTTTGCGCTAGGCGAATGTGGCACGTTTCTGTCGTCCGCTGTGCATCGTGTTGCCTCGAAATCGCCGACAGTCGCAATCATGAGCGATATATCATCATCACCGTTAGCCGTTTCGCCTGTCGTCTCGCCGCGTGACGAGCGTGCCGGCTTCCTGCTGATTTTCCTGTCGGCGCTGATGTGGAGTTTCGGTGGCGCCATCGCCCGTTTCATCGACGCCGGAGACAGCTGGACGGTGGTGTTCTGGCGCTCGGTCTGGGCCGCCGCCTTCCTGATCTGCTTCATGGTCTGGCGCGACGGCTGGCACTGCACGGTGAGGTTGTTCCGCGGCATGGGCCTGCCCGGCCTTGCCGTGGCGTTCTGCTTCGCCACCGCATCGACCTCATTCGTCGTGGCGCTTGCCTACACCACTGTCGCCAACATCCTTTTGATGCAGGCCGGCGTGCCGCTCCTGGCGGCGCTGTTTGCCTGGGTGCTGTTTCGCGAACGGGTGGCGTTGGCGACCTGGGTGGCGATTGCCGCCGTCATTGCCGGCGTTGCCATCATGGTATCGGAATCGCTCGATGGCGCGGTGTCGCCCATCGGTGACGGCCTGGCGCTGCTTATCGCCGTGATGTTTTCGATCGCCACGGTCATCACGCGACGCTTTGCCCATGTGCGCATGACGCCGGCGACCTGCCTCGGCACGATGATTGCCGCCGCATTCGCGGCGTCGCAGGCATCGCAATTCGGCGTTTCCAGCAGCGACATGGGTTTCCTGTTTGCATTCGGCGTGGTCAATCTCGGTCTCGGCCTTGCCTTTTTCGCCACCGGCGCCCGGCTCGTTCCGGCTGCTGTCGCAGCACTGCTCGGCACTTTTGAGCCGATCCTCGGCCCGATCTGGGTCTGGCTCATCCATTCCGAGGTGCCGTCGGGACGCACCATCCTTGGCGGCACGGTCGTGGTCACGGCGCTGCTGGTCCATATCGGGCTCGAATTCAAGCGTCAGGCGCGACCCGTGCGGCCGGGTGTCACCGGCATGCCGTCGCCTAATTGATGCAGCGCACGCGCCAAAGCGAGATGAGCCATTGACAATGGCGCGGCCGCGCGGGCAGGCTGCAAATACGGCAACAACAAGACAGGCTCATCTTGCCAAGTCTCCCCTCCGGCCCGACCGAGACCGGACAACATCGTCGTATCCCTGCCAGCGCCGTGGCGAGAGCCTTTGACGGCGCCGGCATGCCACCTGGATCACGACAAAGGAACCGGGGGCTCGGCCGTTGCGCATTGAACTGCTGTCGTGTTGGCGGTTCGCGCTTGTCGCTTGTCGGAAAGCTCAATAATCTGAAGCAAACGCCCAGCCGCGCAGCCCCGCGACGTGCTGGCGATGGAACACTCATCAAAGGAGAGACGCATGATCCGCAAAGCATTCTGGCTTTCGGCGACCTCGGCATTTCTGGCGCTTTTCACCCTCGGCGCTCATGCCCAGGACCGCGTCGTCAACGTCTATAACTGGTCGGATTACATCGACAGCTCGATCATCGAAGACTTCACCAAGGAAACGGGCATCAAGGTCACCTACGACACCTTCGATTCCAACGAGCTGCTTGAGACGAAACTGCTTGCCGGCGGCAGCGGCTACGACGTTGTCGTGCCGACCGCCAATTTCCTCGCACGCCAGATCCAGGCAGGGGTGTTCCAGAAGCTCGACAAGTCGAAGCTGCCCAACATTTCCAACATGTGGGACGTCGTTTCGGAGCGCACGACCAAGTACGATCCCGGCAACGAATATTCGATCAACTACATGTGGGGCACGGTCGGCCTCGGCTATAACGTCAAGAAAGCGCAGGAAGCGCTCGGCACCGACAAGATCGACAGCTGGGACGTGTTCTTCAACCCGGAAAAGCTGGCGAAGCTGAAAGATTGCGGCGTCTATGTCCTCGATTCTCCGAGCGACATCCTGCCGAACGCGTTCAAATATCTGGGCATCGATCCTGAGACCACGTCGTTGGACGATTTCGCCAAGGCCGAAGAAGTGATGCTGAAGATCAGGCCTTACATCCGCAAGTTCCACTCGTCGGAATATATCAACGCGCTGGCCAATGGCGACATCTGCCTGGCCGTCGGCTGGTCGGGCGACGTGTTCCAGGCGCGCGACCGTGCGACGGAAGCAAACCAGGGCGTTGAGATCGCCTATTCCGTGCCGAAGGAAGGCGCCGAAATGTGGTTCGACCAGATGGCGATCCCGGCCGACGCGCCGCATGTCGCCGAAGCTCATGAATTCCTGAACTACATAATGAAGCCGGAAGTCATCGCCAAGGCGAGCAACTACGTCTTCTACGCCAACGGCAACAAGGCGTCGCAGCAGTTCATCAACAAGGAGATACTTGAGGATCCGGCGATCTACCCGGACGAGGCGACGCTGGCGAAGTTGTTCACCATCGCTCCCTACGATTCCAAGACCCAGCGCGTCGTCACCCGCACCTGGACCAGGATCGTCACCGGGCAGTAAGCGACATCAACGACCCCGGCAGGTGCTGCCGGGGTCAAGTCCTTTTGGGGATAGAACGCAGGACGGAGTAGACATGAAATCGCTTGGCAGCATCCGCAGGGATTTCGCGCCGTGGAACGATCCGAACGCCAAGCCATATATCCAGTTCGACAAAGTGACCAAGAAGTTTGGTGACTTCACCGCCGTCAACAATTTGTCGCTGACGATCTTCGAGCGCGAGTTCTTTGCCCTGCTCGGAGCGTCGGGCTGTGGAAAATCGACGCTTTTGCGGATGCTCGCCGGCTTCGAGGAGCCGACCGCCGGCCGCATCCTGCTTGACGGCCAGGATCTGCACGGCATCCCGCCGTACCGGCGGCCGGTCAACATGATGTTCCAGTCCTATGCGCTGTTCCCGCATATGACGGTCGAAAACAACATCGCCTTCGGCCTCAAGCAGGACGGCATGCCGAAGCCCGGGATCGCGGCGCGCGTTGGAGAGATGCTGAAGCTGGTCAAGCTCGAGCAGTTCGCCAAGCGCAAGCCGCACCAATTGTCCGGCGGCCAGCGCCAGCGCGTCGCGCTTGCCCGTTCGGTCGCCAAGCGGCCGAAAGTGCTGCTGCTCGACGAGCCGCTGGGCGCGCTGGACAAGAAGCTGCGCGAGGAAACACAGTTCGAGCTGATGGATCTGCAGCAGTCACTCGGCCTCACCTTCGTTGTCGTCACCCACGACCAGGAAGAGGCGATGACCATGGCCGACCGCATCGCCATCATCGACAAGGGCGAGGTGATGCAGGTGGCAACGCCGGCCGAAGTTTACGAGGCGCCGGGTTCCCGTTTCGTCGCCGGCTTTGTCGGCAACGTCAACATGTTCGAAGGCAAGATTGCGCATGGCGAGGCGGGTGCTGCAAGCATCGATGCCGGCAACGGCATCACCATCCGGACCGAGAATGCCGGCGATGCCGCAACTGGCGCGGCCGTCGCCTTCGCCATCAGGCCGGAGAAGATAAAGATATCGTCGACGAGACCGGCCGGCGCTGTCAACGCCATCGAAGGTGAGGTCTACGATATCGCCTATCTCGGCGACATGACCGTCTATCACGTCAGGCTGGACGATGGCCAGGTGGTGCGAGCGAGCACGATGAACGCGGCCCGCATCACCGAGGATCCGCTGAGTTGGAACGACCGTGCCTGGGTGTCGTTCCGGCCGGATGCCGGCGTCGTGCTGACGCGATAGGGGGCGGCCATGTCGAATGCCGCTGTCACCGCCGCAACAAGCTCTCGAGCCACCGCTGCCGGAAAATCCGCCCTGGCCAGAACGGGAGAGGCCTTCGTTGGCCGGCTTGTCATCCTCATTCCGTATCTCTGGCTGGTCTTCTTCTTCCTCATTCCGTTCGTCATCGTCTTCAAGATCTCGCTGTCGCAGACCGCGATCGCCATACCGCCCTACACGCCGGTGCTCGGCTTCGGCGACGGCCTTGCCGTTTTCTTCGCCCAGCTGAATGAGCTCAGCATCGACAACTACACGTGGCTGACCCAGGACGCGCTCTACGTCAACGCCTATGTGACCAGCGTCATCGTCGCCGCCATCTCGACGGTGCTGACATTGCTTGTCGGCTACCCGATCGCCTACGGCATGGCGCGCGCCCCGGCGATGCTGCGCCCGACTTTGCTGATGCTGGTGATCCTGCCGTTCTGGACCTCGTTCCTGATCCGGGTCTACGCCTGGATCGGCATCCTCAAGCCTGAGGGGCTGCTCAACCAGCTGCTGCTCGCCACCGGCGTTATCAGCCAGCCGCTGATCATCCTCAACACCTATACGGCGATCTTCATCGGCATCGTCTATTCCTACCTGCCGTTCATGGTGCTGCCGCTCTATTCGTCGCTGGAAAAGATGGATTATTCGCTGATCGAGGCAGCCAAGGATCTCGGCTGCCCACCGACCAGCGCCTTCTGGAAGATCACCTTTCCGCTGTCGCTACCCGGCGTCATCGCCGGCTGCCTGCTGGTGTTCATCCCCGCCGTCGGCGAATTCGTCATTCCCGACCTGCTCGGCGGCTCACAGACGCTGATGATCGGCAAGACGCTGTGGAACGAGTTCTTCGCCAATCGTGACTGGCCGGTGTCTTCGGCCGTCGCCGTCATCCTGCTGTTGCTGCTGATCGTGCCGATCATGCTCTTCCAGCGGGCCCAGGCCCGCGCCCAGGAGCAGGACAGATGAATCCGACCTGGAGCCGTTTCAACATCACTTCGATCGTGCTCGGCTTTGCCTTTCTTTACCTGCCGATCGTCCTGCTCGTCGTCTTCTCTTTCAACGAATCGAAACTGGTCACTGTCTGGGGCGGCTTCTCGACAAAATGGTACGTCTCGCTGTTCCACAACCAGGGCCTCATGGACGCCACCTGGGTAACGGCCCGCGTCGCCGTCATCTCGGCCACCGTGGCGACCGTGCTCGGCACGCTGGCGGCTCTCACCTTGACGCGCTACACACGCTTCAAGGGCCGGACACTGTTTTCCGGCATGGTCTTTGCGCCGCTGGTCATGCCGGAAGTCATTACCGGCCTGTCGCTGCTGCTGCTCTTTGTCGCCGTCGGTCTCGACCGCGGTTTTGTCACCGTCACGCTTGCCCACATCACCCTGACCATGTGCTTCGTCGCCGTCGTCGTGCAGTCGCGCCTGATCACGTTCGACCGCTCGCTGGAAGAAGCCGCGATGGATCTTGGCGCGCCGCCGGTGAAGACCTTTTTCCAGATCACGCTGCCGGTCATCATGCCGGCGATCGTGTCCGGCTGGATGCTGGCGTTCACACTGTCGCTCGACGATCTGGTCATTGCCAGCTTCACTTCAGGGCCTGGCGCCACCACGCTGCCGATGAAGATCTACAGCCAGGTTCGTCTCGGTGTGACGCCGGAGATCAACGCCGCCTGCACCATCCTGATCGCGGTTGTGGCGGTTGGCGTCATCATCGCTTCGCTCGCCAACAAGCGGCGCGCGGTCCAGCGCCAACGCGATGAGCAGGCCGCTCAGCGGGGGTGACGAAAGGGGCGGCGCCAGCAAAGCCGGCAGGAAGTACTTCTGACGACGACCGCAGCAGCTTCGTTGCTTACTCGCCGGATACCCCGCGGCTTATCGGCGAAATGAACGGCGTGCTCCACGTTCCGCCGATGAAGAACGAAGACTGGTTGGGACCTTGGCTATTTGTCTGCGTGGTTGGCTGGTCCGCCTGAATGATGCCGCCGGACAGCGCCAGTCCGCGCCCGGCATAGGAGGCGATGCCGGAAAGCCAGATCTTGTACTTCGCCGAATTCGCTTCGGCCTTGTCGATCTTCGCCACACCGTTTGAAATGCTCGCCTTGAGTTCGGCCCCGTCGATCGGCAGTGTTCCGTCAGAGACATCGTCGAGCGCGAAGAACCCGCCCTGTTCATTGTGTTTGAGAAACGCCGGCAGGTTGAACCGGCTCAACGCGCCTTGGCCGAATTTCGCCGAAACCGAGCCGTCGGCATTTTCGAAAATGGAATCCCAGGTTCTGCCCGGCCCCTTGAGGATGACCGAAACGGTTCCGGTGCCGATCGGCACCAGTCGCGTCATTCCGGCTGCGGTGCCAAAAGCCCCGCCGTCGATGTCGGAGGCGAGCAGCCTTATCTCGACCTGCGTGCCTTCCGGCTTGCGGTCAAAACGAAGGCTGCTCTGGATGTTGCCGCCAAAGGCCGATGCATCGGAAATATCGAAGACGGCAAGACCGTTCTTGACCTGGGCAGCGGCGGCGACGTCGGCAAGCTGGATGGCGCCTGCGGTGGCCTGCGCTGCCGACAGTCTGAGATCGAGATCGATGCGGTCGGCGACGCTTATGTCGATTTCGCCGGGGCCAGCGCCGTTCGCGGGCGCCAGGGGTGCGAAGGCGGAGAGAAACGACCGCAGGTCGAGCGTCTCGAAGGCGAGCGTACCGGCGATCACCGGGCGCGCCTCGCCAAAGGAGAAATCCAGCGCACCCATTCCCGGATTGTCGTCCAGGGCGATCTCGGTGTTTTCGAATTTAATGCGGCCGGAGGTCGCCGTGAGCTTGCTGGAAACGGAAACCGAGCCAATTGCTGCGCCCGGCGCGATGCCGGCCCGCGACCATTCGAGCGCGCGCCTGAGCGAGGGTGCGGCAAATTTTGCCTGGCCGTCGAAATAGGCGTTCTCGGACATGCTGGCCACGCCGTCGAACGAAAAACTGGCAGGGGCCGCCTTGAAGGAAAGCGTCATCGGCGCCGCACCTCCGCCAAACAGCACCAGCGGGTTTGACGATGCGGCATCCACGGCGACGCTTTCGCCGCGCCAGATCCCGGTCGCCGACAGCGTCGCATTGCTGTTCATTGCGGCCCAGTTCGCCTGGCCGCTCAGGCTGCTCAGTATCTCAGCGTCCTTGCCATCGACGGAAGTCACCACGCGGCCGTTCCTGAACTCCACGGTGCCGAACGGATCAGCCGGCAGCTTGCTGAGGTCCGGCTTGGCTGGATTGGCGCTGACAACGGCGCGAGCGACGTCGATGGAACGGGTGATGCGCCCGCCCGAAGGCAGGGCGGGCAGGAAAAGTCCATGTGCTGCGCGTTGAACCCTGATCGTCGGCCGGATCAGCCGCGCCGTCGAGAACACCACATTGCCACGCAACGCCGCCATGGCGGAGAGATTGACCTCGACCCGTTCAGCCTCGATCACCGGCGGCGCGTCGGTCTCTGTCCATTGCGAAAGCGTCACGTCGGCCAGGATGGCACGGAAATTCGGCCAGACTTCGATCCGTGGCGCGCCGTCGATGGTGACCCTGAAACCGCTCCACGCACTCATTTCCCAGGCGATGCGGTCGCGCACGATACGGGTCGAGGCGACGAGCGGCAGGGCGGCAACGGCCAGCGCGATGACGAGCACGGCAGCGCCGATCGCCCATATTCCGCGCCGGATCAAAGGTGATGGCATGTCGCCCCGTATGCTTCCGTTCCGACAAAAAATCGCCCGACGGGTGTAACCCCAGTCGTTTACCTACGACTTAGGGCTGGCGCATTTCAAGTCTTTATGGCCCAGCGATGGCATTTGCGCACATCCGCGCCGCCCGGCCGAACAAAATCTTGCTCTGCTGCGCTGCGATATGCATAAGCGATGCCAATGCATGTCGCCAAAATGCGCAACGTTTTTGGATAACGACATGATAATAACAAAAGTCTAAAGCGCGTCGCGTGAATCTCTTCAAGCGTAACGTGCTTTAAGGAGGAACGATCATGGCTGGCGACGCACCGCTCTGGATACCGACCAAAGACCAGATCGACGCGGCGCCGATGACCGCCTTCATGCAGGCCGCGGCGGCCGCAACCGGCGGGTTTTTTCCCTCCTACGGCGATCTTCATCGTTGGTCGATCGACGATCGCGAGGCGTTCTGGAGCCTGGTCTGGGACTTTTGCGGCATCGTTGGCGACAAGGGCGCCAGCGGGGGAATCAGTGGCGGCGAGCACGTGCTCGTCGATGGCGAGAAGATGCCCGGCGCCGCCTTCTTTCCCGACGCCAAGCTTAACTTCGCCGAGAACCTGTTGAAAAAAACCGGGCTCGGTGACGCCATCGTCTTTCGCGGCGAGGACAAGGTCGAGCGCCGGCTCTCCTGGAACGAGTTGCATGCGCTGACCTCGCGGCTGCAGCAGCTTTTCCTGTCGCTCGGGGTGAAAAAGGGCGACCGCATCGCTGCCATGATGCCCAATATGCCGGAGACGGTCGCGGCAATGCTGGCGGCAGCCTCGATCGGGGCCGTGTGGTCGTCCTGC
Organism: Mesorhizobium sp. WSM4850; assembly: GCF_055811735.1. Taxonomy (NCBI): domain Bacteria; kingdom Pseudomonadati; phylum Pseudomonadota; class Alphaproteobacteria; order Hyphomicrobiales; family Phyllobacteriaceae; genus Mesorhizobium; species Mesorhizobium sp. WSM4850. Next base: position 39,571 of record NZ_JBVVPV010000020.1, on the reverse strand, counting down.
TCTCCCGATTTCGGCGAGCAGGGCGTTCTGGACCGGTTCGGGCAGATCGAGCCTGTCGTCTTCATCGCGCCTGACGGTTACTGGTACAATGGCAAGGCGATCGAGGTTGCCGACAAGATCGCCGCCGTTGCGGCAAAGCTCGTCACCGTCCGCAAGATCCTGATCGTCGACTATCTCGGCACGTCGATCGATGTGGCGGCGATCATCGAGAAGGCGACTGCGCTGGACGAGGCGTTCTCATCCTTCGCTGCCAAGTCGGTCACCTTCGAACGGTTGCCGTTCGCGCATCCGCTCTACATCCTGTTTTCTTCCGGAACGACCGGCATTCCCAAATGCATTGTCCATTCGGCCGGCGGAACGCTGATCCAGCATGTCAAGGAAGAACGGCTCCACGCCGGCCTGCTCGACGGCGACCGCTTCTTTTATTTCACCACCTGCGGCTGGATGATGTGGAACTGGCTGGTCTCCGGCCTGGCGTCGGGCGCAACCCTTCTGCTTTATGACGGGTCGCCCTTTTACCCTGACGGCAACGTGCTGTTCGACTTCGCCGACGCAGAGAAGATGACCTATTTCGGCACCTCGGCCAAATTCATCGATTCCGCGCGCAAGGCCGGCCTCAGGCCGATCAACACGCACGATCTTTCCAGCGTGCGCACGATCTCCTCCACCGGCTCGCCACTGTCGCCGGAAGATTTCCGCTTCGTCTATGACGGCATCAAGAAAGACGTGCATCTCGCCTCCATCTCTGGCGGAACCGACATCGTCTCCTGCTTCGTGCTCGGCGTGCCGACCCAACCGGTATGGATCGGAGAGATCCAGGGACCCGGCCTCGGCCTCGCCGTCGATGTCTGGGACGACGACGGCCAGCCGCTCAGGCAGGAAAAGGGTGAGCTCGTCTGCACCAAGGCGTTCCCGGCGATGCCGATCGGCTTCTGGAACGATCCCGAAGGCAAGAAATACCACGCCGCCTATTTCGAGCGCTTCGACAATGTCTGGTGCCACGGCGACTTCGCCGAATGGACCGCCCATGGCGGCCTGATCATCCACGGCCGTTCCGACGCGACGCTCAACCCGGGCGGTGTGCGGATCGGCACGGCGGAAATCTACAATCAGGTCGAGCAAATGCCGGAAATCCTGGAAGCGCTGTGCATCGGCCAGGATTTCGACAATGATGTGCGGGTCGTGCTGTTCGTGCGGCTGGCGGCCGGCGTTGAACTCGACGCCGAGCTGGAAAAACGCATCCGCGCGAAAATCCGCAGCGGCGCGAGCCCGCGCCACGTGCCGGCTAAAATCGTCGCCGTCGCCGACATTCCACGCACCAAATCGGGCAAGATCACCGAGCTTGCGGTGCGCGACGTGGTGCATGGCCGCGCCGTCAAGAACAAGGAGGCGCTGGCCAATCCCGAAGCGCTCGAGCTGTTCCGCGACCTGCCGCAGCTGGCCGATTAGTTTCTCGAGGTCCAGGACATGCGATCCGTCACGCGTTCAAACGGAGCCGAGCATGGTTAACGAAATATCTCGCTCGAATTTACCTAGATTTCATGAGTGGTACACATCGGTAAATTTTTCTCGGTGCCGGTAAGGTTTTGTTAAGGGCCGACATCGATAGTCGTGCGTAACTTGAGGGAGAAATCCCGTTCCTCTAAATCCCAAGAGGATCTGAATTCGCTCAAGCCCCCGATGTACAGCAATCGATCATTCAAGGCGTCCTGTTGGACGCCTTTCTTTTGTGTGCCGAGCATGAGCCAAAGTGGACACCGGTTTGGGAAAATCCAATGCTCAAACAAAGAGATAGCGCGGCGACACGGACGACTGAAGATCCGCTGCCCTAATCCGCCAGCACGCGGGTCGACGGGAAGGCGACTTCGACCAGGGTGCCCTCGCCGGGTGTCGAGTTGATGGTGAACCGGGCCCGGTTCGCCTCGACCATGGCCTTGGTCAGCGGCAGCCCGAGACCGGTGCCGTCGCCGCGCCCGCGCTTAAGCGCGTTGAGCTGCTTGAACGGCTTGAGCGCCTGCTCGATCTCGGACTGGCTCATGCCGATGCCGGTGTCGCGCACGCGCATCACGACGTCGCCGGAGTTCTCGTAGGCTGTCGATACGATCACCTGGCCGCCGGCCTGCGTGTAGCGGATGGCATTCGACAGGATGTTCAGCGCGATCTGGCGCACGCTGCGCAGATCGGCCACCACTTCCGGCAGCCGGGAGGCGAAGCTGGAGCGGATGATGACGCGTTCGCGGTTGGCTTGCGGCTGCATCATCGCCACCGTCTCGGCCAGCGTGTCGTTGAGCGACACTGCCTCATAGGCCATCTCCTGCTGGCCGGCCTCGATTTTCGAAATATCGAGCAGATCGTTGACCAGGTCGAGCACATGGTTGCCCGACCGGTTGATGTCGCGCAGATAGTCGCGGTAGCGGTCATTGGCGACCGGTCCGAATTTCTCGTCGACCATCAGCTCGGAGAAGCCGATGATGGCGTTGAGCGGCGTGCGGATTTCGTGGCTGATGCGGGCGAGGAAGTCGGTCTTCTGCGAGGAAGCGCGCTCGGCCACGGCGCGCGCCTGGGTCAGATCCTCTTCGGCCCGCTTCCACTGGGTGATGTCGCGCACCACCGCGCAGAAGCCGCTGTCGTTGGGCAGCCTGCCGATGGTCATGAACAGCGGAATGAAGCGCCCCTGCGCCTCGCGTCCGATCACCTCGCGGCCGTCGTTGAGCACGCTCGCCACGCCGGGCTCGGACAATCCGTCGATATAGTCTCGCGCGGCGCGCTGGCTTTCGATCGCGAACAGCGAGACGAAGGGTTTTCCGGTCACCTCGTCGCTGTCGAAACCGAACAGCGCCTCCGCCGGTCGGCTGATCGAGCGGATCGTTCCGTCTCGGCCGATCAGCACGACGCCGTCGGTCGCGGTGTCGATGATGGTGCGCATCTCGGCAATGCGCGCCTTGAGCTCCGAAGTGTCCGGCTGCGTCTGGTCGTCGGCGGCACCTGCTGCCTCGTCGTCGCCGGAACGGCGCACGACCAGCATCAGCGCCTTGCCGCCACGCCATGGCACCGAGCGCAGAATGGCCTCGATCGGGAACTCCTGACCGTCACGCGTCTTCAACCGCAGCGCGTGGTCGGTTCCATCGGAGGCGCTGCCGTCGTAAGGATCGGCAAACAGCGCGTCGAGGCCACCGGCATCCTCCAGCTGGTCGAGCGTGTCATAGCCGGTCAGGCTGAGGAATTCCTCGTTCGCATAGTGAAGATCGTCGCCGGAATGGATCAGCAGCGGCACCGGCAGCTTGCCGAGGATCGAAATGTCCGGAGCCTTGTTGTCATCCGCGGTCGAAAAAGCCGACGGCACGAACGCTTCGAGCTTGAGCGGCGGCACCGGCAGGCGCGGCCGCTCGACCGTCGCCGGCTCGACGTCGCCGGCATCGCCGATGCCATCGGTTGGCGAACCGGTTTCGTCGTCATCGGGTCGCGCCGAGTCCTCGCTGTCTTCTGCATCGCGGAAATCGGCGGCCGTCATGCTGTCGGCGTCTTCGGCGATCGATCGACTGGCGGCGTCGGTGGGCTCAGCGATCTCCTGCGCCGGTTTGTCCGGCTCGGAGACCGGCGCACCGTCGCCATCGTCGGCTACGTAGTCCCGGTCGGCATAGTCGAGCAGCGAGCCTGAGAGGTCGGACACGGTTGCTTGCGGCTGCTCACCGTCGAGCCTTGCGACATCCTTCTCGTCTTCGACATCGGTTTCGGTCGGTTCCGCCGCAGCCGGCTCTGCCGCAATTGCGGCAGCGGGCTGTTCTGTCGGGGGATTGTCCTTCTTGAGCCGCTCGCCGATCTCACGGAATGCACTGCGTTCCAGCGTCGACAGGCCTTTGTCGTTGGCCGGCTGCCTGTGCTCCGCCAACCGGATCACCTTGTCGGCTAAGCGCCGCTCCGGCTTCGGCACGATGGTCAGCGCCGGCACCTCGCCCTGGAACGGGTCGGTTTCGTCAGGCGTTTTGGCGACTTCCGGCTCGCCGGCCACGGGGACGTCGGCATTGGCGACAAGCGCCATGCCGATCGCTTCCGGATCGACCACCGCATCGCCGGTGCGAGCAACGCCGAAACCGCGAAAGCCTTCGAAGGCACGGCTGCGGCCGTAGACGGGCAGCGCCGCCAAGTCGACGGGTATCTTGAAATCGGTGCCGGCGACCGGCCACAGCACCGAGCGGCCGGACCAGGTATCGCGTCGGTCGAGCAGACCGGCGATGTCGCCGGTCGCATCGAGGTCGAAGGTGGCCGCGACGTCCCTGAAGCGCCGGCCGATCACATCGGCGGCAGGCTTGCCGACGAGTTCCGCGAATTCCGTCGACAGCGCATTGAATCTGCCCTCGGCGTCGGTGCGCCAGACGAAACGCAGGGGCGCCGCCGCGCGGTCGATCGAGGGGATGGCATTTTTGACCGGGGAGGCGGCCCTGACGGCATTTTGTGCGAAGCTTTCCGCCGAAGCATCCGCCTCGACAGGATCGGATGCATCCGGTCCCGGCTTTTGCGCCTCCTCCTCGCTGGCGCTGAAATACCAATGGTCATGCTGTGGAGGTATCCCGCCGGCCGCTTCCGGACCCTGCTCGGTTGAATCAGGCGCAGTTGAATGAGATCCGGTCGAATCGAGCCCAGTGGAATCGGGCCCACTGGAATCGGGAACATCATGCTCCGCCGACAGCGAAGTGTCTTCGTCGGCTGCCGCAACTGTCTGCTCTGCCGCAGCCGTTTTCGCGACTGTTGCCGGCGGGTTGTCCTGTTGTGCTTTTGGCGGGACTGCGGCATCGGCCGCCGCCCCTGCGCTGAGCACGCCAGCAGGGGCTGCTTCGGAGTCCAGCTGGTTCTCGTCGATCACCACCAGCAGGTGCCGCTCGTCAGTCAGCCGGGCGAGGCCGGCCGGGTAGGAAGCGGTGCCGCCAGGAACGAGGCGTTTGACGACGCGACCGCTCTCGTTCGCAACATCGGCGACAAGCGCTGTCAGCGTTTCGGGCAGGATGCCGAGTGCCGAAAAACCATCGGAAGCGGCCTCTATGTTGCCGTTGGCATCGACGAAGGCGATGAAATGACCGTCTTCGGTAAAGCCGCTGATGGCCCGAGCGGCAAGCTCGGCGGCGCTGCGCGAGCCGGTCTGCGTCGCCGGCACCGCCAGCATGATGGCGTTTTCGCCGTCAGGCATTGTCACCGCGCTGGCCAGAAAGCCAACCGCGCGGCTGGTCAGCCCGGTTGCCAGCCGCACCGTGATGGCGCGGTCGCGGCCGATCTGTGGAAAACCGCTTGTCGCCATGATCTGGCGCCTGGCGATCGGCGGCAAGCCGGCCGAGGCGCCGATGATCGCCTCGATGTCGGGGTAGCCGAACACCGCTGCCCCTGGTCCGTTGGCCCAGATCACCTGTTCGAGGTCTGCCGACAAAAGAGCGATCGCGTCGCCGGCGGCAAAGCGCTGGCGGACCGCGTCGAGCACGGCGACGTCGAGGAAGGAGTAGTTTTCAGACGGCATGCGCTTTGGGAACCCTTACGAAGCGGGCAGTTTGCAGTTAACGCTTTGTTAATAAAAGCCGACGGTGCGAAGGTCCACAAGCCATAGCGTGCAACCGCCGGAATCTCTGGGCGCGTGGTTAACGCTGGGAGAGAAAATTTATGGTGCGCTGCAACAAAGATATTGCAATGCACAAGATTTGCCTTTATATTGCCATCATACATGAACGAGACGGCTTTCCTATCGAAGCCGCTACCACTGCAAAGGATGGAAAATTGTCCAGGACCAAGACCGCTGATACTATCGAAAACGTTGAATTCCCGAGCTTCGACGCTTCCAAGGCCACCGACCAGATCCGTGCTTTCGCCGAAAAGGGCGTCGAGCAGTCGAAAGAGGCCTATGCCAAGCTGAAGACCGGCGCCGAAGAGACCCAGAAGGCCCTTGAGTCCACCTTTGAGACCGCCAAGACCGTTTCCAACGACCTGTCGCTCAAGACCATTGCCGCTCTGCGCGCCAATACTGAAGCCGGCTTGTCGCATTTCGAAGCTCTGATCGGCGCCAAGTCGCTGTCGGAAGTCGTCGAACTGCAGACCGCATTCCTGCGCAAGCAGGTCGAGATGACTGTCGAGCAGGCAAAGGATTTCCAGACCGTCGCCTCCAAGGCGGCCGAGGACGTCTCCAAGCCGATCAAGACCGCCTTCGAGAAGGCGATGAAGGAAGTTAAGATCGCATAATATTTGCGCATAGTTCGAAGATGCAACAAAAGGTCGCATTTCTTCGAACAGGATTATGTGAGATATAGTGGTCCAAGCGAATACCCGGCGGGTGGAACCTCCTCCCTCTGCTCTCCGGGATGACCAGCCAGCACCTCCTCCCGCTGGCTTGGAACAGGAAAAGGCCGGCACCTCCTCCCGCCGGCCTTTTTCTTTGCCCGGCGAATATGATGTCGGTGCCGGAGCACCCTTTGCCTACAGCGCCGGGCGCCTTCCTGGACGCGCAAAGCACGCTGCGGAACCCTGGGATGTTGCGCATGATCCCCAGCGAAATCGATTCTGATTTTCCGGGCCGTGCGCGGCCAAAAGCCTTGAATTAAACTCCGATAGCCCGTATGGACGCATCGCCGAACGACAGAGCGGGTCTCGGAGGATGAACGTTCCATCCCGCTCAGGCGAACGTGCCGTTGTAGCTCAGATGGTTAGAGCGCCGGATTGTGGATCCGGAGGTCGCTGGTTCGATCCCAGCCAACGGTACCATTGGTGCACGGTCGCCTTCTTCGGTTTCGGCCGCTTCTCTTGGCTACAGATGTCCGTTCTTACGGAGGGACCGGTCGGTGCCCCGCTTGGTTCGGATTCCTGATGCATGTTGCGCAAAAGCATGCCCTCGGGCCTGACCCGAGGGTGCGCAGCGTAAAGCGCTTCGCATGAATTCCTTCAAACGCGACGCGCTTTAGCCTTTGTCGAGCTTCCGAGTAACGGCGATGTGATGCAAGATTTAGTTACCCACCATCTCAGGCAACACGTGCGGCGAAGATGTCCTTCTTCACCACCGCATGCACCCCCCAGTTTCCATCGACGACTTGGGTGATGCCGAAGTCTACTCCGATCGACATCAGGGAAATCGCCTCGTCCTCTGACAGTCCTTTGGTTGTCATGAGGAAGTGGCGCATCTTCCGGAACGCATCGCGCAGCGCTCTGTCGACAGACGACTTCGAATAGATGTCGCTCTGAGCGCTCGGTCCCAGTTCCTCAAGATAGTTGGCGTAGGAAAACCCATGCACCAGCCAGTCCGTTTGCGTCTCGAGCATGGGGTAATTGAGCTCCTCGAGCGGTGTGCCGGCTAGGTCCGCTTTCTTGTGCAAGATGAGCTGGAACGTGCCGGTGAGCGAGCATTCGATCGCCGTCCCGCATAATTCGCTGTCGCCTTGGCTGGCATGGGGATCACCGACCGAGAGCAGCGCGCCGTCGACGGAGACCGGATAATACATCGTGGCGCCCTTGCCGATGCGCCAGTTATCGATGTTGCCGCCGGTGTAGCTCGGCGGGATGGTGTCTACGACGTCCGCTTCTTTCGGTGCCAGTCCGATCGTGCCAAAATGCGGGCGAATGGGCAGTCTCACGCCCTTCAGCACATCGTAGTTTCGTTTGGTCAGGCTGTGGTCGACCGGAACCCCGGGATAGTCGATCGTGTCATGCCTGACGCCAAACGGGTCAGTCTGCGGCACCCATTGGAAATTGTAGACCGCTTCGGCCCAGCTTTTGCCGCCGGCAACGTCGACCTCGTAGATGGTGACGACCTCGCGCTTGGTGCCGTCAAGCAGGTCATTGTAGTGGAAGCCCCAATTGGCCGCCGCGTTGGAGCCATATGATTTGCCGCTGAACTTGGGATTGCCAGAGGGACGCGGCCCGCAATCGAGAATCCGCACCTCTAATATGTCGCCCGGCTCCGCGTTGCGGACATAGACCGGGCCGGTCATGATGTGCACGCCCTGCCCCTCACCAGAACCTTTCTTGTACTTGGCCGGGTCGGTAGGGCCGGCACCGCGGCGGTCGACGCCCTTCTTCTCTTTCGTCCAGAGATAGACGCTCTCTGCACCCTCGTCGCCGTCAACCATGCGCTCCAGGTCATCGCCCGCATGGTGGGTGAGCGACTCGATCGTGACGATGTCGCCGGAATTGACCTCGATGCGCGGCTTCAGTGATTTGCTGAAGTAGCCCCAATGCACGGTCTCGGCGTTGGCCGGCAAATAATGATAGGCGCGTTGTGCAGGCAGCTTCGATGACGTGGCCTGCGCCAGTGCGGGTGTGACCAGCGAGATGCCACCGGCGCCCAGCGTGGCCAGACCGCTGGCCGCGAACAGGCCCCCCTTCAGAAAGCCGCGTCGCTCGGCATTTAGATCTTGCTTCAACTTGTTATAGTGAAGCTCGAAATGCGGACAGCTGATATCATCGCCTTTGCACATGAACAGTCCCCTTGTTTTTGTTGGAAGGAATGTGCGCGATTTTATGCATCACGCGCGCCATCGGCAATCCAGCCAGCCGGCCGCGAAATCAATGCATCGCGCTGTTGCCTAAATAAATACGGGTCAATTCAATGGCTTACGCTCACGCCGGCAAGACCGGCGAGCTTGAGCTCCGCCTGGTGACAGGGTAAAGTCAAGAGATTGTTCGCATGCGCACAAATACTGTCGCCGGCGTCGCGCTAAAGTGAATCTCGGCGGGCGGGTCGCCTGATGGACGTAACGCGCCCCGGAAAGGCCGCTGCAGTATGCAACAAGGACCCTCTTCTCTTATGGTTGCGGCTCTGCGATCGATCGACCATCTGCCCCTCGAACACCGCGACAAGGCGTGGCTCGACTGGTTTGAGGAGCTTTCGCTTTCCGCGTCTGTCGACGACCAGCCGATCCCGAGAGGCACCATGCACCTGCGGGCAGCGAACGCCACCACGCGCCTCGCCGACGTCTCTGGTACACCCCAGCGCATCGTGCCGATGCGCCGGGACCACGGGATTCTATTCGCTCTCATCGTTGCTGGGCGCGGGCGTCTTGTCGCCCCGCACCAGGCGTTCGATCTCGCTGACGGCGACATGATGGTGCTCGGCACGGCCGACGACTGGTCTATGACCTTTCGCAGTGACTTCCGCGCGTTCATACTTCAGGCGGCCGCCGGTCCGCTGGGAGCACGGCTGGGCCGCAGCGGCATCCGCTTGCCGAAGGTGCTAGGCAGCACCGTCGTCGCTGCGGTTGCGAAATCCGCATTGCGAACGCTGGGCTCCAATCTCGAGACTTCCGGTGCGGCCGATCTGACAGCCGCCGAAGTGGCTTTGACGGAACTCGTGGCAAGCGCCCTGCTTGGCGAGGTACGCGAGCCCGCTGGCAGCCTGACCGGGGTGCAAACGGCGCATTTCAGGCGCGTCGCGGCGACGATTGACGCCCGGCTGTCGGACCCGGATCTGGCCTTGGCCCTGATCGCGAGACTGGAAGGGCTTTCCATACGCTACGCGCAAAAACTGTTCGAGGGGCGCGGCGAAAGCTTCTCCGAATATGTGCGCCAGCAGCGCCTCGAACATTGCCGCATCGACCTGGCGGATCCCAACCATGCACATGAAAGCGTGGCCGCGATCGGACAGCGCTGGGGCTTTCGCGATCAATCGCATTTCAGCCGCACTTTCGGCGCGACGTTTGGAATGAGTCCCAGGCAGGTGAGGCGCGCTAGGTCGCAGACGGAGGAAGCTTATCCGCTGCGCGGCAAACCGGACGGCCGCAAGTCGGCGGCGGCGCGGCCGGCCCCGATGCTGCGGGCCGCTGTGGATCGCCCACCAACGGCAAGAGCCCGCGAACGCACGGACCATTGGCATTTGCCAGCAACAGCGGAGACCGTGCATTGGGGCTTTTTCAGCCGCTCGCTGCCGCCGGTGTTGCGCGTCGATCCGGGCGATTCAGTCACCGTTGAGACACTCACTCAGCACGCGGGCGACGACTGGCAGCGGATGGTGGCGGGTGACAGCGGGGCTGAAAGCGTGTTCGATTGGTCACCCGAACACAAGCGCGTCGACCGTCGCGGGGCCGGTCCGGCAAACGCTTCCATCTTCGGGCGCGGCGCTGGCGAGGGGTTCGGCGTTCACATCATGACTGGCCCGATCTATGTGCGCGGCGCCGAGCCCGGCGACGTGCTCGAGATCGAGTTCGTCGAAATTCGGCCACGGCCGAGCGCTGCCTTTCCCGGCAAGGCCTTCGCATCGAACGTATCGGCGTGGTGGGGGTATCAGTATCACGACCTTCTGGACCGGGATGCCAAACGCGAAACGGTGACTATCTTCGAGATCGACATGCGGTGCCCGGCCGCAGCGCGGCCGCTGTACAGCTACGAATGGCAGCCGCAGACCGACCCCTTCGGCGTTGTCCACGCGACGATCGACTATCCTGGCATACCCGTCGACCACAGCAAGGTTTCGCATCGCGACTTGAGTGGTAGCGGCGTGCGCATACCGGCGCGCCTGCATTTCGGGTGCATCGCGGTGGCTCCGCGCGAGGCCGACCTGGTCGATTCCATCCCGCCGGGCTATTTCGGCGGCAATATCGACAATTGGAGGATCGGAGCCGGCGCGAAGCTTTATTTGCCCGTTGCGGTTCAGGGCGCACTGCTCTCGCTCGGCGATGGGCATTTCGCGCAGGCGGACGGCGAGATCAACGGCACGGGTCTTGAGTGTTCGCTGACCGGCGACATCATCATCAAGCTGCACAAGGCGGGCGAAGTGTGCCCGGCTTTCCTGCGCGGTCTCAACTCGCCGCTCATCGAAACCGAGCACAGCTGGGTGATACAGAGTTTTAGCCATCCCAACTACCTCAGGGACCTCGGCAGCAACGCGCAGTCGGACGTCTACAAGACATCCACCATCGAGTTGGCGCTGCGCAACGCCTTCCGCCAGACGCGCCGATTCATCATGCAGACATACGATCTCACGGAGGACGAGGTGTTGAGCATCATGTCGCTTGCCGCCGACTTCGGCATTACGCAAGTCGCCGACGGAAATTTCGGCGTGCACGCCACGATCACCAAGGCCGTGTTCGGCGAGCGACAGCACAGCCAGCGTACCGCTCGCCCCTGACCACCCATGATCAGAGATCACGCAGCGGTTTCATTGGTGGCGTGTGCCCTCACAACTCCGTGGCGTGCTCTTTTAGTGTCACCTCAAGCGCCTGGCTTAGCGGCACCGCCTTGGAGAATAGGAAGCCCTGAGCAGTTCTGCAGCCGAGCTTGTACAGAATTTGCCGGTCCGCCTCTGTTTCGACGCCCTCGGCCATGACATCGATCCCGAGCGCCCGACCAAGATCGATCACCGTTTTGACAAGCAGCCGGTCCTCCCGAGACTTGGCCAAGCCGCGGATGAAGCCTTGGTCTATTTTCACCCTGCGTATCCGACTGTCCTTGAGCGACGCCAACGTGGAAAAGCCGGTGCCGAAGTCATCGAGCGCGATGGAAATTCCGGCATGTGAAAGCCGTCCGAGCTTTTCATCCAGTCTTTCCGGGTCCACTGGAGATTCTTCGGTAATCTCGATTTCGAACATCGTTGCCGGAAGGTCTTTTGCCGCCAGACCATTCAGAACCATGTCGTCGATATCGCCGGCTTCCAATTCGCGCGGTGAAACATTCATTGCCACACGAACATCTCGACGGTCAGCTTTCACCAAGCCGTCGATAAGAGCACAACAGTCGGAGAATACCGTTTGCGTTAACAGTTGAAGCATTCCGGTTTCGCGTGCGGCTGTCATGATTTCGGGTGGAGAGATGGAACCATGGATCGGATGGGACCACCTCAGCAAGGCTTCAAAACCGATCACTGCCTCGGTATCGAGTCTCACGATGGGCTGGAACCAAGGTGCCACCCTTCTCGCCTCTATCGCTGAATGAAGGTCGCGTTCGATGGACTGGCGACGTTGCAATTCCCTGTCGAGTTCGGCATCGAACAGGCGAAATTCGTTCCTGCCACGACGCTTGGCCGTGTAGAGGGCGACATCCGCCCGCAGCAACATTTCCGTCAGCCCCGGCCTTTCAGCCAGGTATATTCCGATCGATGCACCGATCCGGACGGACGCGACCTCACGATAGGGGCTGGCGACTTTGGCTATGATATTGGATGCGAGGGTACTGGGAGAAAGCGAACTCCTGAATGAGGGAAAAAACAGCACGAACTCATCGCCGCCGATACGGGCGAGCGTTGAGCCTGCCGGCGCTGCCTGCTCGATGCGGCGGGCGATCATGATGAGCAGTTCATCACCGGTCCTGTGACCGTAGGTATCGTTGACAGATTTGAAGCCGTCCAGATCAATCAGCATTGCAACGAACGGGCCGTCCGTATTCTCGAGCTGATTGATCGCGTGTTCGAGGCCCCGTCTGTTGAGAAGGGCCGTTAGGTGGTCCTCCCTGGAATTGCGCTCCATTTCCGCCGCAAGCCGCTCGGCCTCATGTCTCAGGCGGCTTGCTTCGCGGAAGCGGGCTTGCCCTACAAACGAGCCTCGAACCAAGCCGCCCACGAAGAGCAGAACGGCAAAGGCCAGAATGTAATCTTCAAAGTTGCCTTTCGCCAACAGGCAACCCATCGCGATCACAAGCGGCGGCGTAATGAAGTTGATCGCGGCCGCGGCATATGAACTGCCGTATGTAACCGCACCAGCTGAGATGCCCGCCAGAATAATCAGATGCAGCGGCGCTTGCGGCGTTGTGTAGCCAACGGTAAGGACGGCAAGAAAGGACCAGGCAAACCCTGACAGAAGAGCAAGGATGCCAAACCAGCGAAGCCGCTGCGAAATCCCTGTTAAATCGCCCTGATCCCCCGTCTCGTTTAGCTGATAACGGGCGAGTCCGAGGCGGGCGGCATTTATCGCATTGATAACCAGGAACCAGATTGCGGCGGCAAAGCCTCCGCCAGAAAAGGCCTGCACCGTCAAAATCAGGCCTGATAGCATAGTGCTTATCGGCATCGATACGAAGAGACCAGCCTTCAGATCAGCAAGCTGATCCTGAAGGATTCTGGCCTCCAGCGCGTTTTCTTTCTTTAGGGCCATAGACCAGTCGGTTCGCTTCCCATGCCGATTCGCAACGTAAGCTTATGCAAGCCCACTGAAGGACGGGTTAACTACTCAGCTTGTATCAGCCTTCTGCGAGGCCTTTGTATGAATCCTCCTCATTTGTGCGGTGATAGAGAACATGGATCGGCAGCATCCTGACGCTCGGGAATAACTTAAGGCGCGTCGCATGCATCCGTTCAAACGCGACGTGCTTAGGGGCCGCGCTGCCTACCTGTCAGCCGCAATCGTCGCCTGCAGCCATTGCGTGATGGCGTCGAAAGCGATCGGTCTGGTCGTGTCGACGTCAAGCAGCGGTCCGCGCCGCAGCGGCTCGGCGCGCTTGGCCAGTTCGATCAGTTCGGGGATGTAGGCCGCGCCGGGATGGCCGGCGGGACGCTGGTCGAGCCGTGCGCGATAGCGCTCGGCCAGAACCTCGCCGGGCGCATGGCACCAGATCTCGGCGGTCTGCTCGACGCCGGCGCTGCGCAGGTGATCCTCGAGCACCTGGCGCGGTTGGAAGCCGAACCAGGCGTCGATGACAAATATGGCGCCCGCCGGGGCCTCGCCGACGACCGACCAGATGGCCTGGTAACTGGCGCGGCCGAGTATACGGTTGAATTCGCGATCGCCGCCGCCGAGCACTTCCAGGAACGGGTTCTTGATCGTATCGAGTGCCAGCAATGGCCAGCCCATGTGCGCGGCGATGCCGCGCGAGACCGTGCTTTTGCCGCTGGCGGGGATGCCGTTGACGAGCACGGCGCGCCGGCCGGACACGGCGCGCCTGGTGCGATCGAGCCGGGCGGTCGGCAAGGATACTGGCGAGGCTTCTCCAACTTCTGATTGTGCAACTGCCGGTTGCTCGGCGAGCGCTTGCAGACCGGCGCCGATGACCCCGGCGTCGTCACCCAGTTGCGCCGCTTCCACCGGGCATTGGTACCAGGGCGCCAGGGCAGGAGCCCTGGCAAGCGCCCGATGGGCCGCCAGGCCAAGTCCGCCGCCGAGCAGCACCAGGTCGGGGTCGAACATGGCCACGGTCGTATCGATTGCCGCACGCAGCGGCCCGGCCCAGGCTTCCAGTATACCGCGCGCCAAGGGATCGCCGCCCGCATCCCGGGCAAAAAGCTGATCGACCGAAACGTCCGGACCGAGGCCTGCCCGCGCGATGTGACGGCCAAGCGCCGTGCCTGAGCTGGTGGTTTCAACGCAGCCGCGCCGGCCGCAGATGCACGCTTCGCCTGATAGGTCGACGGTGATATGGCCGAGCTGCCCCGCCGTCCCTTTGCCGCGGACGATCCGCCGGTCCTGGACCACGGCACCGCCAATGCCGGTCCCGATCGTGAACATGACGATGCTTTCATGGCCTCTGGCAGCGCCGAGGGCCATTTCCGCGACCAGTGCCATGTTGCAGTCATTGTCGATCACCACGGGCTTGCCCGCCAGGCTTTCCAGTCGTTGCGCAGGGGAGACCGAGGCGAGGTTGACATAGCCCCCTGACAAGACCGCGCCAAGCCGCGCATCGACGCGGCCGGGGACGCCGATGCCGATGGCCGCAACTTCGGGACAATCGAGCCGGCGCACCATTTCGGCGATCCGGGAGAGCACGAGCTCGGGGTCCGGCGCGCTTTTCTCGGAAATGCGCTCGAGGATTTCGCCCGTGCCGGAAACACGGGCGGCGCGCAGATTGGTGCCGCCGATATCGATTCCTATGGCCATCGAACCAGAGCCTGTTCCATTTCGACTAAATCGAAATGGGGCTCTATCTTGCTGTTTGACCATGATCTTCTCCGAAAACCGGTCCCCACTTTTCGGGATCATGGTCAGAGGCATGACGTCCCGTGCGTGCCTGGTGTGAACGTCGGATAGCTACAGCGCCGCGCATCCTGGTGCGCACAGGACGCTATAGTACTTTGATTTGCGCATGATCCTTTTCGAAGATCGACTTCGATTTTGCATCCGCGGACCTTCGGTTCGGGGTCATCTGCTAAGCGGCTTGCTGCCGGTAGTTTCCGATCACCGCCTGAAGCTCGCGCAATCTCGACACCGCGATAGTCCTGAGCCTTTCACGCTGAATGTCACGGTCGAGCGAGATGCAGTCCTTCCACAGCGACCGGCCGGCGATGACGCCTGACGCGCCGTTCCGCATCGCGATCTCGACCTGGCCCAGGAAGGTTGCGTGGTTGACGCCGGCGGAGAGGACCGCCCAAGGCACCTCGCCGGCCATGCTGCTGATCCTGGCGCAGGCTTCCGGCGTTCCGGGATAAGGAAGCTTGAGCACCTTTGCCCCGCATTCCAGCGAAATACGGGTGCCCTCTTCGACGAGCCAGGGGATCTTGGCCGTATACTCTTCAAGGCTTTCCGCTTCGAGCTGATAGGTCAGGAACTCGACGACGAGCAGGAGGTCCTCTTGCGCGAAATCGGCGATGCATTGGCGCAGAATGGCGACATTATGCTCGTTCGCCTCAGGCCTGTCGGGCCTGAGATAGACCATGATCTTGCCGCCGGTGCCGCCGAGCTCGCGCACGCGGCGCGCGCCGATGCCGGGAACGAGACGCGACAGGCGGTAGCCGGCAGGCGAGACGTCGAAGCCCGAAGCGTCGAGGCCGATGAGCAGAGCCGTATCGCGGCTCAGCACCCCGTCATCGACAACCCGCGGCACCGCGCAGAGCGGGTCGAGCAGCACGCAGGATGCCTGGCTGGCGAGGTATCGCGTGATGTCCGACTTGGTGTCGCCCAGCATGTCGTCGGTGATCTTGGCCTGTTCTTCAGGGTCCGCCGCAAGCAAGCTTCGCATGCCGCCGCGCTGGTCACAGGCGATGGCCATCATCGCCCCGTCCTTGCCGCATATCTGCTGGTAGCCGCGCAACTCTGCGGTCGTCATCTTTGTCATGGGTCTTCTGTCCGATGTTGGCGCCCATTCACCGGGGCGCAGATCAGTGGAAACAAGAAAGGTTCAGTTTTACCTGCCTCCCGACAGGAGGTTTTGCCGCTTTGCTGCGCTATCGGACCGAGAAATTCGGCCTTGGCCGCAATCTGCCGTGGAAACCAGCCCACGTTGCGAGTCAGCCGGATTTGCGCGATAACTCCCATCGGTCGATGGGTCTGTAACACATTGCTGAAAGGAATTGCAAGCTGTCTGCACCTCCCGCACAAGATGCAGCCGCATCGCGGACGATGCTGCATACGGTCGCCAAACTGCACTATGAGGCGGACATGTCGCAGGTCGATATCGCGCGGCGGCTTGGCGTCTCCACCGCGACAATATCGCGCCTCCTGCAGCGGGCGAGAGCGGAGGGCATCGTGCGGATCGAAGTTCTCGATCTTGCAACCCCCGAAGGCATCACCACGCAACTGGTTGAGGCACTCGGGCTGCGTGACGCGGCGGTCATCGAAACGCCGTCAGCCGGTGCGCTGGCGGCGCTCGCTGCGCCGCTCGGCGCCTTGCTCAAGCAAGCGGGACTGACGGCCGGCAAGGTCGTCGCCATCGGCTGGGGGCGAGCCATTCGCGAGGTGATCCAGGCAGGCCTGCCGCGCATTCCCGGCGTTCTTACCGTCGCTGCCACCGGCGGCATGCAGCAGCAGGCGGCGCATTTTCAGATCAACGAGTTTGTGCGGCTGGCCGCAGAAGAGCTGGGCGGGACGCCGCATTTCATCCATGCGCCCTATCTGCCGTCGTCCGAATTGCGTGAGGTCTTCCTCGGCGATGCGGCCATCCGCGACAGCGTCGCGCTTTGGGACCGGACCGACGTTGCGATCGTCGGCATCGGCCTGCCCCATGCCATCAATCCGCCCGAAGCGAGCGCGGCCACGCTGAGCGAACAGGCCTTGTTTCATGCGGCGGGAGACGTCATCCGCCACTACTTCGACGCCGAAGGCAAGCTCATCCCGTGGGAGGGGGAGGGCCGGATGATCGCAATGTCGCCGGCTCAGCTTCGAGCCGTCCCGCTGGTGATCGGCGTTGCCGCCTCGCCGGAGAAGGCGAAGGCGATCATAGGTGCCGTCCGCGCCAGGCTCATCAATGCTCTGGTGACGGACACGAAGACGGCCCAGGCCATTCTCGAGGCTCTCTTGCCCCGATAATGCTGGGCACGCCGATACGTGACATCGGCACGGCTGATCGATTCCAGACCGATCGACACCCAACCCGCAGCCGCGAAATCATCGCCGCGAAATCATCAGTTGTGTCGTCAAGGCGTTGGGGCAATAGTCTGCGGGAGGGGCTCTGCGGAGCAGACAGATGGTGTCCGGTTTGAAAGCGTTTCGACCCGGAAATGTGCGGTTGCAATTTCTTTCAGCAAAGTGTTACAACATAGCAGCTAGGCAAGCATGCGCGCCGAGCGGCGCAGTTTCCTGCACCTTGCGGAGGCTCGTAACGGGACTGCGCAGCAGGGTGGTCGGTTTCGACGGTCGATTTAATGACTGGGGCGCTTGGGAGGAGGCTGCCCCATAACAGCAAGCAGGCGAAACCCGCTTCTCGCCGCCAGCACTTCACAGAGCCGGGACGACTCGCAACGGCAAAATCTGCCAACATTAGGAGGAGGATGTTATGAAGAAGATTGTTGCCGCTCTGGCGGCTCTCGCCATCTGCGCAGCGGCGCTGGTCACGCCCGCATTGGCGCAGGACAAAAAATACACCATTGCGCTCATTCCGGGTCTTACCACCGACGGCTTTTACATCACCATGCGCAAGGGAGCCCAGGCGGCAGCCGATGCCCTTGGTGTGACCCTGGTTTTCCAGGGCGCCCCGGATTTCAATCCGGTAACGCAAGTCCCCGTGCTTGACGCGGTCATCGCCAAGAAGCCGGATGCCATCCTGATCGCGCCGACCGACAAGGTTCAATTGGTCGAACCCCTGCGCAAGGCCCATGACGCCGGCATTCCGGTGATCACCGTCGACACCTTCATCGGCAGCGGCGTCTACCAGACCGGCGCCGGCGAGGCGGATTTCCCACTGTCCTATATTGCCTCCGACAACATTCTGGGCGGCGAGATCGCCGCGCGGGCATTGGCCAAGGCCATAGGCGACAAGGGCAAGGTCTACGTTTCGAACGTCAAGCCCGGCATTTCGACCACCGACCAGCGTGAAGAGGGCTTCAAGAAGGAGATGGCGGCCAACCATCCCGGCATCACCGTTCTCGAAACCCAGTTCAACGACAATGACGCCAACAAGGCCGCCTCGCAGCTGCAGGCTGTGTTCGCGCGCAATCCCGATCTCGTCGGGGTGTTCGGCGCAAACCTGTTCTCGGCGCTTGGCGCGGCGAATGGCGTCCAGCAGGCCGGGCAGACCGGCACCGTCAAGGTCGTGGCGTTCGACGCGCCGACCAGCATTGCCGACAACATCAACTCTGGCCTTGTCGACGTCGCGATTGCCCAGCATCCCGCGGAAATCGGCTATTTCGGCGTCGTGTCGGCCTATGCCCATCTGACCGGCCAGTCGATCCCGGTTGCGATCGGCACCGGCTTTACGATCATGGACAAGGCCAACATCGCCGACCCGAACATCTCGAAATACCTCTATTCCGAATAAGTCCAGCCAGTCTCCTTCCGGCCTGCCGGAAGGAGACCTGCGCCGGGTCGCTTTGACCCTGTTTGTCGGAGGCCGCTCTGCGGATCGGAACCATCCATGACTTCAACATCACCAACCGAAACGCATGTCGCTCCTCAGGCGGATCACGGTGATCCGGCCAGGAGCTGGCTCGCACGCATCGCCGAAGGGCGCGCCTGGCTGTTCCTTGCGGGCCTGATCATCTGTTTCGAGGTCTGGTCGAGGCTCTCCTTCGGCGCGACCTTCGTGCTCAACCCGTTCAACGTGCAGTCCATTGCGATATTCGCCGTGGCGCCGTTGCTGCTGGCGACCGGGCAGACCTTCGTCATCATTTCGGGAGGCATCGACCTCTCGCTGGGTTTCATCATGGGTCTCGCGGCCGTCGTCGCCGCCCACGCTACGAATATGGCTGGCGTCGCCATGCCGGTGCCTCTGGCCATGATGTTGGGCATTCTGGCGGCCGTGATCGTCGCCGGCGTGCCTGGCGTCATCAATGGCTTGCTGATCTCGCGCCTCAGAATTCCCCCTTTTATCGGGACGCTTGGCATGTTTGGCGTGGCGCGCGGCGCTGCGTTCCTGCTGGCCGGCGGCACGACGGTGCCGGTCCAGAATTCCTGGTTCGCGCTGCTTGGCAACGGCAGGTTCTACGGGGTGCCTTATCTCGTCATCATTGCCGCCGTCTTTGTCGTGGTGATGCACTACATCCTGAGCCAGACCCGGTTCGGCCAGCATAACTACGCCATCGGCGCCAATGTGCAGGCGGCGCGCCGCGCCGGCATCGACATCAGGGGCCACATCCTGCGCCTCTACGTGCTTTCGGCGATGTGCGCCGGCCTCGGGGGCGCGCTCTATGCAGCGCGCTTCACCGCGGGCGCCGCCCAGGCCGGCGAGCCCTTGCTGCTGGACAGCGTGGCAGCCGTGGTAATCGGCGGCGCCAGCCTGTTCGGTGGCTCAGGCACCATCTTCGGGACGGTCGCCGGCGCCTTGGTCATCGCGGTCATTCAATACGGGCTGGTTTTCGTCAATGTCGAGCCGTTCTGGCAGTTCATCGCCGTCGGCCTCGTCATCATTATCTCCGTCCTTATCGACCAGGCGCAGCGCCGGTTCAGTGGAGCTCGCCAGGATGAATAGTTCCGAACCAACCACCCCCCTTCTCGAAGTCCGACACCTTTCCAAGCATTTCGGTGCGGTGCAGGCGCTGAACGATTTCTCCATGGCCGTGCGGCCGGGCGAAGTGGTGGCGCTGGCCGGCGACAACGGCGCCGGCAAGACGACGCTGATCAAGGCGATATCGGGCGTCTTTCAGCCGACCGGCGGTGAAATTCTGCTGAGGGGGCAGCCGGTCACCTTCGCGACGCCGCAGGAGGCGCGCGAAAAAGGCATCGAGACCATTTACCAGGATCTCGCTCTCGCCGACAATTTATCCATCGGCGCCAATATCTTCCTCGGCCGTGAACCCATGCGCAAGGCTTTCGGTTTCTTGCCGGTGCTCGACCGCAAGGCGATGGCCGTCGCCGCCAAGCAGACGATGGGGCGGCTGGACTTCCATGTCAGCCGGCTCGACGCCCCGGTCAGCAATTTCTCCGGCGGTCAACGGCAGGCCGTTGCCATCGGCCGGGCCGTCTACTGGGATGCGCAGATCCTGATCATGGACGAACCGACCGCGGCCCTCGGGGTGCCGGAGCAGCGCAAGGTCATCTCGCTCATCCACCAGCTCAAGGCGCAAGGCCGGGGAGTGATCTTCATCTCGCACAATCTGCAGGACATTTTCGCCGTTTCCGACCGTATCGTCGTGCTGCGCCGCGGCATCCAGGCCGGCGAGCGCAAGATTTCGGAGACTAATCATGACGAAGTCGTCAAGCTCATGGTTGGCGGATAGGCCGAGCGCCCGCCCGATTTCCGGCGAAACATGCTCGCCCCGACGGTGACAAAATGCCATCCAGATACGCTCGGCGCGGCGGAAGGAAGCAGGACGGCGAGCAGAGTCGACATTGCCCGAGGATGTCACTATATAGCGGCGGCTTTGGCCGCGTACCCTAGGGTTGCGCAGCGAATGGCGCCGCAAACGTGCCGCGTAATGCGATACCTATTGTCATACAAATTGACTGGATTGCCGGAAAATAACAAGTAGAAACAATGGCGCGATCCGGGACCTGATCCCAGTCAACGGTGCCAGTCTGCTCAGGAAAATAGAATCTCCTTCAGAATAAGAATGTGCTCCTTGAACCTTCGATTTCCGTCAGCCCTGTGGAGCTTGGGCAAGATCGGCTTGCCGGGTGACGGCGACTCGGTTGGAATAGGAGCGTGCATCTTTTCGGGGATGCCGGCGTTTATGATTACCAACCGGCGCAGCCGCCAGGGAACAGCAGCATGAGCGAACACGCGATCGAGTTCTTGCAGGAGTGGATCGGCGAAAAGGTCCACTGCCAGTCCTCGCTGGACAGGATCGAGGAGCAGGCCGAGACCCTCGCCAAGGAATGCGCGGCGAAGGCTGCTGAGGCCGGCATACCGCTGGAGGATATCCAGGAAGAGGTCGGCGACATTCAGGAACTTATCGCGTCGAGGCTGGAAGAGGCGGCTGAGGCCGACCAGGACGAAAAGAATTCGGACTAATGCATGTCGCCCAAAAGTGCGCAGCGGTTTTGGGATAACGACATGCATAAAACAAAGAACTAAAGCGCGTCGCATGAATCCCTTCAAACGCGACGCGCTTTAGCGAGTGACATGCCGACCCGGCAAAAGGCGTCTATTCACCTGTGCGACGCGTGACACGCCACACAGTTCTACTTTCTCTGCCTAGCCCCGAATTTGCTCTTGAGCCATGCCTTTGGCAGCGCCGGCACGAAATTGCCGTCGCGCCCGGTCATGTCGTCATTGGCGACCAGCGCATTGAGGATCGCTTCCTCCACACTCCCGATCACGGCGTCGAAGAACGGGTCGATGTCGGTATCCGGGATAAAGTCGGCGCTGGCGATGCGGCCTGACGGCGCCATCGCCGCCTCGCGGTTGGCGGTCGAAAAGGCCAGGAAAATATCGCCCGAGCTGTGATAGCCGAAGCCGCCGGTCATGGCGACGCCGAGCGGCACCCGGCGTGCCAAGCGCTTCATCTGATGCGGCAGCAACGGCGCATCGGTGGCGATGATCCCGATGATCGAGCCCTTCTCGGCGCGCGGCGTGCTTTCGTGGATCGCCGGTGCCACGAGATCGGGCCCGGCGCGCAGGCCGCGAATGGTAAAATTGCTCCGCGTGCCGAAATTCGCCTGCACGAACGCGCCGACCGTGTAGCGCCGGCCGTACCATTCGACGAGGCGCGATGCCGTGCCGGAGCCTGCCTTGAAACCGAAGGCGATCATGCCGGTGCCGCCGCCGACGCTGCCTTCCTCGATCGATCCGCTGGTCGCGCCATCGAGGGCCGCGGCGACATGCTCAAACCCGAGATGGTGGCCATTGATGTCGTTCAGGAAGCCGTCATAGGTCTCCGCCGCCACCGGCAGGCCCCAGCCGCTGTCGAGCGCGGCCGGCAGCACGCGCTGCATCCAGCGCAGCGTTCCGTCGCGTGAAACGCCGCAGGAATGCGTGTTGGTGATGGTGATCGGAAAATTGAAGGCACCGGTTTCCTCGATGATGTGCGAGCCGGTCAATTCGCCATTGCCGTTCTGGCCGAAAATGCCGGCAAACACCGGCGTGGCCAGTTCGGCGCGCGGTCTGGGCAGGATGGCGGTCACGCCGGTGCGCACCGGCCCCTCGCCGACCACCAGCGCACCTTCGCCCGAAATCAGCGTCGAATAACCGACCGCAACGCCAGCCACATCGGTGATGGCGTTGAACGGTCCGGGCGTTCCGTCAAAACGAATGCCGAAGGCTCGCGCACGCGGCCTGCCGGAAGGCGTCGTCTGGTGATGTGGATTGCCGGAAATCATCGGCGCTCAAAACAGCGAGCCTTGGCTGCCAGGCTCCTTGGCTTTGGCGGCCGGCTTTGCAACAGTTTTCGGCCGTGCCGCGCCGCTGGTCGCAACCGCATCGGCGGTTCCGTCGGCGAACTCCAGCGAAAGTGCCATCCCCGGCGCCACTTCCGCCGCTTGATTGATCACTGCGCCGTCGGCATCTTTCACCAGGGCGAAGCCGCGCGCCAGCACCGCCTTGTGCGACAGCGTCGCCAGCAGCCGGTCGGCCTGGGTCAGTTTCCCGCGCAAACGCTCGAGCCGCACCGAAATCACCCGGTCCTGCCGCCGCGACAGCGCCGTCAGGGCATCTGCCTGCAATTTCTGCCGCCTTGCGAGCGGCGCCGGCGACAGCCGCGCCGCGGTGCGCGAAAACCGCGTTCGCCGCTCGCGCACGATGGCGAAGAACGCCGCTTGCGCGCGGCCAAGGTCGCGGCCGGCCAGTGTGCGGGCCTCGTTCATGCGTCGCGACAGGGTGGCCGGCGTCAGCCGCTGCGCCTGAAGCCTGGCTCGCTTGCGCTGGACGCTGACGGACAGCGCTCGGCCAAGCCGGCTCGTCGCCTCGTCGAAACGCCGGCGCGGCAATGCCAGCAACTGGTCGGGCGAGGGCAGCGCCCGGGTGGCGGCACGCACCGCCTGGCGCTTGCGCTCGAAATTGCGCGACACCGCGGCCTTGAGCCGCGCACCAAGGCCGGCAAGCGTCACTTCGAGGTCGGCGCGTACGGGCACGGCGATTTCGGCGGCACCCGTCGGTGTCGGCGCCCGCACATCCGCCGCCAGGTCGATCAGCGTCCAGTCCGTTTCATGGCCGACGGCGGAAATCACCGGAATGCGCGAGGCGGCGACGGCGCGGGCCAGCGCCTCGTCATTGAACCCCCAAAGATCCTCGAGGCTGCCGCCGCCGCGCGCCACGATCAGCAGGTCGGGCTGCGGGATGACGCCATCCTGCGCCAGTCCGTTGAAGCCGTTGACGGCGGCGGTCACTTCGGCGCCGGCCGTTTCGCCCTGCACTCGCACCGGCCAGACCAGCACATGCAGCGGAAACCGGTCCTTGATCCGGTGGATGATGTCGCGGATGACAGAGCCTGTCGGCGAGGTGACGACGCCGATGACGCGCGGCATGAACGGCAGCAAGCGCTTGCGGCCGGCATCGAACAGGCCTTCGGACTGCAGCCGGCGCTTGCGCTCTTCCAGCAGTGCCATCAGCGCCCCGGCGCCGGCGGGCTCCAGATTGTCGATGACGATCTGGTAGGTGGACTTTCCGGGATAGGTGGTGAGCCGGCCGGTGGCGATCACCTCCAGGCCTTCTTCAGGGCGGAATTTCAGCCGGCCCATTGTGGTCTTCCAGACCACGGCGTCGAGCCGTGCGCGGTCGTCCTTGAGGCAGAAATAGGCATGGCCGGAGGAGTGCGGCCCGCGATAGCCTGATATTTCGCCGCGCACCCGGACATTGCCGAAGACGTCCTCGACCGTGCGCTTCAGCGCGCCGGAAATCTCGCTGACCGTGTATTCGGTGGCGTTGGTCCGTGATTCGGATGCAGCGTCGCTCATTAGCCGATTGGGGGGCGGTTGTTGGCCGGCGTCAAGGCCGTCGCTCGTAGCCGATGTCATAACTCGATCTTAACCCGATCTGATGACTGTGCGGAAAAGAGAGTGGCCACGACGCATGAGCCGTCGTCTTCAACGCAGCCCATTAACGTTCCAGGTCACGCTGACGGTGATGGCGCTTGCCATTTTCGCGCTTGCCATGGTCGTCGGCTTTGGCTTTTACGCCACTGTGCAGGCGGATAGCGTCTCCCTCGAGCGGCAGAAAATCCTTTTCGCCAACGGCATGCGGGACCGGATGGCGGCGGTGGATCGCGAGCAGGAAAGCATCGCAGTCTGGGACGATTCCGTCATCAATGCCAAGGCCGGCAACGTGGACTGGATGATCGATAACATCAGCGTCTGGATGTATTCCTACTATGGGCATGATCGGGTCTATGTACTGGATGCCGCCGATCGTCCGGTCCATGCGATGCGTGAAGGAAACGTGCTGGCGCCGGCGCGTTACAGCGAGGATGAACCGGTTCTGTTGCCCACGGTCGAAAGGGTGCGCCGGTTGATCCGCGAGCCGGCGAAAGAAGACCTGGCCGGCGGTCCGGTCAAATTGGCCGCAGGGGATCTGGTGGAGCTTGACGGAAAACCTGCCATCCTCAGCATCATGCCGCTGGTGCCGAGTTCCGACCGCGTCATCCAGACGCCTGGCAGCGAATACCTTCATATCTCGGTGGACTTCATCACCGACGCGCTGCTGGCCAAGATCGCCGGGCAATATCTGTTGGCGGGCGCCCGCCTGCTGCCGTTGTCGCAGCCGGTCGGCGGGGCTGCCATTCCGCTGGTCGACTCACACGGCGTCATCCTGGCTTATGCCGGCTGGGATCAGGAGCGGCCCGGCAGCGCGCTTGTGCGCGAGGCAGGGCCGGCCCTGATCGGTGGCGCGCTGCTCGCGGCAGGTGTCCTGGCATTCCTGCTGCGCCGCCTCCGCCGTGCATCGTCGGCGCTGCAGACTAGTCAGGCCGAGGCGCAGTATCTCGCCTTCCACGACACGCTCACCGGCCTTCCCAACCGGGCGCTGTTCGAGGACCGGCTCCGGCGCGCTTTGCTCACGGCCAGTCACGAAACGGCCAAAGTGGCGCTTCTTTATCTCGACCTCGACCGTTTCAAGCATGTCAACGACACGCTTGGCCATCCTGCCGGCGACGAGCTTGTCCGCCAGACCGCCGCGAGGCTCCAGCAGGCAATCCGGGAGGTCGACACGGTGGCACGGCTCGGCGGTGATGAGTTCGCCATGATCCTGATTGATGTTGACGACATCCGAGGCGCCGAGGATGTTTCGGAGGGTCTGCTTCAAAAGCTGCAGGAGCCGTTCAAGCTGGCCGACGACCAGGTTTTTGTCAGCGCCAGCATCGGCATAGCATTGTCGACCGGTCCGGATGCCGATGCGGACGACTTGCTGCGCAAGGCCGATATCGCGCTTTATGAAGCCAAGAAGAACGGCCGCGGCCGCTACCAGGTCTTTGCCGGCGACATGGACGACCTGCTGTTGCGCAAGCGCCAGGTTGAGAGCGAGCTTCGCCATGCCCTGAATGGCGGAACCGGGATCAAGCTGGCGTATCAGCCGATCTTTGCGGCGGACGGCAGCACGATCCTCGGTGCCGAGGCGCTGATCCGCTGGGGACATGAGGTCCACGGTGGCTTGCCGCCGGCACAATTCATCGCCATCGCCGAGGAACGTGGCATGATCGCCCAGCTTGGCAAATGGGTGCTGCAAGAGGCTTGCCGCTTCGCTGTCGGCACCGAATTGCCTTGGGTGGCCGTCAACGTGTCGCCGCTGCAACTGCGCGACGCCGGTTTCGCCGAGCAGCTTGCGGCGGTTCTCGCCGAGACCGGATTGGCGCCAGGGCGCCTGCAGCTCGAGATCACCGAGGGCGTGCTGTTGGACAACAACGATACGACCAGGACGGCTCTGGCTGCCTTGCGCCGGTCGGGGATCGCCATAGTGCTCGACGATTTCGGCACCGGCTATTCGTCGCTGAACTATTTGCGCCGCCACGCTATCGACAAGCTCAAGATCGACCGCTCCTTCGTAGACCTCCTCGGCCGCGACGAGAGTTCAGCGGCGATCGTCAGGGCGCTTGTCGATCTTGCCGACGCTCTTAACGTCGGCGTCACCGCGGAAGGCGTGGAGACCGAGGAGCAAAAGGCGCTGCTCGTCGCCATGGGCTGCCGAGAGTTTCAGGGCCATCTGCTGTCGCTGCCGCTGGAGCCGGCGCAATTGCTGCGGCTGGCCGGCCTTTTGCCTGGCAAGGACAGCACGCCGGCAGCAGTTTCCGCCTGATCCTTACCAGCCCGGCACGATCTGGTTCGGCTTGCCCCGCTTCATCTTCGAAAAGGCTGCGAAGTCGAAGCTTCCCGTCTCTTCGCCGAGCGGCACGGAAATATTGTCGAGGCTTTCCGAAATGTGACGGGCCAGCGCGTCGACGATCTCCGGCCGCGACGTCTGGCCGCGCATGATGCCGATGCGGCAATCGGGCAGGGCGCCGAATCCGTCGGCGTCGCCCAGCACCCGCATGCCGGGGCGCAGCGCGCATTCCGGCAGCACCGAGATCGCCAGGCCGGAAAGCACCGCGGCGGTGATGACGGTCGCCGAGAAGCTGGTGAACAGGATGCGGTAGTCGCGGTTCTGCCGGTCGAGCACATCGACCGCGGCCCGCCGCCAGATGCAGTTCGGCCGGCCGAAGGCCATCGGCAGAACGTCCTGTTCATGCGTCGCATGGTTGGCCGAAGTCACCCACAGCAGCGGTTCGCGCCGCACCACTTCCGACTGGCCGTGCGCGTCACTATGCGTCACCAGTGCCAGATCGAGATTGCCACGCTTG
The DNA here is from genome assembly GCF_055811735.1 of Mesorhizobium sp. WSM4850. Classification (NCBI taxonomy): domain Bacteria; kingdom Pseudomonadati; phylum Pseudomonadota; class Alphaproteobacteria; order Hyphomicrobiales; family Phyllobacteriaceae; genus Mesorhizobium; species Mesorhizobium sp. WSM4850. The sequence goes on along the minus strand of NZ_JBVVPV010000020.1, from coordinate 12,621 downwards.
ATATGCTCGACCAGCCCCGGCGTCGGCTCGCAGATCACGGTCAGTTCGACACGTGGGTTGGAACGGGCGAAGCGGGCCATGATCTCGGGCAGGAAGCGATCGGCATAGTCGTCCGGCGTGCCGATTCGGATCGTGCCTTCGAGCCGCCGGTCGTCGAAGGCGGCCAGCGTTTCCCGATTGAGGAACAGCAACCGTCTTGCGTAGGAGAGCAGCCTGTCGCCTTCCTCGGTCAGCCTGTTGGTTCGCCCGTCCTTTTCGAACAGCGGCTTGCCGATCCGCTCCTCCAGCCGGCGCATCTGCATGGACACCGCCGACTGGGTCCGATGCACCGCTTCCGCCGCGCGGGTGAAGCTGCCGGTGTCGACGATTGAGACGAAGGTCTGCAATTGATCGAGATCGAGTGGCGCTTTCATCGGTCCAATCCATCACTAGTGTTGATGTTAAAGATTAGAAACATTCGTTGGATTAATCAATCGAACGATGGCAAATTTACGACTGTCCACATGACAGCATGTGAATCGGGACCGGAACGGCCGCTGTTGCCAGCGCCGATCGCGCGTCTTCGTCCGTTCGAATGAAGGAGACTGACATGGCTACGTTTGATTTCGCCACCGAGACTTCGCGCATCACGTCGCGTCCGGCTATTGCGACGCGCGTGGTCAACACCATCTCCAGCGTCTATCGCGCCTGGAAAAACCGCCGCGCCTTCTATCGCCTTGGCGAGATGTCGGACGCCGAACTTGCCGACATCGGCTTGACGCGAGCCGATCTCCACGTCGCCATCGACGTGCCGTTTGGCCGCGATCCAACCGAGAGGCTTCGCATTATCGCAGCCGATCGCACAGACACGATCGAGGATATTGCCCGCAAAGTGACCTGATCGATGGTTGCGTGCCCTTAGGGCGCGCGGTGCTTGGATTTCGCAGGCTCCCACTCCCTGCCGGTTTCCCCGCCGGCCCGCCTGCGCACTGCCCGGTCCTCCCAAGGATCGGGCATTTTTCTTTTTGAAATCAGCCGAAGGCCAGCTTCACGCTACCGCCGGTCCATGCCTCGCTTGAACTGATCGAAGATCGACTCCATGCCCTTCTGGTAATCGTCGCGTTGCTGCGCGCCCGCTTCGAACATCTTGCCGAACAAATCGTCGAACGGATTGCGTGGCCTGCCGCTCGGATTGGCCTGTGGCTGCGGCGTTTCGCGCTGCTGCGGCGCCTGACGCGGCTGCGGCTGCTGCGCGCCGCCGCCGAACATGTCCTGCAGCACCTTGCCGAGCGGATTGTCGCCGTAGGGATTGGGCGCCTGCCGCGGCTGACCCTGCGGCTGCTGCGCACCACCGAACATGTCCTGCAGCACCTTGCCGAACGGATTGTCCATCGGGCCGGGCTGCGGCGCCTGGCGCTGTTGCGGTGCCGGTGCGCCGCCACCGGCCTGCCGCATCATCTGCTCGATGATCTCGCCGAGCGGATTGCTGCCGCCGCCGAATCCGCCTGCCGCCTGCATCTGATTTGTGGTCTGCTTGAACAGGCCGCCCATCATCATCGAAGCCACGACCGGCAACATCTGCTGCAAGATCTGCTGGCTGACGCCGCTCGCCTGCGCTGCCTGGCTGGCAACGGCGCGGGACAGGTCTTTTGAGCCGAACAGATGGCCAAGAATGCCGTTGCCTTCATCGACGCCCTGCGGCGAAAAGGCCCGGCCTGCGTCCTCGAAATATTTGGCGTGCTGGCCGCTGGCCATTGCCGTCATGAACGCGCCGAGCCCGTAGGGGTCGGAGGTGCTGCGCTTCAGCCCCTGTGAAAAGGCCGGCAGTAGCGCCTCGACCGCCGATTGCGCTTGCTGCTGCGAAAGGCCGAACTGTTGGGCCAGGGCCTGCATGCCGTTACCGTTCTGCGCCTGCGCCAGAATGTCGAACAAGGAAGCCATTGGTTTTCTCCTCGGGAAAATCCTCGTAGGAGAGCCTACCGTATCGGCCCGAAAATCGGAATCGATTTCGGAAAGCGCGTTTCCCGGGCTGTCAGCCAAGCCGATAGCAAACGGCTAATACGCATACTCCATGAACACCGGCTCGATCGAGCCGCCCCAGCGCGTATGATAGGCGGAGAGCAGCTCCTCGGCGCTGGTGGTGCCGCGCGCTACGACTTCGTCCAGCGTGCTGAGGAACGACGTTTCGTCATAGCCGTCGCGGTTCTTGCGGCCACGGTTCTTCAGCCCCATGCGCGAGATGACGAGCACGTCGCGGGCGATCTCGCGCAGTGTCGTGTTGCGGAACGGCGCCGAAATGCCCTGTTCCGGCACGGCGTTGCGCATCGCCAGCACCTCTTCATAGCTCCAGCTCGAGGTCAGCGCCTCGGCCGCGTCGAGCGCCGCCGCGTCGTAGAGCAGCCCGACCCAAAAAGCCGGCAGCGCGCAGATGCGCCGCCACGGTCCGCCATCGGCGCCGCGCATTTCAAGGAAACGCTTCAATCGCACGTCGGGAAACAGCGTCGACAAATGGTTCGCCCAATCGCCCATCGTCGGCAGCCCGTCAGAAATCTCGTTGCGGGCCGCACCTGCCATGAACTGGCGGAAGGTGACGTGCGTCATGTCGTGGTAGTGGCCGTCGCGGATGACGAAGTACATCGGCACGTCGAGCGCCCATTCGACATAGTCGGCGAAGCCGAAATCGGGCGAGAAGCAGAAGTCGAGCAGTCCCGAGCGCTGATTGTCGGTGTCGCGCCAGATGTCGCCGCGCCAGCTCTGAAATCCGTTGGGCCGGCCCTCAGTGAACGGCGAGTTGGCGAACAGCGCCGTCGACAGCGGCTGCAGCTTCAGCGACACCTGCATCTTGCGGCGCATGTCGGCCTCGCTCTCGAAGTCGAGATTCACCTGGATGGTGCAGGTGCGGTACATCATGTCGAGGCCCTTGCTGCCGACCTTGGGCATGTAGCGGGTCATGATCTCGTAGCGCGACTTTGGCATTTTCGGTGTCTCGGCCAGCGACCATTTCGGGCTGCCGCCGAGGCCGAGGAAGCGGATGCCCATCGGCTCGGCGATCTCGCGCACCTGCGCCAGATGCGCATTGCCCTCACGGCAGGTCTGGTGGATCGTCTCCAGCGGCGCGCCGGACAGTTCGAACTGGCCGCCGGGTTCCAGCGAGATCGCGCCCCGGCCGGTCGGCTCGACCAGGCCGATGATGCGGCCGGCATCCATGATCGGATCCCAGCCGAGTTTTTCCTGCATGCCTTCGAGAATGGCGCGGATGCCGTGCTCGCCGCCATAGGGCACCGGCGCATTGCCGTCGACATAGAACGGGAATTTCTCGTGTTCGGTGCCGATGCGCCATTTGTCGCGCGGCTTGTTGCCTTCAGCCAGGTGCTCGACAAGCTCGTCGACGCCTTCGATCGGCCGGAAATCGGTTGTGTCGCGCGCCATTACAAGTCCTCTAGCACATGACCCCGAAAATCGGCTTCGATTTTCGGAAAGGATCATGTGCCCAATCAAGTGCTACAGCGTCCTTTGCGCGTCCGAAAGGACGCGCGGCGCTGTAGGTGGTCGGACGACCGCCGGCGCTAGATGGACGAAATGTCAGTAGGCGATCAAGCGAAAAATCCTGAGCCACAGGGTAACTGGAATTGATTGACGCTGCATCTTCCTTCTCCCACAGCAAGGGGAGGACCCTTCACCAGTCTCCGACCGTCGCCTGTATCACCGCCAGCGCCGCCACCGCAGCAGTGTCGGCGCGCAGGATGCGCGGCCCGAGCGGAATGGCGGTGACGAAAGGCAGCGCCCGCAGCATCCTTCGTTCCTCGTCGGAAAACCCGCCCTCGGGGCCGACCAGCAGCCCGAGCTTCTTCTCCCGCACCGCCTGCAGCGCCGGCAGCGGATTGTTCGTGGAAGCATCCTCGTCGCAGAAGATCAACCGCCGCTCCTTGTCCCAGCCGGCCAGCACGCGTTCGAATTTTTCCGCTTCGCGCACTTCCGGCACCGCAAGGATGCCGCATTGTTCGGCGGCCTCGGCGACATTGGCGCGCAGCCGTTCGATGCCGGGCTTTGCCACCTGCGTGTGCTGGGTAATGACCGGCTGCAGGACGCCGGCGCCCATCTCGACCGCCTTCTGCACCAGATAGTCGAGCCGACCCTGCTTAAGCGGCGCAAAGCAGTAGACGAGATCGGGCAGCGGCGGCTGCGGCCGCTGCAATGCCAGCACCTTCAGCCGCACCGTCTTTTTGGACCTGGCGGCGATAGAAGCCGACCATTCGCCGTCGCGGCCGTTGAACAACAGGATTTCGGCGCCCTCGCCGAGCCGCAGCACATGCATCAGGTAATGGCCCTGCTGCGGGCTCGCCTCGAACTCGATATCCGGTCCGAGGTCGTCCGGCACGAACAGCCGCTGCATCTTGTAATTGGCGCGCATCGCCGAGGAATGGGCGAGCCGGCTCTTGGCGTCAAGTCTCGGCCGACGGATGCCACACTGGCACATAGCCTTGCCTCAGCACGGCAACGGTGGTCGCCGGCGTGAGCAGGCGGATTGGACGGTCGGCAAAACCGCCGAACCCCACGGGATCGCCGTCCACCGGATCGCCCCCCACACGATCACCATAGCCTGCGAACGACCAGCGCAGCGCCTTGCCGCCGCGCATCGCATAGGCATTGCCGCCGTCCGCAACCATGGCGCCGTCCGGCAACCCGGCAAGCTCTTCTACGGATACGACCGGTGCCTGCCCACCCGACGCCAGCCGCTCCCTATGCAGCCGCTTGTCGACCTGCGGTGCGCGCGGCGCGGCAATGCCGAAGGCCATGCCGAAGCGCCGGACGAAGTCCCTGGCCCGCTCGCGCCGGCAGAAGAAGCAGGGCCGATGCCCGGCCGAGAGTGCGGTCACCTCGTCCAGGAAAAACAATTCGGTCCAGCCGGCCTTGCCCACCGATTGGTCGTCGCTTTGCCTGTTGCGGCCCATCGGCTCGCGCCGCACATCGCGGAATCCGCATACGCAGATGATCCAGGCCTGCAGCGCCCAGCGCTTTTTCAGCAGCGTCTTCGTTTCGGGGTCATGGATGATGCCGCGATTGCCCATGAACAGGCCGCGCTCCGGCACGGCGTGGATGACGCCGAACGGGTCGACCCGATTCTGCAGTGGCATAGCTTCTCCCCGAATACGCATCTTGGCCGGAATGACGGCGGCATGATATCGCTCGTCGCAACGTTTTCATGTCAGCAGGTTTTTCGATGCGGGTGCTGGTGGTCCAGAATTTCGACAGCGAGGGCCTTGGCCAGATCGGCGCAGCTCTTGTCGAGGCAGGCGCCGATATCGATCTGCGCCGGCCCTATTGTGGCGAGATGCTGCCGCAGGATAGCGCTGCGCACGACGCCATGGTCGTGCTCGGCGGCGCCCAGAATGCACTGGACGACGAGATCTGCCCGTATTTTCCTGAATTGCTCGACCTGACGCGCGATTTCGCCGGCAAGGATCGCGCTGTGCTCGGTATCTGCCTTGGCAGCCAACTGGTGGCGCGCGCCTTCGGCGGCGAGAACCGGATCGGCGGCGCCTCGGAATTCGGCTGGCACAAGGTCTCGCTCACGCCGGCGGCGACGGCCGATCCGGTGCTCGCAGCGCTGCCCGAAAACTTTCCGATCTTCGAGTGGCACGACGACACCTTTGTCTTGCCCGAAAATGCCGTGCGGCTCGCCGGCAACGAAGTCGCCGAGAACCAGGCGTTTCGCATCGGCCGTGCCGTCTACGGGTTTCAGTTCCATTTCGAGGCGGACCGGCCGATGGTCCGCGACTGGAGCGCATCCTTCGCGTCGCTCATTGCCGAACGGCACCCGGACTGGAGCGATCGGCTCGAGTACGAAATGGCCCGCCACGGAGCGGATGCCGATGCCGCCGGGCTGGCCATCGCCCGCGCCTGGGTGGCGACGATCTGATCAGTCAGTATCGACGTTGCATATTTGGCACGCCGGCAAAAATCCGCTGTGGACAGCATGTTTCGTGCTTGGCTTGTGGCCGCCCGCCACCCTAGAAGGCACCCGCTCTGCATCTTCCGTGCAACGCGATGAACCTTTTGGGTCACTCGCGCGACACATCGCCGATACAGAACATGCCTAAAAGCGCGAAATCGTCGAAACTTTGAGACGCATTTTCCGTTTCAACCCATTCGTAACCCGCCCCGTGCACAGATGCAGGAAGCTCAACAAGAGATGACGTCCGTGAAAGCAGCGCTTCTGTCCTTTGTCATGTTGTCGGCCATCTTCTTGTGCGGCCTCGGCACCTATGCCGGCGACGCAGCCAACAACCACAACGCCGTCGACGGCTACGGCGTCACCGCCGCGCTTCGCTAAGCGCTTTTACCCCTCTCGCCTGACACCACCAGGATACGCTTGTCGGCTCCGTCGACGACGAGCGCGCTGAGGTTTCCCGTCTGGTAGGCGAGCGTGTCGATATTGACGCGGTTGACCATCACCTCGGCCTCCGGCACCGGCGTGTGGCCATGCACCACGATTTTTGGATGCAGGCCGGAATGAGTGTGGAAGACATCGCGAATCCAGATCAGGTCCTGCGCACTCTGACATTCCAGCGCAATGCCCGGCCGGATGCCGGCATGGCAGAAGAAGAAGTCGCCGAAGGTCAGTGAAAACGGCAGCGACTGCAGGAACTCGACATGGCTTTTCGGCACGGCCTCGACAAGTGCCGCATGGCCTTGCCGCAATGCCGCCTCGGACCTGCCGAACCACGCGCCGCCACCTTCATTGAGCGCTACGCCATAGGATTGCGCGGTCTGGATGCCGCCATAGCGCATGAAAAGCCCGTCCGCATCGGGAGTGTCGAGGAAGTCTAGGAAGCCGATGTCGTGGTTGCCGGCGAGCATCAGGTGGCGCGGGTCGCGTTTTCGCACTTCGATCAGGAAATCGATGACGCCCTTGGAGTCCGGGCCGCGGTCGACATAGTCGCCGAGATGGACGACACGCCAGTCGACCGGCCGCGCCTGGCTGATCTCGGCCGCAATCCGGCGGTACATGGCGGCGAGCAGGTCGAGCCGGCCATGCACGTCGCCGACCGCATAGATGCGCATGCCTTCCGGTCCGCACGCGTCGAGAAAGTGGATGCCGGGGGCAGTCAATGCTTCCATCTCCGTGATCATGCCGCCACGGGAGTCTAACGCCGAAGCTGATCCTTGCCCATGTCGGTCACCAGACGCTTTCCGCACAGTGCCAGCGTTATGTCCATCTCCTTGCGGATGATTTCCAAGGCTTTGGTGACTCCATCCTTGCCGAGCGCGCCGAGGCCGTAGAGGAAAGGCCGGCCGATATAGGTGCCCTTAGCCCCGAGACACAGCGCCTTCAGCACGTCCTGGCCAGAGCGGATGCCGCCATCCATATGCACTTCGATCGTGTCGCCGACCGCGTCGGCGATTTCTTCCAGCACCGAAATCGACGACGGCGCGCCGTCGAGCTGGCGTCCGCCATGATTGGAGACGATGATCGCGTCCGCGCCGGTCTTGGCCGCCATCAGCGCGTCCTCCTTGTCGAGGATGCCCTTCAGGATCAGCTTGCCGCCCCAGCGCTCCTTGATCCAGGCGACGTCCTTCCACGACAGATGCGGATCGAATTGCTCCGTCGTCCACGACGACAGCGAGGTGAGGTCGCCGACGCCCTTGGCGTGGCCGACGATGTTGCGAAAAGTCCGGCGCTTGGTGCCGGCCATGCCAAGGCACCAGCCCGGCCTGGTCGCCACCTGCCAGACATGCTTCGGCGTGAAGCGCGGCGGCGCCGACAGCCCGTTGCGGATGTCCTTGTGGCGCTGGCCGAGGATCTGCAGGTCGAGCGTCAGCACCAGCGCCGAGCACTTCGCCGCCTTCGCCCTGTCGATGAGACTGAGGACGAAATCCTTGTCGCGCAGCACATAGAGCTGGAACCAGAACGGCTTCCTGGTCACCGATGCGACATCCTCGATCGAGCAGATGCTCATCGTCGACAGCGTGAACGGCACGCCGAATTCCTCCGCCGCCTGCGCCGCCAGCATCTCGCCGTCGGGGTGCTGCATGCCGGTCATGCCGGTCGGCGCCAGCGCCACCGGCATCGCCACCTTATCGCCGATCATGGTCGATTCCAGCGAGCGGTTGCTCATGTCGACCAGCACGCGCTGGCGGAACTTGATCTTTTGGAAATCCTCCTCATTGGCCCGGTAGGTGCTTTCGGTCCATCCACCGGAATCGGCATAGTCGAAGAACATCTTCGGCACGCGGCGGCGCGCCAGGTCCTTGAGATCGGCGATGGTGAGGATCATGCTCATGGGCTTCCCGCTGATGGTTCGCTAATTCGTCGCAATTCTTGGCCGGCGCTCACGAGCGTTTCCGTGCCGGCTCGCTGTCGCCGGCTTCGGAGCGCTGCATCAGCCTCAGCCGCGACACGCGTTGCCAGTCGCCGCTGCGCTCGGCCTCGGCCATGGTGCGTTCGACATGGGTGATGTGGTCCATCGCCGCCTGCCGTGCGGCCGCCGGATCGCCGGCCTTGACCGCTGCGTAGATCGCCCGGTGCTGCGAAAGCAGCGCCTCGCGCGCGCCCGGCACGTTGAACACCAGGAGCCGGTTCTGGAACACGCCCTCCGACAGCAGCCGGTAGCACGAGCGCAGCGTGTGCAACAGGATGATGTTGTGCGCGCATTCGCAGATCGCGTGGTGGAACTCGACGTCGATTTCCGCCTCGTCGTCGAAATTTCCGGTCCGGTGCGCCTCGTCCATGCGCGCCATGATGCGGTCGAGCAACGCCAGATCGTCTGATGTGGCGCGCCGCGCCGCATACTCGGCCGCCACCGCCTCGATCTCGCGGCGGTATTCCAGATAGTCGGTCGCCGCCTTGCGGTGCATGGAGATCAGGTCCGTCACCGGCTTGGTGAACAGCTGTCCGATGACGTCGGCGACATGGGTGCCGCCGCCGGGCCGGGTCGTCAAAAGCCCGCGCCCCTCCAGCGCCTTCAGCGCATCGCGCAGGATCGGCCGCGACACCTCGAACCGGCGCGCCAGCTCGCGCTCGCCCGGCAGCCTGTCGCCGGTGCGCAGAACGCCTTCTAGGATTAGGCTTTCGATCTGCTGCACCACCTCGTCCGCGGTGCGGGAATGCTCGATCCTGGAGAAAATGTCGCTCAACGGGGATGGCCTGGGGATTGAACCGGTGTCGCGCAGGATAAAGCCAGTGTCGGCAACTGGTCAAATTATTTATCCAGTTTGCCCGCTTGGCCGGGCCGACGTCGTCCCGGCATATCGCTTTCGGCTAATTTGTCGTTTGCGTGCCGCGGCGATTGGCTCTAGAGGGACGCGAGTGCACTAGGCCCGGGGGACCAGCCGTGGCAGATGACCCGTCCAATCTCGAATTCCAGCCGCGCGTCGAGGGCAGCGTCATGGGCTTTCCCGCGCATGAGGGACGGCCTGGCGCGCTCGGCGAGGTTCACGCCCGTCCGCATCCGCTGGTCGAGAAGCCGCGCGTGCTGGTGCAGCTTTCGTTCATGACCGAAGCCGGCTCCGGCGTCGACCAGGCAGTGCTTTCCGAACTGTCGCGGCGCCTCGGCATCGCGGCGCCTGACCCTCATGCCCGCCACCACGCGATGAAGTGGGGCAAGGGCTCGCTGCGCTGGGAACGGCATACGGAATTCTCCACCTATCTATGGGAAGGACCGCTCTCCGAGAGCGGCCAGCGCCAGGAAGGTTCGCCTTTCGGCAACGGCTTTTCGCCGCCGGGAACGGTGATTTCCGGCATCAGGCTCGAAATCCGTAAATGGACGCAGGCGAGCGAAAGGCTGATCGCCGGCTTCGACCCGACCAGCCTGTGCTATTCGCTGGTCGAGCGCGGCAACGCCGCCATCGTCACCGATTTCCGCCAGGACGGTGACGGCATGACCCGCATGCTGGTGCTCGACCGCGGCCTGACGCCGGCACGCACCGGCGCGCTGGCGCAGCGGCTGATCGATATCGAGACCTACCGCACGCTGGCCATGCTTGGCCTGCCGCTGGCGCTGATGCTGTCCGGTCGCGCCCGCCGCATCGAAGACCGGCTGGCGCAGACCACATTGGAAATGAAGGTCGCCAAAACCCGCGACAACCAGACGCTGCTTGCCGACCTGACCGAGCTTGCCGCCGAACTGGAGGCCGATGCAGCCTCCAGCCTCTATCGCTTCGGCGCCAGCCGCGCCTATGACGGCATCGTCCGCGAACGGCTGGAGGCGCTGGAGGAAGAGGCGGTGCCCGGCTACGACACCTGGGGCGGCTTCCTGCAGCGCCGCGTCGCCCCCGCCATGCGCACCTGCCGTTCGGTCGAGGAGCGTCAGGCCAATCTGTCGACCAAGCTCACTCGTGCCACCACGCTGCTGCGCACCTGGGTCGACGTCGAGGTCGAGAAGCAGAACCGCGACCTGCTGGCGTCGATGAACAACCGCGCCCGCCTGCAATTGCGGCTGCAGCAGACGGTGGAGGGTCTCTCGGTCGCCGCCGTCTCCTACTACGTCGTCGGGCTCATCGGCTATCTCGCCAAGGGCGCCTCGATCTTCGGCAATGCCGTCGCGCCCGAGGTCGTCACCGCCGCCTCGGTGCCGCTCGCCATCCTGCTGGTCTGGTGGGGCGTGCGCCGAGTGCGCCGCCTGCACTCCGAACCCGCCAAGCCGGCAGGCGAGCAGGCAGGCAATCTCCCACCTTGAGGGGGAGATGTCGCCGAAGCGGCCAGAGGGGGGTCGTATCGCATAGAGCGCCAACCTCGTTTCGCGGCGGGACACGACGTTGGCGATTTGCGTTAGACGACCCCCTCTGGCCGCTTCGCGGCCATCTCCCGTCGAGGTGGGAGAAAGTCAGCGCTTCCCTCTCGCCGACCCGCGCAAGATCGTCCCGGTATCGGCTTCCGATTTCGGCCAAAGCAGGATTTGCAACAACCGCCTGCCGCTGGTAAAAGATTTTTACCAGTCGATCGAAGGAACTGTCGATGTCCGGCCTGCTGATGCCGAAGCCAGACGACGCCACGATGCGCCGGCGCGACGAGATCGTCGCCGATATGCGCATCATCGTGCCCGGCGAGGGCGTCGTCGACGCGGCCAATTCGATGCGCGCCTTCGAGAGCGACGGCCTCACCGCCTATCGGCAGCTGCCGCTGGTCGTGGTGCTGCCCGAAACGGTGGCGCAGGTCTCGCGCGTGCTGAAATATTGCAACGACCGCAACATCCGCGTCGTGCCGCGCGGTTCCGGCACCTCGTTGTCAGGCGGTGCGCTGCCGCTGGAAGACGCCGTGCTGTTGGTGATGAGCAGGTTCAACCGCATTCTCGAGATCGATTTTCCCAACCGCATCGTCGTCGCCCAGCCGGGCGTCACCAATCTCGGCATCACCACCGCCGTCGAGCAGGAGGGCTTTTATTACGCCCCCGATCCATCCTCCCAGATCGCCTGCTCGATTGGCGGCAATGTCGCGGAGAATTCCGGTGGCGTGCATTGCCTCAAATACGGCCTCACCGCCAACAATGTGCTCGGGATCGAGATGGTGCTGATGAACGGCGAGGTGGTGCGGCTCGGTGGCAAGCATCTCGACGCGGAAGGCTACGACCTGCTCGGGGTGATGACCGGTTCCGAAGGGCTGCTCGGCGTCGTCACCGAGGTCACCGTGCGCATTCTGAAGAAGCCGGAGACGGCTCGCGCGCTGCTGATCGGCTTCCCGACCAGCGAGCAGGGCGGCCAATGCGTCGCCGACATCATCGGCGCCGGCATCATCCCGGGCGGCATGGAGATGATGGACCGCCCGGCGATCCATGCTGCCGAGGATTTCGTCCATGCCGGCTATCCCCTGGATGTCGAGGCGCTGCTGATCGTCGAACTGGACGGGCCGGGCGTCGAGGTCGATCATTTGCTCGGCCTGGTTGAGGCAATCGCCTATAGGAACGGCTCGACCACATGCCGCATCTCGCAATCGGAGCAGGAGCGGCTGAGTTTCTGGGCCGGCCGCAAGGCGGCCTTTCCGGCGGTTGGCCGCATCTCGCCGGACTATTACTGCATGGACGGCACCATCCCGCGCAAGGAACTGCCGCGCGTCCTGCACGGCATGCGGGAACTCTCCAAAAAATACGGGCTCGGGGTCGCCAATGTATTCCATGCCGGCGACGGCAATCTGCATCCGCTGATCCTCTATGACGCCAACGTGCCGGGCGAGCTCGACAAGGCGGAAAGTTTCGGCGCCGACATCCTGCGGCTTTGCGTCAAGGTCGGCGGCGTGCTGACCGGCGAGCACGGCGTCGGCGTCGAGAAGCGCGACCTGATGCCGGAAATGTTCAACCAGATCGACCTCGACCAGCAGATGCGGGTCAAATGCGCATTCGACCCCAACCATCTGCTCAACCCGGGCAAGGTGTTTCCGCAGCTTCGCCGCTGCGCCGAGCTCGGACGCATGCACGTGCATCGCGGCCAGACGGCGTTTCCGGATATTCCGAGGTTTTGATGGTAGCGTCGCGGAATGGCGGTTCCTCGCCCCCGCAAAGCGGGGCAGAGGCGGGGGGGGGGGGGGGGGCGCCGGGGCGGGGGGGGGGGGGGGGGGGGGGGGGGGGGCGGCCCCCCCCCCCCCCCCCCCCCCACCCCCCCCCCCCCCCCCCCCCCCCGCCCCCCCCCCCCCCCCCCCCCCCCCCCCCC